>CAZEDU010000143.1:0-12202 GCA_964511185.1 uncultured Myxococcaceae bacterium | reverse complement strand
TTCGACCTCGACGCCGGCGGTCTTCTTGAGCTGCCGCGTGTCGAGGATGCACTCGTGCGCGACGCGCCCCTTCTCTCCTCGGTACAGCACCGGGTAGTGCCCCGCCAGCCGCTTGGCGATGTAGTTCGCGTTGAGGATGGCGACCTTGGTGGCCTGCGTCAGCCCCTCGGCGCCCATCAACGAGATGTAGACCCACGAGATGAGCAGGATGCTCGCGCTGCCCCACGGCGCCGCGGAGATGGGCCCGATGCCCTTCTCGCCTCCGACCGGGACGACCGGGTGCGTGGGCAGGAACGGCGCCAGATGTGACGCGACGCAGATGGGGCCCATGCCCGGGCCGCCGCCGCCGTGCGGGATGCAGAAGGTCTTGTGCAGGTTCAAATGACAAACGTCGGCGCCGAAGTCCCCCGGCCGGCAGAGCCCGACCTGCGCGTTCATGTTGGCGCCGTCCATGTAGACCTGGCCGCCCGCCTCGTGCACCACGCTGCAGATGTCCTTGATCTGCTCCTCGAAGACGCCGTGGGTCGAGGGATAGGTGACCATCAGCGCGGCGACCTGATCGCGGTGCTCGCTGAGCTTGGACTTCAAGTCGGTGACGTCGATGTTGCCCCGCTCGTCGGTCTTCACCACGACGACCTGGTAGCCGGCCATCACCGCCGACGCCGGGTTGGTGCCGTGCGCCGACTGCGGAATCAGCACCACCTTCCGGTGTCCCTGCCCGCGCGCCGCCTGGTACTGGCGAATGACCAGCAGGCCCGCGTACTCGCCCTGAGAGCCGGCGTTCGGCTGCAGCGACACCGCCGCGAACCCGGTGATCTCGGCGAGCATCGCCTCGAGCTGCTTGAAGATGACCTGGTAGCCCGCCGCCTGCTTGCCGGGCGCGAATGGGTGCAGGCGCCCGAACTGCGGCCAGGTCACCGGGCTCATCTCGCTCGTGGCGTTGAGCTTCATGGTGCACGAGCCGAGCGGGATCATCGAGTGCGTGAGCGACAGGTCGCGCGACTCGAGCATGCGGATGTACCGCAGCATCTCGGTCTCGGAGTGATACCGGTTGAAGATGGGGTGCGTCAGGTACGCGCTGGTGCGCTTGCTCGCGCCGGCGAGGACCGGCTTCGCTTCCTTGGCGAGCTCGTCGACCAGGAACGGCAGCGCCTTGCCGCCGTTGAAGACCGCGAAGAGCGTCTCCAGGTCGGACCGGGACACGGTCTCGTCGAGCGCAATGCCGACCGACTTCTCGTCGAAGGCGCGCAGGTTGATCCTCCGCGCCTCGGCCGCCGCGTGGATCGCGCGCAGCTGCTCCGGCGTGCCGTCGACGCGGACGGTGTCGAAGAACTGATCGTGGCGGACCTTGAAGCCGAGCTTCTTGAGGCCCGCGGCGAGCACCACGGCGATCCCGTGCACGCGCTCGGCGATCGCCCGGATGCCCTTGGGGCCGTGGTACACCGCGTACATTCCCGCCATCACCGCGAGGAGCACCTGCGCCGTGCAGATGTTGCTGGTCGCCTTCTCGCGCCGAATGTGCTGCTCGCGCGTCTGCAGCGCCATGCGCAGCGCCCGCTTGCCCCGCGCGTCCTCCGACACGCCGATGATGCGACCGGGGATGTGGCGTGCGTACTCCTGCTTGGTGGCGAAGAACGCCGCGTGCGGACCGCCGTAGCCGAGCGGGACCCCGAACCGCTGCGCCGAGCCGACCGCCACGTCGGCGCCGAGCTCTCCCGGGGGCGTCAGGAGCGCGAGCGACAGGATGTCCGCCGCCATGACCACCAGGCCGTCTTGCGCGTGCACCTTCTCGATGAAGCCGCGGTCGTCGACGATCAACCCGTCCGTCATCGGGTACTGCAACAGCGCGCCGAACGTTGGACGCTTGAAGTCCCACGCGCGGTGGTCGCCGACGACGACCTGGATGTCGAGCGCGCTGGCGCGGGTGCGCACGACCTCGATGGTCTGCGGGTGGCACGCGTCCGAGACGAAGAAGACCTTGCCGTCGCTGCCCTTGAGCGCGCGCATCATCGTCATCGCCTCGGCGGCCGCCGTGCCCTCGTCGAGCAGCGAGGCGTTGGCGATCTCGAGCCCGGTGAGATCGGCGACCATCGTCTGGAAGTTGAGCAGCGCCTCCAGGCGGCCCTGCGAGATCTCGGCCTGGTACGGCGTGTACTGCGTGTACCAGCCCGGGTTCTGGAAGATGTTCCTCAAGATGACGCCGGGCGTGATGGTGTCGTGGTAGCCCATCCCCAAGTACGACTTGAAGATCTGGTTCTTCGAGGCGATCTGCTCCAGCTCCTCGAGCAGCTCGAACTCGCCCTTCGCGGCCGGCAGCTGGAGCGGCCGCTCGAGCCGAATCTGCTTCGGCACGGTCTGCTCGATGAGCGCGTCGAGCGAGGTGATCTCGATGGCGCGGAGCATCTCTTTCAGCTCGGCGTCGGTGGGGCCGATGTGGCGCCGGGGGAAGGTGTCAGTGAACGAGAGGTCGACGGCCATGGAGGTCAAATCCTCGGCGAGGATGAAGACAGATGCATAACGGCGAAACGGCTTCGCGCTAGCTCGGCGAATCGGCGAGCAGCTTCTCGTACGCGGCGGCGTCGAGGAGCGCGTCGAGCTGCTTCAAGTCCGAAGGCTCGACCTCGAGGATCCAGCCCTTCTGGTACGGGTCCTGGTTCACGATCTGCGGCGACTTGGTGAGCTCGGTGTTCACCTTGGTGACCTTGCCGCTGATCGGCGCGAAGAGCTCGGACACCGCCTTGGTCGACTCGATGACGCCGAACGGCTTGCCCTGGGTCAGCGCGTCGCCGACCTTCGGCAGCTCGACGTACGCGACGTCGCCGAGCGCCTCTTGCGCGTGGAAGGTGACCCCCACGACGACCACCTGCCCCTCCACGCGGGCCCACTCGTGGTCCTTCGAGTACTTCAGGTTCTTCGGATAGTCCGCCATGTGCGTTGATCCTTCGGTTTAGGTCTTCTTCCAAAACGGCGTCTTCACGACGCGCGCCGCCACCGGGCGACCGCGAATCTCGACGTGGAAGGTCGATCCTTCCGCTGCGAGCGCCGGCGGGACGTAGCCGATGCCGATCGCCTTCTTGACCGACGGCCCCATCGTGCCCGAGGTCACCACGCCGACCTTCTGACCGTCCTGCAGGATCGCGTAGTGGGCGCGCGGGATGCCAGGCTCGGTGAGCTCGAAGCCGACGAGCTTGCGGCCGACGCCCTGCTCTTTCTGTTTCCTCAGCGCGTCGAGGCCGATGAAGTCGCCCTTGTCCCACTTCACGATCCAGCCGAGCCCCGCCTCGAGCGGCGTGTGGTCGTCGTCGATGTCGTTGCCGTACAGCGCGTACTTCATCTCGGTGCGCAGGCTGTCGCGCGCGCCCAGCCCGGCGGGGATGAGGCCGTCGCCCTTGCCTTCCTCGAGCAGCGCGAACCAGAGCTTCTCGGCGTCGCGCGGCGGGCAGTACAGCTCGAAGCCGTCCTCACCCGTGTAGCCGGTGCGCGAGACGATGCACTCGACGCCGGCGACGGCGCCGGTGGTGAAGCGGTAGGTGCCGATGGCGCTCACGTCCTTGGAGGCGAGCCGCTGCACGATGCCGGGCGCCTTCGGTCCCTGGATGGCGATCTGCGCCCAGTCGTCGCTGCGGTTCTTCGGCGCGACCTGGGCGGCCTTCTGGCCCATCCACGCGAAGTCCTTGTCGCGGTTGCCGGCGTTCACGCAGATGAAGATGTGCTCTGGGGAGAAGCGGTAGGCGACGACGTCGTCGACGAAGCCCCCGCGCTCGTTCAGCAGGCCAGCGTAGGCCGCCTGCCCGTCCGCGCAGCGGGCGAGGTCGTTGGTGATGAGGCGGTTGACCGCTTCGAGGGCGCCCTTGCCGGAGAACTCGATCTCGCCCATGTGCGAGACGTCGAAGAGGCCGGCCGCGCTTCGCACCGCCTCGTGCTCCGCGATGATGCTGGAATACTGGACCGGCATGTCCCAGCCCGCGAAGTCGACCATGCGCGCGCCCAGCTTGCGGTGGGCGGCATTCAGCGGTGTCTGGCGGACCATGTGTGCTCCTCGCGGAAGACCGGCGGTGTATACCGGCGGTGGGAGCGCTTCAAGGCTTCGCAATGGCACTTTCCCAGGGCGCGCGCATCTGCCAAAAGCTCGTCTTCACATGAAGATTCGGAACTGTCTCAACCCGTCGAACCCCTGCTTATCGTTCGAGTTCTTGCCTCCGAAGACCGAGGAGGGATTGGCGAGCCTGTGGCAGACGCTCGACGACCTGAAGAGCCTCGATCCCGGGTTTGTATCGGTTACCTACGGCGCCGGGGGCAGCACGCGCGACCGCACGATCGAGCTGGTCGGGCAGATCCGGCGCGAGACCGGCATCGAGGCGATGGCGCACCTGACGTGCGTCGGGCACACGCGGGAGGAGATCCAGGCGGTGCTCGATACGCTGAGCGCGGCCAAGCTCGAGAACCTGCTCGTGCTGCGCGGCGATCCGCCGAAGGGCCAGGCTTCCTTTCAAGCGGTTCCGGGCGGATTTCAATTCGCCCGTGAGCTGATCGGGTTCATTCGGGAGAAGGACTACGCCTTCTGCATGGGCGGCGCGTGCTACCCAGAAGGACACGTGGAGACAGCGTCGCGCGATGACGACCTCAAGCACCTGAAGGCGAAGGTCGACGCCGGCCTCGACTTCGTCATCACGCAGCTGTTCTTCGACAACGCGTTCTACTTCGACTTCGTCGAGCGGGCGCGCCGCGCGGGCATCAACGTGCCGATCGTCCCGGGCGTCATGCCGATCACGAACTACGAGCAGGTGAATCGGTTCGTGCGGATGTGCGGCGCGACGATTCCGATGCGGCTGCAGCTGCAGCTCGACCGCGCGAAGGACAACCCGGAGGCGTTGATGCAGCTCGGCGTGGCGCACGCGACGGTGCAGTGCGTGGAGCTGCTCTCGCGCGGCGTGCCGGGGATTCACTTCTATACGCTGAACCGATCGCCGGCGACGCGAATGATCGTGAGCGCGCTGAGGAGTCGGTAGCGACTTGCGGGCTCAGTGGTGGGCGGCGAGCAGCGTGTTGCGCATCAACATCGCCACCGTCATCGGTCCGACGCCCTTGGGCACTGGGGTGATGAACGAAGCGCGCTCCGCCGCCGCGGCGAACTCGACGTCGCCTTTGAGCTTCCCGTCCGGTCCGCGGTTCATGCCGACGTCGATCACGACCGCGCCGGGCTTGATCCACTCGCCCTTGACCAGCTCGGGCACGCCCACCGCGGCGACGACGATGTCGGCCTGACGCACCTCGAACGGCACGTCGCTCCGGCTGTGGCAGATGGTGACCGTGGCGTGCGCCCCGAGCAGCAGCATCGCCATGGGCTTGCCGACGATGTTGCTGCGGCCGACCACCACCGCCTTCTTGCCCGACGGGTCGACGCGGATCTCCTCGAGCATGCGCATGATGCCGAACGGCGTGCAGGGACGAAGGCCTGGGCGGCCCTGCGCGAGCAGGCCCGCGCTCATCGGGTGCAAGCCGTCGATGTCCTTCTTGGGCTCGATCGCGAAGAGCAGCGCGTCGGCGTCGAGGTGCTTGGGGAGCGGCAGCTGCACCAGGATGCCGTGCACCGCCGGGTCGTTGTTCAGCTGGTGCAGGAGCTCGAGCACGGCCCCCTGGGTGGCATTCTCGTCGAGGTGATGCTCCCAAGAGTTGAAGCCCACCTCGGCCGCGGCCTTGATCTTCGAGGTGACGTAGATCTTCGAGGCGGGGTCCCCACCGACGCGCACCACCGCGATGCCCGGCGTGATGCCTCGGGCTCGGATGAAGCTCGCCGTCTCTTCCTTCACCTGGGCGCGGACCTTCGCCGCGAGCGCCGTTCCGTCGATGATTTGCGCGTTCATTGCCCGCGGAATCTGCGACTTCCGTAGGCCGCGTTCAAGATCGCACCCGCCGACAAGCCACTTTTCTTCGCCCACTCGACGTCGAGCCCTTCGCCGTGGCCGCGGCCCTGGCCTTCGAAGATCAGCTCGCCGCCGTTCCGCGACGCCCGCGAAGGGCACGACGGCAGCTTCAGCCGCGATCGAAGCACCTCGCAGGGCCACGACTCCAACGCGTCGAACACCGCCGCGCCGTCGTTCACGGTTCGAGCGAACGTGACCTTCCCGTCGGCGAAGCGCAGGCCCTCCAGGTTCGCGCCGAGCACCCGCTCCACCTGGGAGACCGCCCGCGCCTCCCGCCACGGCGCCTCGCCGCCCTGCGAGAACGGCAGCCAACCAGCGAAGGGCAGCGCGCCTTGAAGGAGCGCCTGCTTCTCCTCCGCGCGCGCGTTGCCGGTCCCCTTGAGCACCTGGCAGTGCGTGGTGTCGCAGACCGGCCGGCCCACATGCCGGCTGTGCCTCGCGTTGTGCAGGACCACCCGAGCGAGCGCCTCGCGCGGCGCGCCTCGCAAGGTCCCGTCCTCCGCTTCCAGCACACCGCTCACGTATCGAAGCGCCGTGGTGCGGAACACGAAGCTCGCGCCGCGCCGCGCGCGCCGCTCCCCTTCGGTGAGCGCCACGCCCGCCGGTGGCCGATAGGGGCTCGGAGGCGACCAGGCGAAGGTGCCGGCGTACGCGCGGCCGCGCGCGTCGAGGCCCGGAAAGCGGACGAGCCACGGCGCGCCGAGGCACACCGCGCGCCCGGCGCGGGAGAGCTGGGCGAGCGAGGAGAAGCCAGCCGGGGCGAGCCTCAGCGCCGCCGCTCCCACCGCCAGGCCGACGCCCGGGCAGCTCGCCTCGACGCGGTCCTCGTTCAACAGCGCGAAGGTCTGCGCCTCGACGCTCCGGAGGCGCTCCACGGCGGCGACCCGGGCCAGCGCCGCCGGGAGCTGCGGCGCGAAGGTGCGCGGCGCGACGCGGGCGCGCGCCCAGACGGCGACCACCTCGGGCGTCACGGCGACGACCCACCCGAGCCGAGGGGTGGTGTCGAGCGCGCGCACGGTGCCGGTCTTGAGCGCCAGGCCGGAGCCCTCGAGCGACAGGCTCGCCAAGGTGCCGATTCGCGCCGTCGACTCGAGCGCCTCGATCACCTCCGGCGCGTCCTCCGCCAACACGCGGTAGGCCTGCGCGAGCGCGCCGGGGCTCAAGGTGAGCGCGGGGCGCAGCCCGATCGCCTCGGCGGCCTCCTCCGGCGCCGAGGAGAGGCCGAGCGCGAGGAGCAGCTCCGCGTAGCGGCCCAACCGGAAGGACTCCGGGTCCTTCGCCGCCCAGTCGAGGAAGTAGCCGTTGCATGACCGGGCGAGCGCTTCGTCGGCGGTCATCGCCCGCCCCGCCCCCTGCCCGCATTCCCAGCCCTCCCGGTCGCGCCGAACGGGCAAGACCGGCGGCGGCTTTCCGCGCGCGCGCGCGTCCGCCACCACGAACGGCTTCAAGGTCGAGCCGAAGGGCATGCCCACGTCGACCGCGCCGCTGGACTCCAACACCTCGCCCGAATGGCGGCTCAGGACAATCCACGCGTCTTGCGGCTCGCCCGCGCCCGCGACCAGCTCCTCGATGGCCATCGGCCTCCAGCGCGCCGCGCGGTCGCACACGCGAAGGCGCTCCGCGAGCGGCAGCGGCAGACCATCCTTCTTCGGCGCGTCGGCGAGCAGCCGCGACAGCGCTCGACGCCCGGCGCGCGAATCCACGCGGGCCGTCCTCAGGACGTCGCGGGCGCGGTAGGCGGAGCGGTACTCCTCCTCGGTCCAGAGGCCTTCCTCGCCGCTCGTCGCCACCGCGAAGGCTTCGTGAAAGAGCCGGTCCTCCGCGGCCGCCGGGCAGCGCGCGTACAACACCTGATGCGCGACCTCGTGCCGAAGCGCCTGCCGCAGCGCCGCGTCGAGCGTCCAGGGCTCGTTCTGGCGCAGCTCGATGCGCCCGGGCGCGCTGCGCCCGTTCGTGTCGGGCGCGAGCCCGTGCGCCTTGCGGATCTCGACGCGCGCCGGCGGGGCCGTGAGCGCGCCGGCCCGACGCGCGATCGACTCCCAAGCCTGCGCGGCCTCGGCGGCGATCGCCGCTTGCGGCTCGAGCGCACCGTCGGTGGCGAACGTCGGCGTCGCCGCGAACGACGTGGCGAGCACGAGCCAGGCGCTCGGCATCACTTCACCTCGGACGCCCGGACGCTCAGCGTGGCCGCCGCCGTGTTGCCGCGAACCATCGGCGCGTACATGTCCTCGATTCGGGCGGGCGGCGCCCAGAACCTGCCCGGGAACTGCGCGCGCATGACGTAGCCAAACGTCTTCGCGCGCCGGCTCCACCACGCCGGCTCTTCGAAGAAGAACGTCACGCGCTCGGCGTCGACGCTCCGGCGCTTGAGCGACTCCGACGCGAGCGGCAAGGCATACGGCGGCGCGCGGTAGATCTTGTCCTCGGTCAACGCGACGAAGCCGGCCGGCACGGAGTCCTCGACGACGTAGTACGCGGAGCGGGTCCGGCTCTCGTCCTTCGCGTCGATGGTCAGCTCGACGAACACCTCCTCGCCTTGCGCGACGCCCTCGCCCTCCGAGATCGGCGTCAGGCCATTGGAGCGCAGGACGAAGTAGCGGCGGGTGATCGACATGCCGTTCTCGGCGGCCTGGACCTGATCGAGCGGCACGCGGTGGGTCGCCCGCAGCGTGGCCACGCCGTCGAAGCTGCCCACCTCGAGGCGGCGCGTGTCGCCCGGGATGACCGCCTTCAACCCCATGCCGAACGGCGCGAACGCCGTCGACTTCGACGGACCGGTCACCTTCGGCGGGCCCATGCGCTTGAACGCCTTCGCGTCGCGCTCGATGAGCCAGAGGCTGTGGAGGATCAGCGTGCCGCGATCGAACGTCGACAGGGACGGTCCGCTCAACGCGTCGAGGACACGCTGGCGCGTCTTCGCCACGTCCAGCTCTCCGAACGACGCCGCGTGGGCCAGAATCGCGGTGAGCCCGACCGGCCGCAGCGGGTAGCGCCAGAAGGCCTCCGAGTCGGTCCTGAGCGCCACCGGCTGGAACATCGCGTCTCGGCTGCGCGCGGCGAGCTGGGTGATCTGCGCGTGCATCGCCGGCTCCTCGAGGATGCGCGCGCGCTCCGCCGCCAGCACCGCCAGCGCGATGCTGTACGGATCGGTGAGGGTGCCCGAGAGGATGAGCGAGCGGACCCGGGCGGCCTGCTTCGCGCCTTCCAGGCGCGCGAGCACGTAGGCGCGCGTGGCCTCCCACTCGGTGGGGAGCCCGCCCTGCGACTCGAGCCAACGCGCCGACTCGACGATGCGCGTGTCCAACCGCTCGACCAGGCCGGCCTCGACGGCGTAGCTCAGGCCGTCGAGCGCGACGAGGGTGAGCGGAACGCTCGGCTCCGAGTAACCACCGAACCACGTGAAGCCGCCTCCCTTCACGGCCAGGTTCAGGATGCGCTGGGTGCCCATCACGGCGCGCGAGCGGGCCTCGGCGAGCAGCTCCTGGCTCGACGTGTCCAGCCGCGCGAGCGCGCCGGTCCGCTCGAGCACCTGATGGAGCGCCAGGTTGGGGATGGTCGTGCTCACCAGCTGCTCCAGGCAACCGTAGGGGTAGTCGAGCAGCGCGCGCACGTTGGTGAGCGCCGCCTCGACGATGGACGGCTGCAGCACCAGCTCCAGGTCGCCCTGCACGGCGCCGGGCGGGAGCGTGAGCTCTCCTCCTCCCCAGCGGCTCACCTGCACCGGCCGTTCGATCCATCCGCCGCGCACCACGAGCCGACGGCGCTCCTGGAGCAGCGCCTCCGCCCCGCTCGCGGCCAGCGTCAGCTCGCCGCTGCCGGCGCTCTTCGCGGCCAAGGTGAAGGGCACCACGCGCTCGTCCTTCGGCTCCAGCCGCACCGCGGCGCTGCCGGACTGCGCGGTGAGCGCGCCCGCGCCCGTGACGCCGAGAGAGAGCTCGAGCGGGCGGCTCGCGTTCGCGCCAGGCGTCACGCGCACCGATCCCGTCGCCTCGTCGCCCTCCCGCAGGAACAACGGCGCCGAGGTGACGAGCATCGGGCCGCCTCGGCTGGCGAACTCCGACGTCCCCTCGCCGAACCGGCCCGACGCGTCGGCCGCCACCGCGGTCACCACCCACAGCGTTTGATTGGACGGCATCGGGAAGCGCACCGACGCGCGCCCCTCCGCGTCCGTCACGACCTTCGCCGTCCAGAACGCGGTGTCCCGGTCCTGATCCTTCGCTTGACGCGTCGGCGGCTTCACCGAGGCGAAGGCGTGCGACGGCAGCCTGCCGAACGCGCGGGCCAGCGCCTCCCCATAGCCGTAGCCCTGAAACTCCACGGAGTGGAAGCTCGCCACGTTGTTGCGGCCCAGCGGGTAAAAGAACTCGAGCACCTTGGGTCGGAACTCCGACTGCACCGCGTAGACCGCCTTGTCGACCACGCCGACCGACAGCTGGGAGACGACGCCCCGGCCCTTCGCGTCCGTCACGCGTAGATCGATCGACTGATGGGCGAGCGGCCGCACCTCGCGCTGGGCGGGCGTGATCGCGACCGAGAGGGTGCGCTCGGAAGGGACGATGCGAAACGGCACCGTGCGCTCCTCCCAGCGGCCGCTCGACGACGGGTAGGCCACCGACGCGTAGACCACCGTGCCGAACCGCTTCTCGATGGGGAAGCGGTGCACCAGCGTCCTTCCGCTGAGCGTCAGCCGCTGCGTGCCGAACAGGGTCGCGCCCGAGAGCGTGAGCCACACCGAGCCTTCGTCGCGCCCGCGCTCGCCCCAGCCCTCTGGCATCAGCGCGACCAGCTCGGCCTCACCGCCCGGCTCGACCCAGCTCCCCAAGGACTCCAGCGTGAGCGCCGCCACCCGGGCGACCGGCTCGTTCTTGTCGCCCGCGACGAGCAGCGACGCCTCCCCCTGCCACGGCTCGCCCTTCTCGGCGTTCAACGTCACCCGGGCGAGCACCTGGCCGATCTCCTTCGTCGGCACCGCGGCGCGCCACCCCCCGCCCTCTTGGGTCTTGAAGTCCGAGCGCTGCAGCTCCTTCTCTTCACCCGACGCGCGCCGCAGCACGAAGATCACGCTCCCCGCGATCCCGGCCTTCGGCTTCCCCGACAAGGTGGTGGAGCGCACCGAGAGCGACGCATCGGCGCCCGCCTTGACGATCTTCGCGCTCGTCGCGACGGCGCCGAGCAGCTCCGTCGGCGAGAGGAACAACGTGCTCGCGCCCGAGGCGAACGTCCCCTGGTCGTCCCGAGCACGAACGCTCAACGAATAACGATAGGGGATTCGCTCGTCGCCCGGCGCCAAGGGCGGCACCGGGATCTCGATCTCCGCCTCGCCCTTCTCGTCGAACGCCGCGGCCGTCGCCCAGGCGTCGTCGTCCACCTCACCGCGCCGCATGCGCTCGGCGACCGACGAGTAGAGCCGCTGCGGAACGCTCAGCTGCCCCTCGGTGGTGGAGGCGCTGCCGTAGGTGACCTCGCTCCCCTGCCCTCCCCGCCCCGCGTCGTCCACCCACGTGGGCGCATCGAGCGAGCTCCTGTAGAGGAAGACCTCGTAGCGGGTGCTCTTCGGCACGCCGCCGGCGTAGCGGCGGGCGCGCACCTTCGCCTGGAGCGTCCCGCTCGGCTGCACCGTCTCGCCCTCGGTCTCCACCTCCAAATAGAAGGTCGGCTTCACGTACTCCTGGACCCGGGCCTCGCTCTGGTGGGGCCGGTCCTCCAACGTGGCCGTCACCCGCACCACGCCCGCCGGCCAATCGCCCGGCACCTTGAGCGCGCCGTCGAACGAGCTGAACTCGTCGATGGGCACCTGCGCCTTCGCCTCACGGTTGTCGTGCGAGGAGAGACGAACGGTCACCGAGCGCGCACGGCCACCGAACAGGCGCTGCAGGAACGAGTCGGGCCGCCCGCGATGCCGCGGAACTTGAGCTCGTCACCCGGTCGGTAGATCGGCCGGTCGGTGTAGATGAACACGTCGGGCGTCACCGCGAGCGTCGAGTAGAAGTCCGTGTCGACCAGCGCGAGATCCGCTCCCAACGCGGTGGTGACGAGCAGCCGCGGCTCTTCGGTCTTCACCCAGGCCTCACCGTTCTCGTCGGTGGTCGCCTCGAGCACCGCGCCCGTCCCGCGCACCTTCACGCGCGCGCCGCTCTTGGGCTTCTGGTCCCGCCCGGCCACCCGCACCAGCACCTGGCCGTCGGTCTGCTTCACCTGCACCGTCAGGTCGCTGACGGTGAGCAGCACCTGCCCTTCGACGCGCCCCTGCACGAGCTGGAGCACGTACAGGCCCGCAG
>CAZEDU010000142.1:0-12267 GCA_964511185.1 uncultured Myxococcaceae bacterium | reverse complement strand
TCCTTCATGTCGTCGCGATCGTTTTGTGGCTCAAATAATCAGGGACAGCCCCTAGCTGGCGATCCGCGCTCGGAGCCGCCACGCGACGTGGTACGTCCGCCTGCCGTTCAAACTGCGCGTGGGGTTCCACACCGACTCGCCGCAGCGCGCGGTCCACACCACCATGGCCTCGGGATACTGCCTCGCGTACTCGCGCGCGGCCGACACTGCATCGGCGGCCTCGATCTCGACTTCGACGCTCGCGCCACCACAACGAAACTTCATACGCGCTCCTCTCGTCGCTTCCTGGAACACGACAAGAGCAAGCGGGCTGCCACGCCGCGGATCCTCTGGTCTCGCCTGGTTCCCGCACGCGGCCCGTGAGTCACCTTCGCTCGCCTGGGTGCCAGGCGACTTCCACCGCTCGCGGATCCATTTTCCGGCGCGGCGAACGCCTGATCTTTTCGGCGCCCCCCTCTTCCGCTTTGCTGCCCGACCTGTCAGGGTACGTGCGCCTTTCGACGCGGAGGTGCGCATCCTATGATCCATGCGGTCCGGGCAGCTCCTTCCTTCCCGCCCCTCTGCGATGAGCACTTCCACCCGACCCACGAGCTGGGCTCGGTCGGTTTCTTCGAGCTCTTCCTCGCCCGCGAACGCAAGTGGGGCGCCTCCACCCAACCTTTCCTCCTCCACCTGCTCCGCTCGTCCTTCACCGACGCGCCGGCCCTGGTCGAAACGCTCGCGGATCACGTCCAGCGCCTCTCGAGCGCCGCCCACCCGAACCTGATCCACCCGCTCTTCCACGGCGCGGAGAAGGACTCGCTCTTCTTCGTCACCGAATACGTCCCGGGCCCCTCCCTCTCGGGGCTCCTCGAGCGCTCCAAAGACCGCAACTTCCCCCGTCTGCCGGAGCCGATCGCCATCTACCTGGCTCAGGAGATCTGCGCGGGCGTCCTCGCCGCGTACCAAGCCACGGGCCGCGCTCTGCCGCACCGCAACCTGACGGCCTCCGACATCCTCCTCACCACGGACGGCCGCGCGCGCGTGACGAACTTCGCGCTGCTCCCGGAGCCGGTCTCCTCCGAAGCGCACGTCCCGCCGGAGCGGCAAAACGGCCAGACGCCGGACGAGCGCTCCGACGTCTTCGCGATGGGCGTTCTGCTCTACCGCTTCTTCTGCGGCCGCTACCCGTGGTTCGGCTCGCCCAACGAGGCGATGCGCCAGAAGTTCGCCGCGGAGTGCACCCGCCCGAAGGCCATCACGCCCTCGCTCTCCGACGAGCTGGAGAGCATCGTCCTCGACTGCCTCCGCCCGACCCACGAGGCGCGCTGCCCCTCGATCTCCGAGCTGAAGAGCCGGCTCTCCACCCTCCGCGTGGGCTTCACGCCGCACCAGAGCCGCCAGATGCTCCGCTCCTTCATCGAGCGCTTCTACCGGGAAGAGATCGTCCGCGAGACCCGCGCGGGCGAGCGCATCTTCGCCGAGCTGCAGATCAAGGAACGCGCGAGCACCCCGAGCATCACCCCAGTCGAGAGCGGCAAGGCGGCGCGGTCGGTCTAACCGGCTACGGCGCGGCGCCCCGCTGCGCGACCAGCTTCAAGAAGCCTCGAAAGTACGCCCCGGCGCTCCACACGGAGAACGCGGTGGACAAGTACATCAGCCCCTTGCCGACGAAGTTGTAGTCGACCTCGCCCTGCCACCAGATCAGGTTCAGCGGGTGCACGTAGTGAATGCACAAACAGATGATGCCGGTGAGCTGAAGGCTGGTCTTCCACTTGCCTTCCTGCCCCGCGGCGATCACCAGCCCTTCGCTCGCGGCGATGGTGCGCAGGCCGCTGACGATCAGCTCACGCGAGAGCAGCAGGATGACGATCCACGCGGGGATGCGCCCCAGCCGCGTCATCATCACCAGCGCGGCCATCACGATCAGCTTGTCGGCGAGCGGATCCATGAACTTGCCGACGACGGTGATCAGGTTCCACCGCCGCGCGAGCCAGCCGTCGATCACGTCGGTCACCGAGGCGACCGCGAAGACGATCGCGGCCCAGGCGGAGTAGAGCGGATCGGCGTCGTACGTCAGCCACACGAACACGGGGATCAGCGCGATGCGCCCCAACGTGAGCATGTTGGGGAGGTTCCAGAACTCCCGCAGCAGCACGTTGGGCTGGTGCTGAACGGCGGCGCTGATGTCGGTGCTGGAGGCCACGCCGCGCTTCTACTCCGGCTCCCGCCCCGAAGCCATCTGCCTAGCGAACGCCTCCGTCCAGCGGCCGCGTCTCCACGTAGTGCGGCACGCCCTCCTCCCAGCGCGTGACGTCGATGCCGCTGGGGTACTGGCGCCGCGACAGCGACACGCAGCAGGTCTTGGGATCGATCAGCTCGGCGTACCGCGGCGACTTCCGCGCGTTGTCGAAGTCCGGATCCTTCTCGATTCGCTTCGCCCACTCCACCCGCTCGGCGCGGAACGACAAGAGCGCGGCCATCACGCCCAACGCGTCGTCGACCTTGCCGATCTTCGACAGCGTGGCGGCCTGGTTGAACGCGGCGATGTGCGGCGCGGGCTCTCCGAGCGCCTCGACGGCATGCCCGAAGTACTCCACGGCGAGCGCGTACTGCGCCTCGCGGTACAGCCCCATGCCCACCTCGTTGAGCTTCTTCGCGATGGCGCTCGCGGGGATCTCGGGTCGAAACGACAAGCCGCCTGGCCCCCGCTCGAGCTTCGGCAGGCGCGCGCTCGGCTTCCACACGCGCAGCGGGATCTGCTCCAGGTAGCTCGAACCCGAGGCGGTGGTCAGCAACAACAAGAGCGCTCCGCTCGGCAGGCGCAGCGCATCGATCGTCCCGGCCGGCGACTGACACGCGAGCTCGTGCGTCAGGCCCAGCCGCGCCTCTCCGAGCGACAGCGTCAAACGCGCGGGACACCCGAGGAACGCCAAATCCGGGTGCGGCAGCTCGCCCGAGTCGTGCCCGCGCGGCTTGGGCGCGTTCACCTTCCCCAGCCACTTCACCTCGAGCTTCCCGCCCGCCCCCTCCATATTGACGTACGGCAGCGGCTGGCACGTCGCGGGCCACCCGGGCCCGCTCGAGAAGTCGCCGCAGTCCTGCTCGATGCGCGTCGCCAGCGTGCGCGGGTCTGCGCTCACGAGCTGCCCGCCACAGCCGCTCTCGTCGTGGAAGTTCCGCACGTAGCGGATGCGCTTCGCCGCGGTGTCGAAACAGATGTTCGAGAGGTCGATGGGGCCGCCGGTGTCCGCCCACGCTGCGAGCGAAGCGGTGAGAACCAGGAGCGAAACGAGGCGCATGGGCGCGCGAGTGTAGGACAACGCCACCGGTCGGCGCACCGGCCACCGACTCGACGGGCGTCTTCGGCGCTCCCTATGCTTCGAGGTGCTCGTGAGAGACGCCAAACGGACACGCTCGGGGGGGCGGCGCAAAGGTTCGGCGGAGCCCACCGAGCGGCTCGACGCGTTCGTGCGCTTCCCAGCGATGCTGCGCATCGACTTCGAGGTCGATGGTCGAAAGACCTTCGCGTACACCTCGAAGATCAGCGCCGGCGAGCTGCTGCTGCGTCCGTCCAAGGACTTCTCCGAAGGCCAAAGCCTCGAGCTGAAGCTGTCCCTCACGCGCGAGGACGCGCTGAGCCTCTCCGGCACCGCGCGCTTGGAGCCGCAGAACCCTTCTGATTCGCAGCTCGTGATCGTGGTCGACCGCGCGCAAGACGAAGCGCTGGCGCGGCTGCGCGCGCACATCGACGCGACGATCTTGCCGAAGCTCGAAGAGAGCGTGGCGCGCTCGCTCCGCGCGGTCGACAAGGTGCTCGAGCTGGCGGCGTATTACGTGGAGATCGATCGCCGCGACGACGCGCTCGCGCTCTGCCGCAAGGCCTGGCAGGCGCAGCCGCAGAACGTCGAGATGTGTGAAGGCTACGCGGGCTACCTGCTCGCCGACGCCCGCGCCCGCGACGCCGATGCGGGTCCTGTCCTCGACGAGCTCGCCGCGCTGCTCGCCGCGACCCAGTCGCTCGGCACCGAGTACCTGACGGCGGTCGCCGAGGAGGCGCAGGCCCACCGCGCCGAGCTCGAGCGCCAACGCCGAGAGGCCGAGGAGCGCGCCGCCGAAGCCGCGCGCAAGGCGCAGGAAGAGAAGATGGCGCGGCTGCGGGAGAAGATCTCCGCGGAGGCCGAGGCCGCGGCGCGCGAGGTCTACGAGCAGAAGCGCGCGGTGCTCGAGCGGGATCTCAAGCAGCAGCTCTCCGAAGCCAAGGCCGCCGCAGCGGAAGCCCGCGCCGCGGCGAAGAAGACCCAGGTCGACGCCGACGAGCTCCGCGGCGCCCGCGCCGCCGACCGCACGCAGATCGAACGGCTGCAGAAGAAGACGCAGCAGCACCAGGCGGAGCTCGCCGAGGTCCGCGCCGAGGAGGAGAAGCTCCGGCGGGAGCTCGAGCAAAAGCTGAAGGAGAGCACCGCGTCCGAGCGCGAGCTGCGCGTCGAGCTGGCGAAGGTGAACGCTGCGGCCGAGGACCTGCGGCTGGCGCGCGAGGCGGACCGGGCGAGCTTGGTCGACCTGCAGCACACCGTCGCGAGGCAGCAAGAGGCAGCCCAGCGCGAGCGGCAGGAGGAGACCGCCAAGCGCCAGGAGCTCGAGCGCCGGCTGGCCGAGGTGCAGAGCAGCGAGGAGGAAGCCCGCCGCCTCGCCACCCGCGTGCGCGTCGAGGCCGACGTGCTGCGGGCCACCCTGGTCGACGAGCGCGAGCACATCGAGAAGCAACGGCAGCGGCTCGATCAGCTCGAAGACCGGCTCGGCGGCGAGCGGCAAGAGCTGGAGCGCCAGCGCGAGAAGTACGAGGTGGGGCTGCGCGAGGCGGTCGACGCCCAGGCCGAGGCGCAGCAGCAGGCACAGACGGCGCGCGCCGAGCTCGAGCGCCTCAAGGAGCAGCTGGCGCAGGAGCGCGAGGCGCTGGAGCGACGCCGCCGGGAGCTGGAGGCGAACCGCGAGCGGCTCGAGGCGGAGAACCGGACGCACAAGGCGCAGCTGTCCGAGGCGCTCGAGCGCGAGCAGGCGCGCCAGAAGGCCGAAGAGGAGATCTGGCAGAAGCTGCAGGAGAGCGCTTCGCAGTACGAGGCGCGCGCGCAAGAGGGCAAGGCGGCCGAGGCGGAGGCGCGCCGGCTGGCCGAGTCGGCGTCGGCCCGCTTCGAGGAGCTGAAGCGGAAGTTCGAGGCGGAGCTGCAGGCCTCGCGAAAGGTGGAAGAGCAAGCCCGCGAATGGACCCGCCGCGGCGAGGCGGAGATGGCGGCGCTGCGCAACGCCCTCGAGGAGGAGCGCCGCCGCGCGATCGAGATCGCCGCCCGCGCGGAGAGCGATCGCCGCGCCGCGGCCGAGATGACCCAGCGCGCGCAAGCGGCCGAGGCGGCGCTGGCGAAAGAGCGCGGCGCCCTCGACGTGGCGCAACGCGAGCGCGACGAGCTGCGCCAGCGCGTCGGCCAGCTCGAGCGCGACATGGGCTCTCGCACCGACGCGTCACGCCAGGCGGAGCAAGAGACGCAGGCCGCGGCCGCCAAGGCGCGGTCCGAGCTCGAGGAAGTGCGGCGCCAGCTCGCGGAGGCGCGCGGCGAGGTGACCGAGCTGCAGCGCAGCGCCACCCGAAGGCAGAGCGAGCTGGAGCAGTGGCAGGCGCGCCTGGACGCGGTGAAGGCCAACGCCGAAGCGCAGCTCGCGCAGCAGCGCGCCGCGGAGCTCAAGGCGCAAGAAGAGGTGCTCTCGGTCCGCGCGGAGCTGTCCCAGGCCCAGCGCACGCTGGTCGAGGTGCGCACGCTGATGGAGGAGCGGCAGACGGAGCAGTCGGAGGAGGCGCAGCAGCTCGCGCGGCTGCAGGAGGAGCTGCGCCAGAAGCTCGCCGCCGCCGAAGAGACGCACGCCGCCGCGCAGGAAGAGGCGCGCTGGGCGCGCGAAGAGCTGGAGTCGACGCGCCGCATGCTCGCCGAGCACCAAGAAGAGCTCGAGGTGCGCGAGCAGACGCTGATCCGCCAGCGCGAGAAGCTGCAGGAGGAGCGCGAGCAGTTCGATGCCATGCGCGCCTCGCTTGAGGCTGAGCTGTACGGCAACCGCGAAGAGCTGCAGCGCGCCCAACACGAGGTCACGCTGCGCGCCTACGAGCTGGAGCAAGAGCGCGCCGCCGAGCTCGAGCAGCGGCAAGCGGAGCTGCGCGACCAGAAGGCCCGCGAGGCCGCCCGCCCCGCCCTCTCGCTCTGGACCACCGGCGGCCCGACCGACGACATCGCCGGCGCGCTCAGCGACATCGGCGACAAGTGGGGCGAATAGGGGACTGTCCCCAAAGGGACTGTCCCCGGTTTCTCCAGGCCCTCGAAACGCGCTAGAAGCCTCTCCAACCTGGGAGGACCGACCATGAACCGCGCTCTGCTTCCTGTCGCCGCCCTGTTCGCTTCAGCCTGCGGCGGAACGCTGCAGACCATCGAACGCACCAGCGTCGATCCCACTGTGGTTCGACTGCGGACGCCCGCGGGTGACTTCGTCACGCGCGAGAAGAACGCCGAGGACTTGGCGCGGCTTCTCGCCGGCGAGCCGACGGAGAATCGTTACTTCGCGGGGAAGTAGCGGGTCGGGCCTTGGGAAAGCCGGGGACGGTCCCCCCTATCAGTTGAATAGGGCGTGGCCTTCGCCGGAGAGCTCGACGAACACGCGCGCGTTCTTCGTTTCCTTCGCGCCGATCGCCGTGAGCCGCGGCGCCAGGCTGCCGTGCCAGCCCAACAAGCGATCCGCCGGAATCACCGCGGGCCGGTCCATCTTGACCTCGAGCGACCGCATGGGTCCGCTCATCCGGATGAGCACCTTGCCCAAGCCCTTCAAGTGCACGAGCTCCAGATCCGGCGCCCAGTCCGCGGTGACCTTCCCGTTCTCGAACTGAATCACCTCCTCGAACGCCATCACCGCGCTCTCGAGGAAGTACGCGGGCTCGTCGTCCAGGTCGATGGGCAGGTACTGCTTCCCGGCGGGGTCGAGGAACAACACCCCGCGCCCACCCACCCGGTGAATCTGGTCGGCGCCGCCGAACGGCTTGTCGGTCGCCCTTCCCCTCTGACGCCGCGTCTCGGGCTTGAACGTGAGGGCGCCGCTCAACGCGAGCAGGCCGTTCACCCGCGCGAACATCTCTTCCTGCTGGACGACGATCGCGACCGCCTCCGGGCTCAGCTGAAACGGCCCCTGCAGAGGCGCGCCGACCAGCCGCACCCAAGGCGTCAGCTCCAGCAGCGTCGCCGCGACCGCGCCCCCGAACGGCGCCGGCGCCGTGCCCTGCGTCACGCGCGCGGCGGTCGCGGGGTGCGGCACCACGTTGCTCTCGCGCGGCGCCTCGACGGAGTGCAACGCCACCGGACGCTCCGGCTCGGGCTCGGGCGCCAACCGCAGCGCGGGCGTCTGCGCTTGCGGCTCGGTCAGCACCTCCTCGGGGGTGGCCTCGATGGTCGGCAGCTCCGACGGCCCCGACAGCTCGATCGACGGCGGCGACTCCTGCTCGGCGTACGCGAGCGCGGCCTCCATCGGCGTGCTCGCGGCGGCGACCGCCGACGGATTGATCGGAATCGCGCCCGGCCCTTCGTCCGCGGCGAGCCGCATCTCGTCGCCGCCGTAGCCCAGCGACTCGTCGGGAGGCGCTTCGACCGGCGCCTCGCCGCCGCCGTCCAAGCCGAACTGCGCGCCCCAGGACTGGCTCCGCAGCGCTTGCGCGCTCTCGGCGCCCGGCGTCGGCGCATCGGCCGGGGCCGCGCCCCAGGCGTCGTCGGGGACCGTGTAGCCCGCCTCGGCGGCGGACATCTCCTGGCCCGCCTCCAGGTGAATCGTCTCCCCCTGCGCTTCCGGCGGCGGCGTGTCGTCCTCCGACATCACCTCGATCGGCCGATCCTCCATCGGCGCCTTGGTCTTGGCGACGGCCTTGGCGGCGGGCTTCACCACCTGCTCTCCGGCCATCGCCCGCGCCATCTTCTCGGCCATCGCGTCGGAGCCGGCGAGCAGGAAGTGCTCGCGCGCCCGCGCGTACTCGCCGATCTGCGCCAGCGCGAGCCCCAGGTAGTTCTGCGACTTCTTGTGCTCCGGCGCCAGGTCGGTCGCGGTCTCGAACTCCTTCACCGCCTTCGGCAGGTTGTTCGCCTTGAGGTAGACGAGCCCCAGGTTCACCCGCAGCGTCGGATCGGTCGGGTTCTCGCGGACGAGCGCCTCGTAGATCTCCGACGCGCGGTCGAAGAGCCCGAGCTTGAAGTAGGTGAGCCCGAGCAGGTTCTGGCCCTTCTCGTTCTTCGGCTGCATCTGGTGGGCGCGCTCGAGGTAGTCCTTCGCCTCGATCACCTTGCCGGCCGCGAGCAGCTCTCCGCCGGTGTACAGCTGGTGCAGAAACTCGTTGTCGCTCTCGCCCTTCCCGCGCTGGGAGGTCCGCATCGGCTCTTCGCCCCTTAGTCCGCGGCCTGAACGACCTGCTTCTGGGCCTTGTAGCGGAAATACAAGTTGATCACTTTGCGAACGTAGTCCTGCGTCTCGGGGTACGGGGGCACGTTGCCGTTGTACTTGCGCACGGCCTCCGGTCCCGCGTTGTAGGCGGCCACCATCTTCACCATGTCGCCGTCGAACTCGTTGGCGAGCAGCCGAAGGTACCGCGTGCCGCCTTCGATGTTCTGCCGCGTGTCGAAGATGTCGCGCACGTACATGTCGCGCGCGGTGCCCGGCATCAGCTGCATCAGGCCGGAGGCGCCCTTCGACGACACCGCGTTCGGATCGAAGCTCGACTCCGCGTGCATGACCGCGCGCACCAGCGCGGAAGGGATGTTGTACTTGCGCGACGCGAGCTCGATGTGGTCCTCGTACTGCCCCACCGCGCTCGCCGGCATCGGGTTCACCGAGGCGCGTCCGCTCTGCTCGCGCGGCGCGCGATGGAACGTGCCCTTCAGCCGGGTGGCCTTCTTCGCGTTCGCGCCGGTCGGCGCCACGTTCGTGTAGACGATGGTCCCGTCCTTCTCGACGTACTTGTAGATGCCGTTCGCCCACGCCGCCGACGGCGCCACGAGCGCGAGCCCGCACACGAAAAGCGCCAATCTCTGAGGGGTTGGAACGACCATAAGGACAGCGCCTCCCGACTTTACCGTTTGGCCCTCAACCGCTCAAGAATGCGCCTTGTTTCCAAGGCTTACCGGCATTAAGCACCGCCCCTTCTCCTATGCCGCAAAGGTTCGATTTTCTGGTGCTCGGGGGCGGTGTCGCGGGTCTGTCGTTCGCGCTCAAGGCGGCGCGTCACGGCTCGGTCGCGGTGCTGACCAAGCGTGCGCGGCAGGAAGGCTCCACCCAGTACGCGCAGGGCGGCATCGCGTCGGTGCTGGCGAAGGACGACACGTTCGAGCACCACATCGAGGACACGCTGACCGCGGGCGCCGGGCTGTGCCGACAAGAGGCGGTCGAGGTGACGGTGCGGGAGGGCCCGGAGCGGGTGCGCGAGCTGGTGGCGTTCGGCGCGGAGTTCAACCGGACGACGAGCGGCGAGTTCGACCTGACGCGGGAGGGCGGGCACACGCGGCGCCGCATCGTGCACGCGGGGGACATCACCGGCCGCGAGGTGGAGCGCGCGCTGCTCGCCGCGTGCGACGACAGCCCGAACATCACCTTCCTGCCGAACACCGCGGCCATCGACCTGATCCTCGACAGGGGCGCGCCGCGCGGGAAGGCGCGGTGCTTGGGCACGTACGCGCTGATGCCGAACGGCGGCATCGAGACGTTGCTCGGCAAGGTGACGGTGCTCGCGACCGGCGGCGCGGGCAAGGTGTACCTGTACACGTCAAACCCTGACGTGGCGACCGGCGACGGCGTGGCGATGGCGTACCGGGCGGGCGCGCAGATCGCGAACATGGAGTTCTACCAGTTCCACCCGACCTGCCTGTACCACCCCGAGGCGAAGAGCTTCCTCATCAGCGAGGCGCTGCGCGGAGAGGGCGGCAAGCTCCGGCTGCGCAGCGGCGAGCCGTTCATGAACCGCTACCATCCGCTCGGCGAGCTGGCGCCGCGCGACGTGGTGGCCAAGGCGATCGACGCGGAGCTCAAGCGCACCGGCGACGAGTCGGTCTTCCTCGACGTGGCGCACCTGGGGCGCGCGTTCGTGATGGATCGGTTCCCGAACATCTACGCGACGTGCAAGGAGTTCGGCATCGACATGGCGGTGCAACCCATTCCGGTCGTGCCCGCGGCCCACTACATGTGCGGCGGCGTGGTGACGGATCTGACGGGCGCCACGACGCTGCCGGGGCTGTACGCGATCGGCGAGGTCGCCTGCACCGGGCTGCACGGCGCGAACCGGCTCGCGTCCAACTCGCTGCTCGAAGGTTTGGTGTTCGGCCACCGCGCCGCGCTGCGCTCCGCCGAGGAGGTTCGCTCGATGGGCGCTTCGGCGGTGACGCCCGCGGAGTGGGACCCGGGCGCGGCGGTCGACTCCGACGAGAGCGTCGTCGTCACCCACAACTGGGACGAGCTGCGCCGCTCGATGTGGAACTACGTCGGCATCGTGCGGACCGACAAGCGCCTGATGCGCGCGCGGCGCAGGCTCGACCTCTTGCGGGAGGAGATCCGCGATTTTTATTGGCGCTTCAAGGTCACGCGCGACGTCGTCGAGCTTCGCAACATCGCCGACGTCGGACACCTGATCATCGAGTGCGCGACGCGGCGCAAGGAGAGCCGCGGGCTGCACTACAACCTGGACTACCCGAACCGCGACGATCACAACTGGGCGCGCGACACGGTCGTCTCGAGAGAGGTTTAAAGCGACATGTCGATCGACGAGCGCCGCGTCTTGGAGCCGGAGCGCGAAGCCCCCATGCCCCGTCCCGGCGCGCCGGTGCGCATGCGCCGCGCGCGGCCGATCTTTTCGTACGGGTTGATCGCCGTCTGCGTCGGCATGGCGCTGCTCGACCCGACCGGGACGCTCAAGGCGCTCGGCCTCTTGTACGGGCCGGCGGTGAGCGACGGGCAGTACTGGCGGGTGCTGACCGTGGTGCTCCTGCACGGCGGGATGCTGCACCTGCTGCTCAACATGTCGGTGGTCTGGACGCTGGGGCAGTCGCTCGAGCAGGTGATCGGCGCGTGGCGCATGGCGCTGGTCTCCGTCGCTACGGCGCTGGGCGGCTCCGCGCTGGTGATGCTGTTCAACTACAAGCAGCCCACCGTCGGGGCGTCGGGGATGATCTTGGGCTACGCGGGCGTGATGCTGCCCATCGCGACGACGCACGGGCGGCGCGCGCTGGGGACGTGGCTGGTCCAGATCGCGATCTTGAGCCTGCTCCCGGGCATCAGCTGGGCTGGGCATCTGGGAGGGTTCCTCTTCGGGCTTCCGAGCGGCGTGGGCCTTCGCTTGAGGCGCGGGCTCTTCGTCCCGCTGACGGCGCTTTCGATTCTGATCTCCGTAGGCATCATCTCCGCGGTCGCGAGCGGCGTGCTGAGCCCGATTCAGGTCCCTACGCTCTTTGAAATCCCCAACCTGTTCGGCCGATGACCCAGTCCACCATCAAGACCATTTGCGTTTTCGGAGGGGCCCGCACCGGCGCGCGCCCCGCGTACGTCGAGGCCGCCCGCGCGCTCGGCGCCACGCTCGCGAACGACGGTCTGCAAATCGTCTTCGGCGGCGGGAGCATCGGCATGATGGGCGCGATGGCCGACGCGGCGCTGGCGGCGGGCGGCAAGGTGATCGGCGTCATCCCGCACGGACTGGCCGCGCGCGAGATCGCGCACGGCGGCGTCACCGAGCTGATCCGCGTCGACTCGATGCACCAGCGCAAGGCATTGATGGAGGTGCGCTCGGACGCGTTCATCGCCATGCCGGGCGGCTTCGGCACGTTCGAAGAGCTGTTCGAGATGATCACCTGGCTCCAGCTCGGGCTGCACCGCAAGCCGATCGGCGTGCTCAACGTGCAGGGGTTCTGGGATCCGGTGCTGGCGCAGATCGACCGCGCGATCACCGAAGGCTTCATTCCCGAGACGCTGCGCCAAGCGGTGGTGGTGGCGGATGAGCCGGCGGCGCTGGTGCAGAAGGTGCGGAGCCACTCGCCGCCGCTGCCGACCGTGCGCTGGCTCAGCCGCGACGAGACTTAATCACCCCAGTGTGAGGGCGGGAGGACGAGGTTCCCGCCTTCGACGTCACGCTCGCGGCGCCCGCCACGGTATTCGCTCAAAAGGCCGGTGCATTCTCGTTAGACGCCCTCAGATTTTCACCAGCCGCTAACTACTCGACGATCACGAGCTCGGCGGTCC
>CAZEDU010000141.1:0-12655 GCA_964511185.1 uncultured Myxococcaceae bacterium | reverse complement strand
CGGGGTCGACCTCATTCGGCGCACGCTCGAGGAGCCGATTCGGAAGATCGCCGCCAACGCCGGCCTCGAGGGCGCGGTGGTGATCAACAAGGTGAAGGAAGGCAAGGGCGCGTTCGGCTTCAACGCGCGCACCGAGACGTACGAAGATCTCGACAAGGCCGGCGTCATCGACCCGACCAAGGTCGAGCGCTTCGCGCTGCAGAACGCGGCGTCGGTCGCGTCGCTGCTGCTCACCACCGAGGCGATGATCGCCGACAAGCCCAAGAAGAAGGGCAAGGGCGCGGCCGCGGGCAACATGCCCGACTACGGCGGCGAGGACATGGACTACTAACCCTCGCCGCGCGCTGGGGACCGTCCCCAACGGGGACTGTCCCCGGCCTGCCCAAGGCTCAAGTCGCCCCCACTTTGAGCGCGCGAGAGATCGCGCGGCTCAAGGCGCGCACGTCGGCGCCGACCTTGGGCAGGCACGCCACCGCGCCGGCGCGCAGCGACTCCAGCGTGCTCTCCATCGTGAGGTGCTCGGCCAAGACGATGAACGGCACCCCTTGGCCGAGCGACTTGCCGAGCGCGACGGCCTGCTTGCCGCTCGCCGGCGTGAAGTCCCAGCTCACCACGATCGCCAGCGGCAGCTCCCCTTCGACCCTCTCGGGCGTGGTGCGGATGTTCGCCTTGAGCCCGAGCAGCGCGAGCGCCTCGGCGATCTGCCCGGCGCTGGCCGGGTTGTCTTCGTAGACGTCGACCCGGCGGGAGGCGCTGGTCGCCCGGGTCGGCAGCGGCGCGCTGAGCGCGGCGCGGATCTTCCCGCGCACCTCTCGAATGTCATCGAACGGCTTGAGCAGGTAGTCCACCACCCCCAGCTCGAGCGCTTGCTGGGCGGTGACCAGCGACGGGTAGCCCGTCATGATCATCACCCGCGAGTCGGCGTCCATCCGGCGGGCTTCCTGCGCGAGCTCCAGCCCGGAGATGCCGGGCAGGTTCTTGTCGGTGACGATGAGGTCGAAGGTCTTCTGCTTGAGCAGCTGGACCGCCTCTTCGCCGGTCTCGCAGGTCGTCAGCTCGCACTCCTTGCCGATCAGATCGCGGAAGAGCAGCAAGATGATGCGCTCGTCGTCGACCACCAGCACGCGGCGCGACTGGAGCGGCGTGACTTCGCCTTCCGGCGGGGGGAAGCGGACGCGAAACACCGTCGCCGGCGGCGGCGACTCGGGCACGATCGAGGTCGGCGCGAGATCGATCTGCGCGCCGTGCTCGTGCGCGATGCGCTCGCACACCGCCAGCCCCAAGCCGCTGCCGCGGGTCTTCGAGGTGCGGTAGGGCTGGAAGACGTACGGCCGCAGCTCTTCGGGGATGCCCGGGCCCCAGTC
Organism: uncultured Myxococcaceae bacterium; assembly: GCA_964511185.1. Classification (GTDB taxonomy): domain Bacteria; phylum Myxococcota; class Myxococcia; order Myxococcales; family Myxococcaceae; genus CAZEDU01. The sequence goes on along the minus strand of CAZEDU010000141.1, from coordinate 11,291 downwards.
GGCCACGTAGACGGTGGGGTGCGCGCCGTCGCGCGTGAGCACCAGCTTCACCTTGCCCAGCTTGCTCATCGCGTCCCGGGCGTTGTTGAGCAGGTTCAAGATGAGCTGCTCGATCAGCCGCCCGTTGCCGATCACCTCGAGGTCGAACGCGATGTCCAGCTCGAGCTGGACGCGCGCCGAGTCGGGGTTGAGCAGGAACTGCCGCTGCGCCTCGCGCGCGTGCTCGGCCAGGTTGAGCCGGTTCTTCGGCGCCGGGCGGTCGCTCGCGAGCCGGTGGAAGTCCGAGATGATCTGCTCCATCCGCTCGATCTGCCCGAGCATCAAACTGCCTTGCAGCTTCTGCGCGCCGTCTTCGCGGATGAGCTGGGCGTAGCCCTTGAGCGCGAGCAGCGGTTGTCGAAGCTCGTGCAGCACCTCGGCCGCGAGCTGCAGGGCGGGGGCTTGAGGCCGGCGCCGCAGCTCGCCGAGCAGCGCCCGCGCGCGCGGCAGGTCCCCCGCGGTCAGCGCGAGCTCCAGCTGTTCGAGCAAAGAAGGACCGTCGAGCTCCATGGGTGAGTCGAGAGCATCCCGAACGGCGGGCGACCGGTTCAATGTGCGCAGCTGTCTCCCGGTGGGAGAATGGGGTTGACGGTGCGGCGCGCGTTCGAGTCACATCCGCGCCAAACGCCGGCATCGACACGGCAAACGACACCATGGGACGTCTTGGTCAGGTGCTGGTCTTCGCCCTCGCATTGTCGGGTTGCGAGCAGTTCGTTGACCCGACGCCGAGCGAAGACGTCACCTGCGACCCGGAGCCGGCGCTCACCACGACCCAGGTGGTGCAAGCCCAGGTGATCGACGGGGCCTGCGTCAGCTGCCACGGACCGGTGGGGCCCGGGCCGATCGACATGTCGACCGCGGCGCTCTCGCACGAGAACATGGTGGGCAAGGCCTCCGAGACGTACACCGGCTCGAGCGCGCTCAAGGTCGTCGACCCCCACCGGCTCGCCACCAGCGTCTTCTGGCTGAAGATCGCGGGCGGGCTGCGCGGGCCGAAGGGCGAGCGCACCGGCGGCGTCATGCCCCCGGTGGGAGAGCCGCCGCTCACGGACGAGCAGAAGAAGCTGGTGAAGGACTGGATCTGCACCGGCGCGACGGCGCCGTAGCGCCTACCCGGTCGGCGTGCTGTGGCGCTGGGCCGGCGTGGCCTCGAGCCCCTTCGCCGCCATGTAGATGACGTTCCGGGTGCCCTTCTTGCCGCGGTACATCGCGCGATCGGCGAAGTCGAGGATGCTCTTCTTGTCGGCCGCGTGCTCGGGGAAGCTCGCCACGCCGATGCAGGTCGTCACCGACAGGCTGTAGCCCTCGCGCGCCAGGAAGTGATGCGTCTCGATGGTGCGGCGAATGCGCTCGCCCACCTTGAGCGCGCCGCCCGAGTCGGTGCCGCGCAGCAACACCACGTACTCGTCGCCGCCGTAGCGCGCGACCACGTCTTCGTCGCGCACGCAGCCCTTGATGATGCGCGCCACCTCGACGAGCAGCTTCGAGCCGACCAGGTGGCCGTGCGTGTCGTTCACCGTCTTGAAGTAGTCGAGATCCAGGAACAGCAGCGAGAAAGGCTTCTGCCCCTTCTCGGCCTCCTTCACCTCGCGATCGAGCACCAGGTGCAGGTAGCGGGTGTTGAACAGGTGCGTCAGGTCGTCGAGGTACGCCAGATCCTCCACCTCGGCGAAGCGCCCCAGGTTCCTCAGCGCCAGCCCCAGGTGCCGCGCGAGGTAGAGCGCGGAGCCGTGGGACGCGCTGCCGTCCTTGCGGAAGAGCAGCATCACGCCGCCGAGCAGCACGTCGGCTTCGATCGCCGGGGCGAAGAAGCCGTGCTCGAAGCCGCCGGGCACGCCGCTCAAGTCGAGCGCGCGGCCTTTGACGAGCTCGGCCGGGGGGAGCGCCGCCAGCTCGGACAGCTTCGCCTCGAGCGCGGCCGCCGCGGGCTCGTCCACGCCCTGGGTCCGCTCGAGCTTGAGCTCGGCGCCCGTCTTGAAGAAGACGGCCATCGCGTCGGGGTGGCAGGTCTGGGCGAACGCGCTCAAGCTGGTGCCCGTCAGCCGCTCGCGATCGAGCGTGGTGGCGATGCGCTGGCCCGTCTCGACCAGCGCCACGTAGCTGCGCAGCTCCTCGTTCTCCCGGAGCAGCTGGCGGGTGGTCAGCGCGCGGGTGACCGCGTGCGCCAGCGCCTCGGGGGCGACCGGCTTGACCAGGTACTCGGCGGCGCCGCTCTTGATCGCGCGCACCGCGGGGTCGACCTTGTCGAGCGCGGTGATCACCACCACCTCGACCATCGGGTAGCGGTCCTTCACGTGCTGCAGGACCTCCATCCCGTCGCCTTCGGGCAGAATGAGGTCGGTCACCACCACGTCGTACTTCTCCGCGGCCAAGGCTTCTTTGGCTGCGGGAATCGTTCCGACGGCGGTGACTGCGTGGCCGGCGCCCACCAGGTAGTCCCCGTAGAGGGCGCGCGCCACCTTCTCATCATCGACGAGCAGGATCTGCGCCATGGGCGCGCCTTAGCAGGAACGTTTCAACGCTGCTAGCTTTCACCGGGCGTGGCGATCTTCGAGACCGGCCGACGGCTCTGTCTGCTCTTCGAGGCGGGCCAGTCGCGCTACGCGGTCGAGGCGACCTCGGTGATGGAGGTCACGCCGCCCGACTCGACTGGCGACACCATCCGCGGTCTGCCCGGCTTGAAGGACTTGTCGACGCTGTTCGGCGGCTCGCCCGAGGTGCGGCCGGGCATGGCCGTGGTGCTCGACGTCAGCCCGACTTTGGCGCTGCGCGTGCGTCGCGTGCTGGAGGTGGTCGACGTCGCCCGCGCGCCGCTGCTCGCGCTGCCGCAGGGGCTCGCCGAGGCGCTGGCCTTGTCGGTGCGCGGCGCGCTCCTGGTGCAAGACAAGGTCTTTCTCGAGCTCAACGTCGAGTCGCTCAACGCGGAGGCGCTCTCGTGGTCGCCGCCGCAGCGCGCGGTCTACCTGGCCGAGGCGCCACCCGAGCGCGCGCTGGTGTTCGAGTCGCACGGCAAACGCTACGGGATCGCGCTGCCGCTCGTCTCGCAGGTGGTGCCTCGAACCGAGGCGTTCTGCGCGCTGCCCGGCCTGCCGGGGCCCATGCTCGGCCTCTTTCCCCAGGGGCAGGTTTTGTGGTCGGTCGCTTCGCCGGCGGGGCTTCTGGGCGAGCCCAAGCCGCCCGAGGCGCTCCTGGTGTTGGCCGAGCTGGCGGGCCAGAACATCGGCCTGTCGGCGACGCGGGTGCTGGGCGTGGAGGCCGATTTTTCGGCCACCGAGGCGCGTGGGGAGTTCCGAGGCCGGGCCGGCGACACGGCGCTCTTTCTGGACCTGCAGCGCATGTTCGAGGCCTAGCGCCGTTGAAGCATCGCTGACAGGACGGCCGGCTTGGCGTAAGCTGCGATGGCCTTAGTAAGCACTAGCGATTTCTGAGGTTTTTCCTCGAGGACCTCGATGCCCAAGACGGTACTGGTCGCTGACGATTCGCAGACGATTCGCACGGTGATCGGGATGATCTTCGCCAACGAAGATTTCCAGCTCACCACGGTAGACAACGGACTCGACGCGATCGCGCGGACCCGTGAGCTTCGCCCCGACGTGGTGCTCGCCGACGTGATGATGCCGGGCAAGAGCGGCTACGAGGTGTGCGAGGCGCTCAAGCAAGATCCTTCGACGCAGGGCATCCCGGTGCTGCTGCTCGCCGGCAAGTTCGAGCCGTTCGACGAGAACCGGGCGCGCGCCGCCGGGGCCGACGCGCACATCGCCAAGCCGTTCGAGAGCCAGGCGCTCCTCGACAAAGTGAAGGCGTTGGTCGGCATGCCGATCACCGCTGGGACCGCGCCGAGCATGCAGCTGTCGCAGCAGCCCGCGGCGCCCGCCGCGCGTCCGGCCGCTCCCGCACAGCCGCAGTGGGGCGCTCCGGCGCAGCCGCAGCGACCGGCCGCGCCGCCGGGGTACGCCGCGCCGCCGGGTGCGCGACCTGGGATGCCGCCGCCGGGGGCACGACCGCCGCCGGGCGCGATGCCAGGGCAGCCGATGGCGCGTCCCGGAATGCCGCCGCCCGGCGCGTATGGACAGCCGCAACGACCGGCCGCGCCGCCGGGGTACGCCGCGCCGCCGGGTGCGCGACCAGGGATGCCGCCGCCGGGTGCGCCCGCCGGTTATCCGCCGCCGGGGGCACGGCCGCCGCCGGGCGCGATGCCAGGGCAGCCGATGGCGCGTCCCGGGATGCCGCCGCCGGGACAGCCGATGCCGCCCCGTCCGGGGATGGCACCTCCGGGGATGGTGCCGGGCGCGCCGCGCCGAGATCCGTTTGGGCTCGGGCAGGCGCAGCCGGGCTACGAAGCGCCGCCGCCGGCGGCCGCGCCGCGCGGGGATGGCGGCGAGGCGCTGTTGCGCGAGGCGCTCTCGAAGGCGTCACGCGAGGTGATCGAGAAGATTGCGTGGGAAGTCGTGCCTCAGCTCGCCGAGACCATCATCCGCGAGGAGCTGGATCGGCTGGTGAAGGAGCGCGAGGCCAAGGGCCAGTAGGGCGAAACCCGTGAGCGAAACAGAACCGACGAAGGCGTACGACCCGACCGAGGTCGAGGGTCGCTGGTATCCCGTTTGGATGGAGCGCGGTTACTTCCGGGCCGAGGCGACCTCGGACAAGCCGCCGTTCTGCATCGTCCTCCCGCCGCCGAACGTGACCGGGTCCTTGCACCTGGGGCACGCGCTGACGGCCACGCTGCAGGACATTCTCATTCGCTGGAAGCGCATGAGCGGCTTCAACTGCCTGTGGCTGCCCGGCACGGACCACGCCGGCATCGCCACGCAGATGGTCGTCGAGCGCGAGCTCAAGAAGACCGAAGGCAAGTCGCGGCACGACCTGGGGCGCGCCGAGTTCTTGAAGCGCGTCTGGCAGTGGAAGGACAAGTACGGCGCGCGCATCGGCGAGCAGCACAAGGTGCTCGGCGCTTCGCTCGACTGGAGCCGCGAGCGGTTCACGCTCGATGCGGGCCTGTCGGCCGCGGTGCGCGAGGTGTTCGTCCGGCTCTTCGAGGAAGGGCTCATCTACCGGGCGCAGAAGCTGATCAACTGGTGCCCGTCGTGCCGCACGGCGCTGTCGGACCTCGAGGTCGAGCACGAAGAGAAGGACGGCTCGCTCTGGCACATCCGCTACCCGGTGAAGGGGTCGGAGCGCACGCTCGTCGTGGCGACCACGCGGCCCGAGACGATGCTGGGCGACACCGCGGTGGCGATTCACCCTGATGATCCGCGCTACGCGGGGCTGGCGGGCGGCACGGTGGTGCTGCCGCTGGTCGATCGCGAGATTCCGATCGTCGCGGACGCCGAGCTGGTGAACATGGAGTTCGGCACCGGCGTGGTGAAGGTGACCCCGGCGCACGACTTCAACGACTACCAGACGGGCCTGCGGCACCGGCTGCCGATGATCTCGATCTTCGACGAGAGCGCGAAGACGAACGCCGAGGCCGGGCCTTACGCCGGCATCGACCGCTACGAGGCGCGGACGCGCGTGTTGGAGGACCTGACCGCGCGCGGCCTTTTGGAGAAAGAAGAGCCGCACAAGCTCTCGGTGGGCACCTGCCAGCGCTGCGCGACGGTGGTGGAGCCGAGGCTCTCGCCGCAGTGGTTCGTGAAGATCGAGCCGCTCGCGAAGGACGCGATCGCCGCGGTGGAGCAGGGCAAGACCAAGTTCGTGCCCGAGACGTGGACGCAGACCTTCTTCGCCTGGATGCGCAACATCCACGACTGGTGCATCAGCCGCCAGCTGTGGTGGGGGCATCAGATCCCCGCGTACTACTGCCGGTCGTGCACGCCGAAGGAGGCGACCGGCGGGCTCGACCGCTCGAAGGCCGAGCCGATCGTGGCGCGCGAGCAGCCCGCGTCGTGCCCCCAGCGCGGCGGCGGCGAGCTGGAGCAAGACCCTGACGTGCTCGACACCTGGTTCTCGTCGGGCCTGTGGCCGTTCTCGACGCTCGGCTGGCCCGAGCAGACGGCGGAGCTCAAGACCTTCTACCCGACGTCGGTCATGGAGACCGGCCACGACATCATCTTCTTCTGGGTCGCCCGCATGATGATGATGGGCATCCACTTCATGGACGATGTGCCCTTCCGCACCGTGTACCTGCACGCGATGGTGCGCGACGAGAAGGGCGAGAAGATGTCGAAGACCAAGGGCAACGTGATCGACCCCTTGGACGTGGTGCGCGGCGCCCCCGCGAAAGAGCTGGCGCCCAACCTGCGCAACAAGTTCCCGCAAGGGATGCCGGCGTTCGGCGCCGACGCGCTGCGGTTCACGCTGGCGTCGCTCACGCAGCAGGGGCGCGACATCAAGCTCTCGCTCGATCGCGTCGGCGGCTACAAGGCGTTCAGCAACAAGCTGTGGAACGCGGCGCGCTTCGCCCTGATGAACATGGGCGACTTCCGCGCCGACGGGTCGTTCATCAAGGACCGGAAGCTCTCGCTCGCGGATCGGTGGATTCTGGCCCGGCTCCACAAGGCGATCCGCGGCACCCAAGACGCCCTGAACGCGTTCTTGTTCTCCGACGCGGCGTCGACCCTCTACCAGTTCCTCTGGGGCGAGTTCTGCGACTGGTACATCGAGCTGTCGAAGAGCTCGCTCTACGGCGACGACGAAGAGGCCAAGGCGTCCACGCGCGCGGTGCTGGTGTTCTGCCTCGACCACATCCTGCGGCTCCTGCACCCGTTCATGCCGTTCATCACCGAGGAGATTTGGCAGAAGCTGCCGATGGAGCGGCAGACGGCGTCGATCATGATCGCGCCGTACCCCGAGGCGGACCCGCGCCTGCGCGACTCCGAGGCGGAGGTCGAGATGGGGCCGGTGATCGCCGCCATCGAAGGCCTGAGGAACATTCGGGGCGAGAGCAACCTGCCGCCCGCGACCCGCGTCGAGGCGCACATTCAGGCGCAGAGCGTGGAGACGCGGCAGACGCTCGAGAAGTGGCGCGGCTACGTGATGCCGCTCGCCGGCCTGAAGGCCGTGCACATTGGGCCGCCGGGCCGAAAGCCGGCGCAGGCCGCGGCGTTCGTGGCGCCGACGATGGAGATCTTCGTGCCGCTGGCCGGCCTCATCGACCTCGAGGAGGAGCGGGCCCGGCTGACGAAGGAGCTGTCGAAGGCGCAGGCCGACTTGGCGAACGTGGAACGGAAGCTGTCGAACCCGAGCTTCGTCGAGCGGGCGCCTGCCGAAGTGGTCGAGAAGGATCGCGCGCGGGTGGAAGAGCTCAAGGCGCGCATCATGAAGCTGAACGAGAACTTGGAACGTCTTGCCCCGGAGACCGAAATGTCGGACCCGAAGAACAATGGTTCGAATCATGGCAGCCCGCAGGTGAGCAGCATCGTGACGAACCCCGAGACGGCCGAGGTGCGGATCGCGCCGCCCCGCGGCGGCGACGTCGACTTGAGCGGCGAGCTGAAGGACGCGCTCGATGCCGTGCCGCCGCCGCCCGAGGCCGACCCGCAGGTGAAGGACGCCCTCGACAAGCTCCGCGACGGAACGAAGAAGGGGCTGTCCGCGACCGACCACCGCGACCTGGGCGTGGCCTACATGAGCATGGGCCTGGTCGACGACGCGGTTCGTGAGTTCAACGCGGCGGGCAGCGGCAAGAAGCCCGCCGCGAAGAAGGCCCCCGCCAAGAAGAGCGCCAAGCCCAAGAAGGCCGCGGCGCGGAAGAAGCCCGCTCCGAAGAAGGCGAAGCCGGCGCGCAAGGCGAAGGGCGCCAAGAGCGCGAAGAAGGCGAAGGGCAAGGCGAAGCCCAAGGTGAAGGCGAAGGGCAAGGCGAAGCGGACGAAGAAGGCCGCGAAAGCGCGGGGCCGCCGGTAAGTGCCGAGCCCGTCTGATCCGTTCGTCGATCGGTTGATCGATCTCGCGTTCGAGGAAGACCTCGGCGCGGCCGGCGACGTCACCACCGACGCGCTCATCGCGCCCGATGCGATGGGCGAGGGTGTGTTGCTCGCAAAAGAGCCGATGGTGCTTTCGGGGTTGGCGGTGTTCGGGCGCGTGTTCGAGCGGTTCGATCGCCAGGTCCAGGTCGAGCTGCTCCAGCGCGACGGGGAGCAGGTCGCGCCGGGAACGGTGGTCGCGCGGGTGCGCGGCGCGCTGCGGTCGCTGCTCATCGCGGAGCGGCCCGCGCTGAACATCGTTCAGCGCACGAGCGGCATCGCGACGATGGCCGCCGAGGCCGCGGCGCGGGTGGCGGGCAGCGGGCTCAAGATCCTCGACACGCGCAAGACCGCGCCCGGCATGCGCGGGCTGGCCAAGCGCGCGGTGCGGGACGGCGGCGCGCTCAACCATCGGTTCGGGCTGTTCGATGGCGTGCTCATCAAGGACAACCACATCGCGGCGGTGGGCGGATCGATCGCCGAAGCGCTCCGGCGCGCGAAGGCGAAGGCGCCCCGGCTGGTGAAGATCGAGATCGAGGTCACCGACCTCGCGCAGCTCCAAGAGGCCGTCGCCGAGGGGGCCGACGTGGTGCTGCTCGACAACATGGACGACGAGATGATCCGCGAGGCGGTGAAGCTGGCCGCGGGGCGCGTGCAGCTCGAGGTCTCAGGCGGGGTGACGCTCGAGCGCCTGCCGAAGCTCGCCAAGCTCGGCGTGGACTTCGTCTCCATGGGCGCGCTCACGCACTCCGCGCGCGCGATGGACCTGTCGCTGGAGATCTCCACCCAATAGAAGGGGACAGTCCCCTCGGTTCTTTAAGGCGCCGCTCCCAGCGCCTCGCTGCGGACCTTGCCTTCCGCCGACGCCGGGCTGCCGATCTCCAGCACCGCCGCCGCGGTCGGCGCCACGTCCACCGGGTCGATCTCGCTGCGGTAGGTGCCGGGCTTCACGCCCTTGCCCATGAACACGACCGGCACCTGCGCATCGTACGAGTAGGGCGTGCCGTGGTTGGTGCCGGTGGCCTCCTCGGTTTGCACCTGAAAAGGCTTGAGCAGGAACAAGACGTCGCCGCTTCGGTCGGGGTGAAACCCGAGCCGCAAGGCGCGGAGCAACCCGGCGGACGTGTCGAGACCATTGATCTCGTCGCGCGACACCGCGTACGCGACCTGCGGTTGCCGCTGCAGCCACTGCACCGCCGCGCGTCGAACGGCCGGCGCGTCGATCTTCTTGTCCGTCAGCACCTTGTTGTTCAGGTAGACGTCGCACTCCTCGATGCCGAGCACGAGGTCGTTGGCGCCTCCGAACTTGGCGGCGAGCTCCTTGGTGAGGCCTTGGACGAAGAGGTTGGGGTGGACGCGCGCGGAGGGCAGGCCCATCGCGGCCCACTCTTCGGGGATCGCCGCGCCTCCATGATCCGCGGTGAGCACCACGAGCAAGTTCGCCCGGCCACCCGCGGCCTTCTCCGCCGCGCTGATCAGCTCGGTGAGCGAACGATCGAGGCGAATGAGCGCGTCCTGCATCTCCCAAGAGTAGGGGCCGTACAGGTGGTAGATGCGATCGATGGCTGAGAAGCCGATCGACAGGAGGTCCGGGATGTCGTCCTTGCCGAGCCCTTCGCCCGCGATCGCCGCCTTCGCCAGCTGCACCAGCACGTCGTTGAAGTAGGGCGACGAGGCGAACGCCGCCGCGGACTGTGGCCCGGGGCTGGGCAGCCCGCCGGTGAGCGGATGCGGGAACGTCCGCTTCAGCCCGTGCCAGTCGGACTCGAACGGACGGTCATCGTCGCCGACGTACTCCCTGGCCGGCGCGGCCAGCACCCACTCCTTCTGGAAGTAGCTCTCCGGCAGCTTCTTGTCGTTGAAGGCCTTCATCCACGCGGGGAATTCCTTCAAGTAGTAGGTGCCGGTGACGAACTTTCCGACGGGTTCGTTGAACCACCAGGCCTGGCCCAGCCGGCCGGCCATGGTGATCGAAGCCCGGGGCTTTCCAGCGATCGCCACGGACTTGCCGCGCCCCTGGGTGGCGACGCGCAGCCGGTCGGACAACGTCTCGGCGAGCAGGTTCTCGGGGGACACGTCGGCGCTCGACGGCGGCGCCTCGAGCAGCGGGTGTCCTGGATCGGCGAGGATGGCTTCGTCTTTTCCGCTGCTGCGGTTCACCACGCGGTTCGAGACGATGCCGTGCCGCCAAGGGTTCGCGCCGGTGGCCAGCGTCGCGTGTCCGCTCGCGGTCACGGCCTCGGCGTACCCGTAGCGCGCGTAGGGGAAATAGGCGCCCTGGCTCAAGATCTGCGCCAGGCCGCCTTTGAGCCGCGGCCGGTTGCGCAGCAGCACGTCACTGCCGAGCGCGTCGACGGTGATGAAGAGCGTCAGCCGAGGCGGCTTGGCGAGAGCGGGAAACGAGACCAACAGCAGGAGGACCGCGCAGCGCTTCCACATGCCCGCATTCACGCCGCCGCCGGGGTGAACTGCAATGGACTTCTTCGTTTCGAGCCGTTTGCCCCTTCGTGGGGCCTCTTGTACGGTCGCGCCCTTCCTCATGGTCGAAGCCCGTCTACGCGTCATCTACGGCGACACGGATCAAATGGGTGTCGTGTACTACGCGAACTACCTGCGGTACTTCGAGTTCGCCCGAAGCGAGTACTTCCGCGGCAAAGGCGGCAGCTACCGCGAGATGGAGAAGGACGGCCTCTTCCTCCCGGTGGTCGAGGCGACCTGCCAATACAAGGCTTCGGCGCGCTACGACGACGTGCTGGTGATTCGCACGCGCGTGTCCGAGGTGAAGCGGGTGACTCTGACCTTCTCTTACGAGATCACCCGAGAGGGCGATCCCACCACGCTGTGCCTGGGCAAGACGGTGCACGCCTGCGTCGACCGCTCGGGGCGGGTGTGCCGCATCCCGGACGCGATGACGGCGATCATCGGCGAGTCTTAAGCCCCAACGACTTTCTTCAAGGAGCAACGCGATGGACAGAAACCTAGCGCTCGAAGTGGTCCGCGTGACCGAGATGGCGGCGATCGCCAGCGCGCGGCTGATGGGCCGCGGCACCAAGAACGAGTCGGATCAGGCGGCGGTCGATGCGATGCGCCGCGCGTTCGACACGCTGCAGATCAACGGCACGGTCGTCATCGGCGAGGGCGAGCGCGACGAAGCGCCGATGCTCTACATCGGCGAGCCCGTGGGGCGGCGCGCCAACGGCGACCCCGAGGTCGACATCGCGCTCGATCCGCTCGAGGGCACCAACCTGTGCGCGTACGGCCGCCCGGGCGCCATCTCGGTGGTGGCGATCGCCGGCAAGGGCGACCTGCTCAACGCGCCCGACACGTACATGGAGAAGCTCGCGGTCGGCC
>CAZEDU010000140.1:0-12753 GCA_964511185.1 uncultured Myxococcaceae bacterium | reverse complement strand
GGCAACCGGGGCGATCGCGCTCTTCGCCCCCTGGACCGCCGCCCAGTTTCTGCGCTTCTCCACCCAGCTGCTCATGACCCTGCCGGGGCTTTCGCAATGAGCTTCTCACCCGACTTCGAAGGTCACGTGGTCTCCATCGTGCTGTGCCTGGGGAGGTTGGGGCCAGTGGCACTCATGTCGCCTCTCCTCGGAGCCGGGGTGGCTCCTTCCCATGTCCGGCTCGCGATCGGCCTCTCTCTCGCCTGCGTCGCGCACGTCGCGGCGGGGGTCGAGTTCACCGGAGCAGTGACCGCCGCCGCGCTGGTCCTGGCGCTCTTTCGAGAGGTTGCCTTGGGGACCGTCGTGGGGCTGCTGTCGTCGCTGCCGTTCGACGCCGCGCGCATGGGAGGAAGTCTGATCGACCTGTTTCGCGGGAGCTCGGCGGAAGCCAAGCTTCCGTGGACCGAGAGCCATGAGTCAGCGACCGGTAATCTGTTGTACCAGCTGTCCATCTGCAGCGTCGCGGCGGCGGGTGGTCAGCTCGCCATCGCCGGCGCATTGATTCGAAGCTTTCGCTGGGTGCAGCTCGGCGCGTTCTCCAGCGATATGGGCGGCACGGTCGAGGTCATTCGCGTGGTCGCGGCCGCCTTGTCGCTGGCGCTCGCCATCGCCGCGCCGGTCGCCCTCGCGGGGCTCGCGGTGGACCTGTTCTCGGGGCTCGTCGCTCGCACCGCGCCCTCGCTCGATTGGCAGAGCCTGGCCGCTCCGGTTCGTCTCGCCACCGGCGGCCTGGTGACCTGGCTCTGCGCGGGTCCCATCGTCGAGCGAGTCATTCGGTGGTCGGAGAGCATCGTCGAGACGATGCCGCGAATCCTGGGGATAGCATGAGCGCCAAGACCTTGCCGCCGACTCCCGAGCGGCTTCGACGCGCGAAGGAAGAGGGCGATCTGCTTCGATCGCGCCTGTTGACGACGGGTCTGGGGTGGCTGGCGATTGTGGGCGTCCTCGGCGCCACGGTCTACGGCGGTGCTGGGCTCCTGATGCGCTTCGCTCAGCGGGTCTGGAGCATCGAGACGGCGTCAGAGTCGACTGCGATGGCAAACGCTGGCGCGGTGGCCTTGTCCTTGAGCGCTCCGACTTGGGCAGTCGTCACGTTGGCGTGCGTGGTGATGGCGTGCCTGGTTCAGGGTGCCTGCTGGACGCCGTCGCTGCTGAAGCCGAAGTGGGAGCGGATCAGCATGGCTCAGGGCGCCCGGCGCATGTTCACCGCCGAGCGGCTGCTCGAGCTCGGCAAGTCCTTCGCCATCTCGATCGCGGCTGGAGTGTGGCTGCTTTGGGTGGCGCGCGCGCTGTTGCCGCTCGTTCCCCGGGTCGTCGCAATGGACGGCCAAAGCGCGTTCGTCGTGCTGCTCGATGCCATGCGGAAACCCATCTGGGGAGCGGTACTGGGCGTCTTGTTCCTTGGACTGTGCGAGCTGGGGTTGGCCCGCTGGCAGCGGCTGCGCCGACTTCGAATGAGCCACCAGGAATACAAGGAAGAGCACAAGCAGAATGAGGGCGATCCGCACGTCAAAGGCCGGCGTCGCGCGGAACACCGCGAAATCTTGAGTGGTGGGCCTGCTCGAGGCGTCGCGGCCGCCCACGCCATCGTCGTGAACCCCACCCATATCGCCGTAGCGCTTCGATATGCGCCCGATGAGTGCGACGCGCCTTACATCGTCGCCAAGGGTCGAGAGGACGAGGCGCTTCAGATTCGGCTCGAGGCGGCCAAGCACAAGATTCCGATCGTCCGGAACATCCCGTTGGCGCGCAGCCTGGTGCAGCTCGAGCTCGGGCACGAGGTGCCGGAGGAGCTCTACGTCGCCGCGGCGTCCGTGCTGAAGGCGGCTGGCACGGCTCACGCAGAGGCCACCGCCCATGAACTTCCTTTCTAGCCTGAAGCGCTGGCGCGTCTCACCGGAGTCCTGGCTGGTCATCGCCGTCGTGGCGGTGGTCGTGGCGATGGTGGTCCCCCTGCCGACGTGGGCGGTTGACGTTGGCCTGGCCTTGAGCTTGATGGGCTCGGTCCTCGTCGTCGCCGTGGCGACGCAGGCGCAGTCCGCGTTGAGCCTGGCGTCGTTCCCCGGCGTGCTGCTGGTGATGACGCTCTTGCGGCTATCCCTGAATGTTTCCTCGACTCGCCTGGCTCTGTCGGAAGGGCACGCCGGGCAGGTCATCGAGGCCTTCGGCGAGTTCGTCGTGCGCGGTGACTACGTCGTCGGTGCGGTGGTCTTCGCGGTGTTGACCATCATTCAGCTGGTGGTCGTCACCAAGGGCTCCGAACGTGTCGCAGAGGTCTCCGCTCGATTCACCCTCGACGCGATGCCAGGAAAACAAATGGCCATCGACGCCGACTTGCGCGCGGGGCTCATCAATCAAACCCAGGCGCGTGATCGCCGCCGGGCTCTCGAGCGAGAAGCGCAGCTCTTCGGCGCAATGGATGGCGCCATGAAGTTCATCAAGGGAGACGTCGTTGCGGGGCTGATCATCGTGGTCGTGAACCTGGTGGGCGGCATCGTCATCGGGACGACTCAGAGCGGCATGAACATGTCCGAAGCCGCGGCGACCTACGCCCTCATCGCCATCGGGGATGGATTGGCCTCGCAGATCCCTTCGCTGTGTCTGTCGGTCGCGGCGGCGGTGCTCGTGACCCGCGTCGCCGCCGAGAAAGAGGGCAGCAATCCTGCGAGCGAGCTGGCGGGACATCTTTTCCGCGACCGGCGCGTGTGGCTGGTAGTCGGCACCTTCTGTGGCTGCCTGGCGCTGCTCCCGGCGATGCCCGCCTTGGTCTTCGGCGTGCTCAGCGCGCTCAGCTTTCTGTGCGCTTGGCGATGCCCGCGCTGGTTCACCGCGCAGGCGGTCGAGGCGGCCGACCCGCAGGACGAAGCGCCTGAGGGCACGACCGCCCCGGTGGGCTACTCGGCGCCGATTCAGCTCGAGCTCGGACGCGGTTGGACCTCGCTGATGACCGGCAAGGGGTGGCCCACAGAGCTCAAGAAGGTGAGCGATCTCTTGTTTGCACAGACCGGCGTGCGCGCGCCGGCCGCGCAGCTCGTCATCGATTCTGAGCGGCTGGAGCCTTCTGGGTACTGCTTGTGGATTCACGGCGTGCCTGCCACGCAAGCCGCCGTCGATCTCGACAAGCTCTTCACCCTCAAGCCAGCGCACGAGCTGAGAGGACTCACCGGCGCGCAGCCGTTTCCCAATCTCCTGCCCGGACGTTCGGTGACGGCGGTGCCGGCCGTCTCCGTCCGTGAGATGGATCGAGCGGCCTTTCAGCTCCTCTCGCCGGTCGAGCTCCTGCGCGAGATCCTCACCGCCGCGCTGCGCAAGCGCGTGGCTGACTTCCTCGGCATCCAAGAGACCCAACAGCTCATCGAGCTGCTCGAGCCTCAGGCGCCTGTCCTGGTCAAAGAGGTCCTACAGAAAGTTCCGCTTCCGCTCTTGTCCGAGGTGCTCCGTCGCCTGGCGCGTGAGGACGTCTCCATTCAACACGCCAAGCTCATCTTCGAGGCGCTCGCCCACCCGCACGCGGAAGGCGATGCTGCGGCCCTGGCCGAGCGCTGCAGGCAATCGCTCCACCGGTACTTCAGTCACCGCTACGCGCCCCGCGGCGCGCTCTACGCGTACCTGGTGGACCCGGCCGTCGAGGAGGCTCTCCGGGGGGGCGAGGGTGTGTCGCTCGATCCCGAAGTCGCATCGAGCATCCTGCGCGGAGCGGTGAAAGTCTTCGAGCGCAGCACCGAAGGCGTGGTGCTCACCGCCGCTGACGTGCGCGCCAAGCTCAAACGGCTGCTGGAAGGGACGCTCCCATCGGTCGCAGTGCTGACCTACGCCGAGCTCGATGCGGAGCTATCGGTTCGTCCCGTCGGAAAGCTGGCCGCCGCCTAGCAGGCAGCCAAGCGAACGCCCTTAGGCTGCAGAGCCACCTTCAGAGCTGGAGCCGCCGTCGGAGCCAGCTTGAAGGGGAGCGGGACGGTTCACCCGGTCACGCAGTTCTTTGCCGGTGCGGAAGAGCAGGCCCCGCTTGGGCTTCACCGGGATAACCTGGCCGGTCTTCGGATTTCGGCCCTGATATCCCTTGTAGTTCTTGACGTGAAAGGCACCGAGGCCGCGGATCTCGATGTTCTCGCCGCGGCACAGCGCTTCCTTCATCGATTCGAAAATCGTCTCGATGGTCGCTTCGGCTTGCTTCTGCGTGAGCCCACGCTTGGCGACGAGGATGTTGATGAGATCAGACTTCAGCATCGCTCCTCCAGGTAGGTGCCTGAAATCAGGGAGCTTTCAAAAGGAAGCTTACCAAAGTCGTCGCGACATGCAAGCCAGCGCACGGCTTAAGCTCGCAAGACTTCTACAGTTTTCTGGCCTACTCGGCTTCAACCAGCCGCTGAAGCGCTTGATTTCAATGGGTTTTCCTCATCTACCAAGGAAGACCAGGTGACCTGCTCGAGGGCCTTGGTGCCGGCTTCGTCGCCCTGTCGGAACAGCCGTTCCAGCTGCTGAAACTCCGGGGTCTTACAAAGTGGTTCCTCGGTGCGGACGAGCTTGGCCGTGCCGCCCAGGGCGGCGGACAGCTCGGCCAGTGTGAGCTGTGCGGGCTCTCTCGTCGGGCGCAGCTCGCCGCGCCGGTCCCTCGAGAGGAGCGCTGCTTTCTCGAGCCGTGCGACGGTCTCCTGTACGAGCTGCTGGGGAACTCCCAAGGCGCGTGCCGCAGATTTCACGGTGGGTGGAGGCTCGCCGAGCAAGCGAGCCTTCGTGACCAGGCGCGCGACCCCGGCCCCCACCAGCTCTTTGCTCCGCGGGTGGCCGCCCAAATCCATGAACTCGAAACGGAACCCGGCTTGCTCGATGGCGTAAGCCAGCCGGGCCCCGAACAGCAGCAGCCACCAGCTCAAGTAGACCCACATGAGAAAGAGCGGCACCGCGCTCAAAGAGCCGTAGACGGGGTTCTGCCGAAAAGCCGCCGCTGCGAACTCGCCGTAGCCTTGCTTGGCGATTTCCCACAGGAGCCCGCCAATCAAACCGCCGGCGAAGGCGGAGCGCGTGCGCACCGGCGCGTGCGGCGCGAGCTTGTAGATGACGCTGAAGCCGACGACCGACAGCACGGCCGAGCCGATCTGTAGGACTTGAGCGTGAAAAGGCAGCCGGAGCGCCAGCAACAGATCGCGCACGCCGGCGGTGCCGGCCAGCGAGATGGCCAAGACCAGCGGCCCCGCGACCAGGAGGAGCAGATGCATGCCCGCGCTGAGGAAGGCGTTGCGGCGCCGATGAACGGCCCAAATCTCGTTCAGCGCGGCCTCCAAGTGGCGGAGCAGGGTGGTCGCCGAGACGAGCAAGAGCACGAAGCTGAACCCGCCGGCCGCGCGCGAGCTCGCGGTGTTGATGAAGCGCTCGAAGAAGGTGGCCGATTCGCTCTGCACGCCGGGGGCGAGCAGGCTCTGGATGAACTGCGTGATGCGAGCGGTGAAGGCCTCTTGGTGAAGCAGCTGAATCAACGCGAGCACCGCGGTGAGCAGCGGCACCATGCCGACCAAGGTGATGAAGGTGAGGTGCCCGGCGTGCACGTTGATGCTCTGGCCTCGAAAGCCCTGCAGCACCGCCCTCAGCGCGTGCCACACGTCGGACGCGAAGCGCTGCGCGAAGGCTTCTTGCCACCGCCGAAGGAGCGAGGTTCGCAGCGACAAGACGAGGTTCCTCACCCGGCCTAGCGCTTCACCAAGATGCGCTCGATGAGCTCTTTCGACACGTGGCTCAGCTCTTTGAAGACCACGCCCATGCCCGACGGCTCCGCGCCACCTTTCGGCACGACGCGGACGACCTCGCCCACACCTTCTATCGTCTCGAGGTCGTCGGAGATGATGGTGAATTTCAAGTTCACCGACGTGCCGACCGGCAGCGGGTCGTCGGAGCGGACGAAGACGCCGCTGCGGCTCAAGTTGGTCACGTACTCGGACAGAAACTCGTCGACCGAAGCGAACTCGCGGTTCACCGCGCGACGGACTTCAGTGCGGCGCTCGGCCGAGACAGGGGGGACCGTCATGGTCCGCATTGTGCTCGACTTGGCGGCCCGGGTTCAAAGCTTGTGCGATGAAGCCCCTAGCTTTGGTCGGCCGGCGCGGCGGGCGCCGCGGCCGGGGCGGGCGCCTTTTCGGCTTCGGCCTGAGGCGGCGCGTTGCGGCCACCCGAGTCTTGACCTTTGCCCTGCTGGCGGTTCTGGCCCTTGCGCTCGTCGCGATCGCGGCGGTGCCGGTCTCGTCGATTGCGGTCGCGGCCACCGCCGCGCTCGCGTTCGCGCTCTCCCCGCGGCTCCTGGTTCTGTCGCTTGGGTGCGCCGTACTCCTGAGCCGTGTAGCCGTCGCCCGACGAGGCGAGCTTGTGCTCCTCGCCCTGGGCGGAGCGGCCGTACACGTCGTACTGCTCGCGGTGGTAGTTGTTCTGCGAGCGGAGCTGGATGGTCTTGTTGTAGCGGTCCATCAGGTGGCGCAGCTCTTCGCGCTCTTCGCCCTGGAGCAGCCGCGCGACCTCGGGGTGGCAGCTGATCACCAGCACCGGGTCTTTGTACGCAGGCGCTTCGCGGCGCACCTCGCGGAAGATCTCGTACGCGACCGTGGTGGCCGTCTTCACGAAGCCCTGGCCGTCGCAGTACGAGCAGTCTTCGTGGAGCATGCGGCCGATCGACTCGCGCACGCGCTTGCGCGTCATCTCCACCAGGCCGAGCTCGGAGATGCGCAGCACGTTGGTCTTCGCCTTGTCGCGGCCGAGCGCCTCTTGCAGCGTCTTGAAGACCTTGTCCCGGTTCTGCGGCTTCTCCATGTCGATGAAGTCGCAGATGATGATGCCGCCGATGTTGCGCAGCCTCAGCTGGTAGACGATCTCCTTGGCCGCCTCCATGTTGATCTTGGTGATCGTCTCTTCGAGGCTCTTCTTGCCGACGTAGCGGCCGGAGTTGACGTCGATGGCGGTGAGCGCCTCGGCCTGATCGATGATCAAGTAGCCGCCGCTCTTCAGCCACACCTTGCGGTTGAGCGCGCGCTGGATCTCCTGCTCGATGCCGTACGCGTCGAAGATGGGCTCTTCGGTGTCGTGCAGGATGACGCGCTCGCGGAGCGCGGGGTCTTGCGCGGCGACGAAGTTCTGCACGCGCTCGTGCTCTTCCCGGTCGTCGATCACCAACTTCTCGACGTCTTGCGCGAACAGGTCGCGGGTGGCGCGCAGGATGAGGTCGAGGTCCGGGTGCATGAGCCCGGGGCCGCCCCGCTTCTCGTTGCGGCGGACGGTCTCGTTCCACACCTCGATGAGGAAGCGGATGTCGGACTCGAGCTTCTCTTGCGGAACGTTCTCGGCGACCGTGCGGACGATGAAGCCGGTGCCAGGCGGGCGCATGCGGTCGACGATCTCGCGCAGGCGGCGCCGCTCTTTCTCGTTCGAGATGCGGCGGCTGATGCCGACGTGGTCGATGGTCGGCATGAACACCAGGTGCCGGCCCGGAATCGAGATGTGGCAGGTCAGGCGCGCGCCCTTGGTGCCGATGGGGTCCTTCGACACCTGGACCAGCACTTCCTGGCCGACCTTCAGCAGGTCTTCGATCTTGGCGGTCTTCCGGTGGCGCGGCTCCTCTTCGCGCTCGCGCCGATCTTCCCGGCGGTGGCGCTCGCGGTGCCGCTGCTCGCGCGGGGCGCGCTTCTCCCCTCGCGCCGTGGGCGCAGCGGCGTCGGCGGACGGCTCGGCCGCTTCGCCCTCGAGCGCGAGCTCGGGGTGAACGCCGACCCACTCGGCGGCGACCGCCGCGGCGGGCGCGTCGGTGGAGGAAGGCTCCGCGGTCTTCTCCGCGGAATCAGCGGGCGCTTCGGGCTGCGCGGGCGCGGCCAAGGGCGCCTCGGCCGACGCCGCCTCGCTGGCCTCCAAGACCGGCGAGGCCGGCGGGGCCGGTGGGGTGGGGAGCGGCGGCGCGGCGGCGAGCGCGAACGGGTCGGTGACCGGCTCGCGGTCTGGCTGCGGCGCGGAGGCCGCGGGCGGGCTCGGCGGGGTGGGGTGGGCGGCGTGCTCGTCGGCTTCGCTCTCGTCGGGCACGTCGGGCGCTTCGCCGTGTTCGCCTTCGGTCAGCTCGAACTGCGACTTGGAGAACTCCGGGTCGTAGAAGACGTCGCTGACGTAGAGGAACGCCGCCTTGTCGGAGCCGATGTCGACGAACGCGGCCTGCATGCCCGGGAGCACCCGGACCACGCGGCCTTTGTAGATGTTGCCGACGATTCCCTTGTCTTTTTTTCGCTCGAGATAGAACTCGGCGATGTGCCCGTTCTCAACGAGTGCGACGCGGGTCTCCCGGCCCGCGGCGTTGATCACCAGGATGCTGCTCATGAAGAAGTCCTGACCACGCGCCGCTGCGGCCTTGCGCCATCGGACGGAAGACGATGGCGTCTGAGACCGCGGAACGCGCGTTGGGGTCGCCCACGCCGTGTGCTCGTGATGTGGCCGTCGCCGTCGCCGCCGTCTGGGGCGCTGCGCGGCTGCCGGTGAGCGTCACGAGGTTCACGGGTGAAACCTACCCGGTTAGAGAGTGACTCAAGTCCAGATGTTGCCGGCACCTGCCGGTGGACCTTTTGTGCTTCGTTTCGTTGCCGCCCGCCACCTTGCGAGCCCTCGAGGGCCTGGTGTGCGTAGGGTCGGCGCTGAAGAGCGAAGCTTCCGTCAAAACCTTGGCACCCCTGCCGCCGGTGCCTGCTTGGCCGCTAGTTTTTCACGGACAAGCAACGAATGCAAAGCGTTACGCCGTCGGAATCTCCGTGCGCGTCGGCCGCTCCGGCCGTGGGGACTTCGGCCCCCGTACCAAACGCAGGGCGGTCCAGTCTTCGTCCAACACACAACGTTTGTTGTCCACCAGGCCGAGCTCGAGGCCGAACAGGCGCACGAAGTCTTCGGACGGGGCGATGGCGGTCGGGCGGATGGGGAAGCACACCCAGATGCCGCCGGTCTGGGCCATGGCGCGGACCAGGGCAGGCAGCCGCTCGACGAGCTCCGTCTTCTTGCCGGTGAAGAAGAGGATGATGTCGAGCCCCGATTGGGCGGTGACGAGGAACTCGACGCCGTCGGGGAGCGGGTTGAGCCGCGCCGCGAAGCCGCTCGGCGGGTTGAGCAGCGTGACCTTCGAGCCGGCTTTGATGCCGAGCATCGCGGCGAGCGGCGCGGTCAGGAAGCTGCTGGTCATCGAATCACCCGAAAAGAAGAGAACTCCCCCGTCGCCGGGGCGCGCTGGACGTCGACCGCCCGGACGTGGGCGTGCTGGGGGCCCTGGCGGCACCAGGCGATGAACGACTCCAGCGCGGAGTCGTCCCCTTCGGCGACCGAGGCCACCGCCCCGTCGGGAAGGTTCTTCACCCAGCCGGTGAGGCCCAGCTCGGCGGCTTTGTCGAGCGCGCTCTGTCGATAGAACACGCCCTGCACCTTGCCTTCGATGCGCAGGCTGACGCGCGATGGGCTCACGCTTGGCTCCCCTCTTCGAGAAGCGCACGAAAGGCCGCTTCGTCCAGTACGCGCACGCCCAGCTCGTTCGCTTTCTTGAGCTTCGAGCCTGCTTCGGCGCCGGCGACCAGGTAGTCCGTCTTGCGCGAGACGCTCTCGGAGACCTTGCCGCCGCGGCGCTCGATCTCTTCCTTCGCCTTCTCGCGCGTCATCTCGGTGAGCGTGCCGGTGATGACGACCGTCTTGCCGGTGAAGGCCCCGGTCTTTCGCTCTTCGGGCGGGGCGGGCGTCACCCCGAGCTGAAGCAGCTCGTCGATGACCTTCTGGTTTTGCTCCTGCCGGAAGAACGCGGCGATCTCCTTGGCCATCTCGGCCCCGACGTCCTTGACGCGGGTGAGGTCGTCTTCGGTGGCCCGGACGAGCGCGTGCACGTCGCGGAAGTGCTCGGCGAGCTGCCTGGCGGTGGCCTCGCCGACGTGCCGAATGCCCAGCGCGTAGAGGAACCGGCGCAGCGTGGTGTGCTTGCTGCGCTCGAGCGCTTGCAGCAGGTTCTGCGCGCTCTTCTCTCCCATCCGCTCGAGCTCGAGGAGCTGCGGAAGGTCGAGGCGGTAGAGGTCGGCGTAGCTCTTCACCCGCCCGGTGGCGATGAGCTGCTCGCACAGCTTGTCGCCCAAGCCGTCGATGTCCATCGCCAGGCGGCTGGCGAAGTGGCGCAGGTTGCCGACCAGCTGCGCGGGGCACGAGGCGCCGGTGCAGCGGCGCACGGCCGCGCCCTCTTCGCGCACCACCTCGGCGCCGCAGGCGGGGCAGTGGGTGGGGAACACGAAGAGCCGCTCGCTGCCGTCGCGCTTGGAGGTGATGACCGAGACGATCTCCGGGATGACGTCGCCCGCGCGGCGCAAAAACACCCAGTCGCCGATGCGGACGTCCTTGCGCTCGAGCTCGTCTTCGTTGTGGAGGGTCGCGCGCGAGACGGTGACGCCGCCGACGTAGGTGGGCTTCAAGAAGGCGACCGGCGTGAGCGCGCCGGTGCGGCCGACCTGCACGCCGATGTTGATGATCTGCGTCTCGACCTCTTCGGGCGGGAACTTGAAGGCGACGGCCCAGCGCGGGCTCCTCGAGACCTGGCCCAGCCGCTTGCGCAGGTCCTCGTCGGCGACCTTCACCACCAGCCCGTCGACTTCGTACGGGAGCGCGTGGCGCTGAGAGAGCAGCTTCCCGTAGACCTCCATCACCTGGTCGGCGCCGGTGGCCTCGGCCTTCCACGGGTTGACCGGCAAGCCGAGCTCTTCGAGGCGCTGGAGCTTCTGAGGGTGGCTCGTGAAGGTCTCGCCCTCGACGATGCCGACTTCGTAGACGAACGCCGTGAGCGGGCGCGACGCGGTGATCTTCGGATCGAGCTGGCGCAGCGAGCCGGCCGCGCTGTTGCGCGGGTTCACGAAGGTGGGCTCGCCCGCCTCTTCGCGCCGCTGGTTCAAGCGCACGAAGTCGGCCTTGCGGATGAAGACCTCTCCGCGCGCCTCGAGGTAGGGCGGGGGCGGCCGGCTGGTCGCGCGCAGGCGCAGCGGAAGGTTCTTGAGCGTGCGCAGGTTCGGGGTGACGTCTTCGCCGGTCGTTCCGTCGCCGCGGGTAGCGCCCTTCACGAAGGTGCCGTCCTGGTAGATGAGCTCGATGGCCAGGCCGTCGAGCTTCGGCTCGCAGATGTAAGTGACGGCCTCGAGGCCCAGGTGCTTCCTCACCCGCTCGTCGAACTCGCGGAGCGCCTCCTCCGAGAAGACGTTCGACAAGGAGAGCATCGGGAGCCGGTGAACCACCTTGTCGAACTTGGCGGACGGGCCGCCGGAGACGCGCTGGGTCGGCGAGTCAGGGGTGATGAGCTCGGGGTATTGGTCTTCGAGCTGAGCCAGCTCGCGCATCAAGCGGTCGTAGCTGGCGTCCGAGATTTCGGGACTGTCGAGCGTGTAATAGCGGTAGTCGTGATGAGCGATCTCGGCGCGAAGCGCTTGAACGCGGGCTTCGGCCGTGAGCCGATCCCCTGAAGGAACGGGGGTCGAAAGGTCGGCGCCTTCACGGGCGTGGTGTCGAGTGGTCGTTCCCAAGCCAATGCCTTGACAGAGCAGGGGGCGGCTCAATAACTTGGTTTCTGCGGCTTTCACAACGGCGCTTCCGGTTTCGAAGTGCCGGCCGCTTCCTACGAAACGCCAGTAACCGCCTTCGGGGCCCTCTACCAAGGGAACATCGCTCGCCCCGCTCTCAAGGCCAGGCTTAAGCACCCATGCGCAAAGCACGATCCAGCAAAGAAAAAGCCCACGAGACAGATGTGGAGACCGACGAGCTCGAGACCGAAGACGGCGACGAGCGGCCCAAGGGCAAAGGGCCGGTGAAGCCGCGTCGGGGGAAGGCCGAGAAGGAAGACGAACGGCCTAAGAAGAAGCGCAAAGAGGATGAGGACGAGACGCCGGTCCGGCCGGTGCTCACCGCCATCTCGCGCGCCGAGCGCTCGGAGGAGGCGCCCGAGCGATCGGCGCCCGCGCAGCTGACGCCGCCGCCGCCCACGCCGTCGGCGCCGCCGCTCCACACCGAGGCCAAGCCCGGCGAGCCGATGCAGGTCATCAACTTGAATGACCTGAAGCGGATGAAGATCACCGAGCTGTCGAAGATGGCCCACGAGCTGAACATCGAGGGCGCGCAGGGGCTGAAGAAGCAGGACCTGCTCTTCTCGATCCTCTCCGGCATCGCCGACAAGCGGTACGAGGTGCACGCGGAGGGCGTGCTCGAGCTGCTCTCCGACGGGTTCGGCTTCCTGCGCAGCGCCGACTCCGACTACCAGGCCAGCCCCGACGACATCTACGTCTCGCCGTCGCAGGTGCGCCGCTTCAACCTGAAGCAGGGCGACACCGTGACCGGGCCGATCCGGCAGCCGCGGGAGGGCGAGCGGTTCTTCGCTCTGCAGCGCGTCGACAAGATCAACTTCGTCGACCCGCTGGGCGCCGAGGTCAAGGAGCGCATCCTCTTCGACAACCTCACGCCGCTCTACCCGACGCGGAAGCTCAAGCTCGAGCACGAGTCGGGCGAGATGACCACGCGCATCATCGACCTGTTCTGCCCGATTGGTCTGGGGCAGCGCTGCCTGATCGTCGCGCCGCCCAAGGCCGGTAAGACGGTGCTGTTGCAGAACATCGCGCACGCGATCGCGCAGAACCACCCCGACGTGTACCTGATCGTGCTCCTGGTCGACGAGCGGCCCGAAGAAGTGACGGACATGGAGCGCAACGT
>CAZEDU010000139.1:2775-12764 GCA_964511185.1 uncultured Myxococcaceae bacterium | reverse complement strand
CGGCTGGGACGTGCTGGAACAGTGTCGCCGCGGCGCCGACCGACATCACCTGGGGCAGTACTTCGAGCCGCGCATGCTGACGACCGTCCGGCTGCGAGATCGCGCGACGGGCCGCGTCTTCACCGTGATGAATACGCACCTGACCGGCGAGCCGGTCCTGCAGCTCGAGCAGGTGAAAAAAGTGTTGGCGAGGGCCCGGGCGCTCCGCCAGAAGGGCGAGCGCGTGCTGGTGCTCGGAGATTTCAACAACCAGGACCGGCCCCAGGTCGACGCGCTGCTGCGAGAGTTCGAGGATTACGGGCGAGGCTCGCCGCCGAACCACCCCGACATCGACTTGACGTTGGGCAGCGGTTTTCGCTCGGTGAAGACGCGGTACTTGGGGCCCGTGTGGAACGAAGGCGGGAAACGACTCGCCAGCGACCACATGGCCGAAGAGAACGTACTTCGGTATCGGTGAGAGGCTCACCCGCCCGACAGCACGAGCGGTATCTCCACGTCGGTCTCTTCCCGGCCCTTCGACTTCGAGAACACCATCCGCCGCGCGCGATCCTTCAGGCACCGGCCCACTTCGGAGCGATCGACGTCGACGGGGTCGATGCGCGCCCGCGTCACCTTGCCTGAGCTGGCCAGCGAGGCGAGCAGCTGCACCTTCCCGCCTTTGAACTCGGGGTTTCGCTTCAGCTCGCGGTCGATGCACCGCTGAAACGCGGGCTGGTGCCGCTTCACCGTGCGCCAGACCTCGGCGGGGTTTCGGCTCGGCGCGGAGTGATCGGCCTCGTACTCGGACAGCGCCTCCCGCGCGCGCGCCGTGTCCAGGCCCGCGCTGACCTTCTTGCCTGGCTCGACGGAGATCTCCCGCGACGCGGTGTCTGGAAGATCGATCGCCGCCAGCCGGCCGGTGAGCGGAGGCAGATCTTCTTCGTCACCGGGCGCCGCGTAGCGGACAGGGGCCGAAGGCTCCGACGCCTTCGATGCGGGCGGCTCACTGTCCGCCGCCGACGACGCGCGCCGCGACGTGACGCATCCCGAACAGAAAAGCACCAGCAGCAGCTGGAGCGCCTGGCCAAGCCGCATGTCCCCCCGCCTCCCCACACCGACCACCCGGCGGAAGGTTCTGCACCGAGCGGCGCGCGCGCAACCGAACGCGCGCGCAATGTCGGGTTCCGCACCGCGCGTGTGTGGCTCGGGGGCGCGTTGACTTGGTCGGACTGGACCTGTTTTACAGCCTCCGCCACTGGGGTCAGCCGGCATGACATGCCGCGGAGGGAAGTGATGAGCGGAGCTTCGAAGCGCTTGTACGTCGATCACTCGGTGCTCAGCGGCATCACACGAGAGCCGTTGCCTGCCTCGCGCAAGGTCTACACGGCCGGCAACCTCTTCTCCGACCTGCGCGTGCCGATGCGCGAGATCTCCCTCACCCCCACGCGCCACCACCAGGGCGGCGGGGTCCGCCTGGAGCCGAACCCGCCGGTCTACGTCTACGACACGAGCGGCCCCTTCACCGACCCTGACGTGGCGATCGATCTGCGCCAAGGCCTGGAGCCGGCGCGCGCGGCCTGGATCGCGCGCCGCGAAGACACGGAGCCGCTGCGTGAGCCGAGCTCGGCGTTCGGGCGCGCCCGCCTGGGCGACGGGCGGCTCGCCTCGCTGCGCTTTCCGAACCGGCGCGCGTCGCGCAAGGCGAAGGCCCAGCACAACGTGTCGCAGCTCCACTACGCCCGGCGCGGCATCATCACGGAAGAGATGGAGTACGTCGCGGTGCGCGAGAACCAGCGCGCGGACGAGGTGTACCAGGCGCAGCACGCTGGGCAGCCGCGCGGCGCGCGCATCCCCCGGGTGATCACGCCCGAGTTCGTGCGCGACGAGATCGCGGCCGGCCGCGCGATCTTGCCGGCGAACGTCAACCACCCCGAGCTCGAGCCGATGATCATCGGCCGCAACTTCCTGGTGAAGATCAACGCCAACATCGGCAACTCCGCCGTCACCTCGTCGATCGAGGAAGAAGTCGAGAAGATGGTCTGGGCGATCCGCTGGGGCGCCGACACGGTGATGGATCTGTCGACCGGGCCCAACATCCACGAGACGCGGGAGTGGATCCTGCGCAACAGCCCGGTGCCGATCGGGACCGTGCCGATCTACCAGGCGCTGGAGAAGGTCGGCGGGAAGGCCGAAGAGCTCACCTGGGAGCTCTTCCGCGACACGTTGATCGAGCAGGCGGAGCAGGGGGTCGACTACTTCACCATCCACGCGGGCGTGCGGCTCGCGTACGTGCCGCTCACCGCCAAGCGCGTCACCGGCATCGTCTCACGCGGCGGCTCGATCCTCGCCAAGTGGTGCCTCGCGCACCACCGGGAGAACTTCCTCTACACGCACTTCGAAGAGATCTGCGAGATCATGAAGGCGTACGACGTGAGCTTCAGCCTGGGCGACGGCCTGCGGCCAGGCTCGATCGCCGACGCGAACGACGAGGCGCAGTTCGCCGAGCTGAAGACCTTGGGCGAGCTGACGCGGATCGCGTGGAGGCACGACGTGCAGACGATGATCGAAGGCCCCGGCCACGTGCCGATGCACCTCATCGAAGAGAACATGCGCCTGCAGCTCGAGCACTGCCACGAGGCGCCGTTCTACACGCTGGGGCCGCTGACCACCGACATCGCGCCTGGCTACGATCACTTCACCAGCGGCATCGGCGCCGCGATGATCGGTTGGTACGGCACGGCGATGCTCTGCTACGTGACGCCGAAGGAGCACCTCGGCCTGCCGAACCGCGATGACGTGAAGGAAGGCGTCATCACCTACAAGATCGCGGCGCACGCGGCGGATCTGGCGAAGGGCCACCCGGGCGCCCAGGTGCGCGACAACGCGCTCTCGAAGGCGCGGTTCGAGTTCCGTTGGGAGGACCAGTTCAACCTCTCGCTCGATCCCGAACGGGCGCGCGCGTTCCACGACCAGACGCTGCCCGCGGAGGGCGCGAAGACCGCGCACTTCTGCTCGATGTGCGGCCCGCACTTCTGCTCGATGAAGATCACCGAGGACGTCCGCGCGTACGCCGAGGCCGGCATGGCGGAGAAGTCGACCGAGTTCCGCCAAGCCGGCGCCGAGGTCTACCTCCCGGCCGCCACGCCACGCTCTGAAAAGAACCCCTAATCGAGAGGACTGTCCCCAACGGGGACTGTCCCCTTCACCTACGCGTCCGGAGTCTGCTCCCGCGGCGGCACGATCCCAGCGCCCGGCACCGGCTGCGCGTGCTGCGCATCCACCGGCGGCCCAGACAGCGGCCCCGACCGCGCGCCCTTGCTGAAGATGCCAGGCTCACCGTCGAGCCCGAGCGCGGCCAGGAGCGTGTGGTACAGGCCGACCGCGGCCATGTAGAGCGCGGCGAGCGCCAGGGCGATCAACGTGAACTTGAGCCCGTTCGCCCAGGCGAGGAACGACTCGCTGCCGGTCGTGCGCGACCACCAGAAGCCGATCATGCAGACGATGGCGGCGGTGAAGAGGAACGTTCCGACGTAGCGCGAGAGTTTTCCTTGGCCCATGGCGGGCAGGGCTCTAACACGAAAGCCCGGCGAGCGTCAGCGCCGGGCGGTCTGCGCGCTGGTGACCCCGAGCGTGACGGGCTTGAACACGACATGGGCTCGCCCGCTCGCTATCTGGCGGATGGGAAGGTTCTCGACCACCACGTGCGCTTCCGGCGCCGCACCGGAGGTCGCTCTCACCACGCGCGGCACTCGCTCGTCGGTCACGATGCCATGGTCGAGCAGGGCGACGATCGCTTGGGCCGAAACGGACACGAGCCTTCCGTTCACGTAGACGCGCGCGTTCCCATGCAAGACGGCGCGGGCTTGTGTCTCGGGCAGCACCATGGTCTTGGCGCCCGCCCGGCCGAAGACCGGCGCGTTGGTCAGCGCGTCCGCGCGCGACTCGGGGAGGTCATCGCGCGCGGGCGCCCCCAGCTCGACGCGGACGACCTTGTCGCCGTGGGCCCACTCGGCGATGACGCGCGGTGATTTGCCCGCCGGGGTGATCTCCAGCAGCGTCCCGAACACGGGGTCGACCCGCACGGGCTGACCGCGCTCGTATTCCAGCGCGTACCCGTGGTCCGACTTGGATTGCGCCGACACCGCGATGTCCGCCGCCGCCAGCGCCGCGAGCAGAAGAGCCGATGCCCCCATGTCCCCCTCCTTTGGTGGCGTGGAGGAGAACGTGCGCATCGTCCCGGCCATGAGAAGGGCCGCTTCCCCTGCACACCGCCGAGCGGCCGACCGCCTACCCGCCGCGGGTGTGCATCTCGAGGTGCGGGTTGCGCCGCAGATCCGGCGGCCGGAAGAGCGCGGTGCGCGCGTCCCGGAGCGCAAGCCGCTGCTCGGCGCCTCGATCGGTCCGGACCGACCAGAGCGCCGACAGGTGCTGCGCGATCGCCTCGACCGACGCGCCGCTGCGCAAGACCCGCTTCAGGTCGTGGCCGGTCTTCGCGTACAGGCACAAGAGCCACAGGCCGTCGGCCGTCACCCGGCTCCGGTCGCACCGCTGACAAAAGGGCGCCGTCGTCGAGGCGATGATTCCGAACGAGGTGCCGTCCGCGAGCCGAAACCGCTCCGCCGGCGCCGACCCGCGGCCGCCGAGCGGCTCGATGGGGCCGTAGTGGCGCTCCAGCGCCGCCAGCATCTGGGCGCGCGAGACGACCTGGGCGCGCGACCAGCCCGTCGCTCCCCCCACGTCCATGTACTCGATGAAGCGCAGCTCGGCGTCGACCGCCTTCGCGAACGCGACGAGCGCGATCAGCTCGTCGTCGTTCACGCCCCGCATCACCACGGTGTCGAGTTTGAGGCCGCCGCGCAGGCCGCGAGCCGCGGCCTCGATGCCCGCGAGCACCTGCGCGTGCAGGTCTCGGCGGGTCAACGCGCGGAAGCGCTCCGGTTTCAGCGTGTCCAGGCTCACCGTGACGCGATGAAGGCCCGCGCGCTTCACCGATTCGATCTGCTCGGCGAGCAGCACGCCGTTGGTGGTGAGCGACAGGTCCTGGATCGCCGGCTTCTCGGCGAGCATTCGCACCAAGGTCGGCAGCTCCCGCCGAACGAGCGGCTCTCCGCCGGTGAGCCGCACGCGATCGACGCCGAGCAACGTGAAGGCGTCGACCAGCCGGCTCAGCTCCTCGAACGAGAGGATGTCGGGCTGCTTGAGCCAGACGTACTCCTCTTCCGGCATGCAGTACGCGCAGCGCAGGTTGCAGCGGTCGGTCACCGACAGGCGCAGGCTTCGCAGCGGGCGTTGGTGCGCGTCGACCGTCAACGACCTCTCCATTAAGTGCCGAAGCTCGCGCCGCAGCTGCAGCGGCTCTTGGCGGAAGGATTCTGAAACACGAAGCCTTCCCCGTACGAGGTCTCGGCGTGATCGATTGTGAGCCCATCGACAACGGGCAGCGCGCGCGGGTCTACGAACACCCGCAGGCCTTCGCTCTCGAACACCTGGTCGGCGGGATCCGGGAGGTCGACGAAGAGAAGGTCGTAGACGAACCCTTCGCACCCGCCGCCCACGACCTGCAGCTTCAGGCCGTAGCCGTCCAGCCTCTTCGCCTTCAGGGCCGCGCGGACTTCGTCGGCGGCGCGTGGGGTCAGCGAGATCACGACGACCGCGTCGCCACCTGGTTGGGGGGCAGGGTGTCTTCGATCTCTTCGAAGCGCGCCTCGGCCTCGGCTTGAGCCGTCTCGGCGGCGGTGGCCGCGGCGTCCGCCTCGGCCTTGGACTTCCTGCCCGCGATCATCATCTCGTCGCGAATCTTGAGCAGCCCCGCTTCTCCGATGTCGAGGAAGGCGGCGACGGCGTCCGGGTCGAACTGCGTGTTCGCGCAGCGCTTGATCTCTTGAATCGCGTTCGCCAGCGACGTGCCCTTGCGGTACGGCCGGTCCGAGGTCATGGCATCCAGGGTGTCGGCGATGGAGAAGATGCGCGAGCCGATGTGGATTTCGTGCTTCGAGAGGTTCCGCGGGTAGCCCGAGCCGTCCCATTTCTCTTGGTGCGACAAGACGATCTGCGCCGGGGTGGAGAGGAACAGGATCGGCGCGATCATCTGGTACCCGATGTCCGGGTGCTTGCGCATCTCGCTCCACTCCTCCTGCGTCAGGCGCCCGGGCTTGAGCAGCACCGCGTCGGGCACGCCGATCTTCCCGATGTCGTGGAGCAGCGCGCCGCGGCCGATCTCCTCGAGCTCCTGGCCGCGAATCCCCATGCGCTCGGCGATCGCCGTGGTGTAGCGGACCACGCGCTGCGAGTGGTCGCTCGTCTCGTGCTCCCGCGCGTCGAGCGCGGCGACCAGGGCCAGCAGCGTGTTGTGGTAGGTGTGCGCGATGTCCTTGAGCGCGTTGCGCAGCTCGGTGGTGCGGTCGCGGACCTTGCGCTCGAGCTTGCGCTGGTACCGCTTGCGCGCCAGCTCGACACGCCGCTTGGCGAGCGCGCGCTCGATCGCGCGGATCAGGTCCGTCAGCTTGGGCGGCTTGAGCAGGTAGTCCGCCGCCCCTCGGCGCAGGCAGTCGACCGCCGCCTCGGTGTCTCCGTAGCCGGTGAGCATGATCACCGACGTATCGGGGAAGCGGTCGCGGAAGTGCTCCAGGAGCCACAGACCGTCGTGGCCGGGCATCTTCATGTCGCTGATGACGAGCGGGGTCTCTTCCGCGGCCGCCATGTCCAGCGCCATCTCGGGGCTGGAGGCGACACCGCAGTTGTAGCCCTCTTCACGGAGCAATACGGAGATGACGTCGCGGACCGACTCGTCGTCGTCGACGATGAGAATGCGTGGGGCCAACGACGGGGGCGTCTGAGAGGATTCCACGGACCCGCCATTGTAGAAGGAGTACACCCGCCTTGGCCACATGGGTGGGCGGATCGGTCACAGCGGCGTACCCGGCGCGCCTTTCAAGCGCTCGAACGAGAAGGGCTCGAGCGAGCGCGAGAGGGTGCGGCCGAGCGCCAACGCCGCGATCAGCTCGCCGGTGATCGGCGCCAGCAGGATGCCGTTTCGGAAGTGTCCGGAGGCGATGAAGAGGCCGTCGGCCGGCCCGCGGCCCAAGATCGGCAGCTTGTCCTCGGTGAAGGGGCGCAGCCCGGCCCACTGCCCGGTGACGGCCAGGTCGCGGACGCCGGGGCACAGCTGCGTCGCCATCTGAAGGATCTGCGCGAGCCCGCCCGCGGTGACCTCCTTTTGAAAGCCCGCGTGCTCGGCGGTGCTCCCCGCGATGAGCCGGCCGTCCGCGCGCGGCACCAAGTAGCCCTGGTCGGAGCAGACGATGGACCGCAAGAGCGGCAGGCGCGACTGGAGCTGGACCATCTGGCCTCGCACTGGACGCACCGCGCGCGGGTCGAGCCAGATGCCCTGCACCAGGCCCGACCAGGCGCCCGCGGCGACCACGGTCGCATCGGCGCGGATCAGCTCCCCGTCGACGTCGACGCCGATTGCCCGGTGGTTTTCGACGCGGACGCCGCGCACGTAGCCCGATCGGAACGCGACGCCCACGCGGGCGGCCGCCATCGAGAGCGCGGTGACCAGCTGGCAGTTGTCGACCTGATGATCGTCCGGGAAGTGCGCGGCGGCCCAGACCTCGGGGGCGAGCGCGGGCTCGAGCGCGCGGGCCTGGCTTCCGTCGAGCATCTCCGCCCGAAGGCCCTGGCGCTTCTGCCACTCGACCTGCGCGGAGAGCCGCGAGGCCGAGGACGGATCGAACGCCGCGTGCACCACGCCCGACGGCAGGAAGCCCACCGAGAGGCCCGAGAGCTCCTGCACGCGCCGGACGAAGTCGGGGTAGAGGGCGCGGCTGGCGAGGCACAGGTCGAGGAAAGGACCGGGCTCGATGGCCTCGAGCTGCGGCGCGATCAAACCCGCGGCGGCGCTGGAGGCTTCGGCGCCGGGGATCGATCTCTCCAGGATGACCGGCGCGGCGCCCAGCCGCTTGAGCTCGAGCGCGATGGAGAGGCCGATGACGCCGCCACCGATCACCAGCACCTTGGCCTCTGAGCTCTGCGTGCGTTTCATGGCCCGCACCTTCTAGCGCATTCGCTTTCTTTGAACTGCCCTCGGTGTTAGATGCCGCGGCGAAAACGACCTTTGGGAGCGCACCATGGCTGAGACGTTCGATGTGGTGATCATTGGCTCGGGCCCCGGCGGCTATGTGGCGGCCATCCGTGCTGGACAGCTGGGCCTCAAGACGGCACTCATCGAGCGGGACAAGCGGCTGGGCGGCACCTGCCTTCACCGCGGCTGCATCCCCACCAAGGCGCTGCTCTGGACCGCCGAGCTGTACGCGCACATCCAGCACGCCGCCGACTTCGGCATCGACCTGAAGAACCCCGCGGTCAACTGGGGCCAGGCGATGAAGCACAAGGACAGCGTCGTCACCAAGGGCGCCAACGGCATCGACTTCTTGATGAAGAAGAACAAGGTGACGGTGGTGAAGGGGCACGGGCGCATCGCCGGCAAGGGCAAGGTCGAGGTGACGGGCGAAGGCGGCGCCAAGCAGGTGCTCGACACCAAGAACATCGTCATCGCCACCGGCTCGGTGCCCAAGTCGCTGCCGAACGTGAAGGTCGATCACAAGCGCGTGCTGAACTCCGACTCGGTGCTGCAGCTCGAGAAGGTCCCCAAGAGCATGATCGTGCTGGGCGCGGGCGCGGTCGGCTGCGAGTTCGCGTCGATCTTCAACCACGTCGGCTCCGAGGTGAGCCTCGTCGAGTACCTGCCGCACCTGTTGCCGATCGAGGACGAGGATTCCTCGAAGGAGCTCGAGAAGCACTTCCGCCGCCGCGGCATCAAGTTCTTGCTGGGCGCGAAGGTCGAGACCGTCGAGTCGAGCGACAAGGGCGTGAAGTGCACGATGACCATCAACGGTCAGTCGCAGACCATCGAGGCGGAGGTGCTGCTGTCGGCGGTCGGCCGCGCCGCGGTCACCGAGGACATCGGGCTCGACAAGACGAACATCAAGCTCGATCGCGGCTTCATCAAGACCGACGAGTTCATGCGCACCACCGAGCCGAACGTCTACGCGATTGGCGACGTGGTGCCGACGCCGATGCTCGCGCACGTCGCCTCGGCCGAGGGCATCCTCGCGGTCGAGCACATCGCGAACAAAGATCCGCAGCCGGTCAACTACGACCGCGTGCCGTCGGCGACCTACTGCTACCCCGAGGTCGCTTCGGTCGGGCTCACCGAGAAGAAGGCGAAGGAGCGCGGCTACGACGTGAAGATCGGCATCGTGCCGTTCTCGGCGATCACCAAGGCGAGCATCTCGGGCGAGGCCATCGGCATGGTGAAGATCGTGTCCGAGAAGAAGTACGACGAGGTGCTCGGCGTTCACCTGGTCGGCCCGCATGCGACGGAGCTGCTCGCCGAGGCCTGCATCGCGCTCCGGCTCGAGACCACGACCGAGGAGCTCGCGCGCACCATGCACGCGCATCCGACGCTCTCCGAGATCATGCGCGAAGGCGCCGAGGCCGCCCTCGGCCACGCCATCCATATCTAATTGATCAGGGAGGGGACCGTCCCCAAAGGGGACTGTCCCCGTTTTACGCGAGCCTCGCCGCTGGCTCCGCCTTGTCCTGTTGACTCACCAGCGCGCTCAAATCCAGCGCGTCCCGCAGCGCGTGTCCCTGCAGGTCGTTGTTGAAATAAACGAACGCGTGGCGTCCGCCCTCTGTCCACTCGACCAGCGACTCCGCGTGGGGCGCGAGCGCGCGCCTGCCGTACCGGCCTTCATATCGACCCGTACGTCCGTGAAAGCGCAGGTACCGAAACCCACCCGTGAAGAACGGCGGCCGGCGCGCGAGGTGGTCGTGCTCGCAGAAGGCGACCCCGTGGCGGTCGAGCAGCGCGCAGACCTCGTCGCGGTACCAGCCCTCCGCGCGGAACTCGAGCACGTGCCGTGGCCGCTTCGGAAGGTGCGCGATGAAGTTCTCCAGGCGCGGCAGATCGACGCGCGTCATCTGAGGTGGCAGCTGCCAGAGCA
>CAZEDU010000139.1:0-2765 GCA_964511185.1 uncultured Myxococcaceae bacterium | reverse complement strand
CCCAGCTTCACGCCCAAGCGATTCACCCGCTGGAAGAACGTCTCGACGCCCTGGCCGACCTCGGTCAGCCGCTTGAGGTGCGTGAGAAACCGGCTCCCCTTCACCGCGAACAAAAAGCTCTTCGGGGTGGCGTCGCGCCAGCCGTCGACGGCCTTCTCGGTCGGCAGCCGATAGAAGGTCGTGTTCAGCTCGACCGTGGTGAAGACGCGCGCGTAGTAGCGCAGCCAGTCGGAGGAGCGCAGCAGGTCGGGATAGAAGATGCGCCGCCAGTGGGCGTAGGCGTATCCGCTGGTGCCGATGTGGATGCGGGACACGACGGAATCATGGGGACAGTCCCCTGTGGAGACAGTCCCCGGTCGCGGAGGGTCGACTTGACCCGCTCAGGGGCCATCAGTACATCCCCCTTTGTCCATGGCGACCCCTGACCGCTTTCCGCTGCCGCAAGTCGGCGAATCGACTCGAAAACCCGAGTGGCTGAAGGTCCGCATGCCGCACGGGGAGGGGTACGAGCGGGTGAAGGCCATCGTCCGGCGCACCCAGCTGGCGACCGTCTGCGAGGAGGCCCGCTGCCCGAACATCGCGGAGTGCTGGGGGGGCGGCACCGCGACCGTGATGCTCATGGGCGAGGTCTGCACGCGGGCGTGCCGCTTCTGCCACGTCAAGGTCGGCGCGCCGCCGCCGCTCGATCCCAGCGAGCCCGAGAACCTGGCCCGCGCGGTGAAGGAGCTCGAGCTCGACTACATCGTGGTCACGTCGGTGAACCGCGACGACCGCCCCGATGGCGGCGCCGGCCACTTCGCCCACGCGATCACCGCGCTTCGGCGCGAGAGCCCGCGCACCCTCGTCGAGGTGCTGATCCCCGACTTCAAGGGCGTGGAGGAGGACCTCGCCACCGTCGCGCGCGCGCGCCCGCACGTGATCGCCCACAACGTGGAGACGGTCGAGCGGCTCACCCCGACCGTGCGCGACCGCCGCGCCGGCTATCGCCAGAGCCTGAAGGTCCTCGAGTACCTCAAGTCGCGCCCGGAGGGGCCGTACACCAAGACCAGCGTGATGCTCGGCCTGGGCGAGACCGACCAGGAGCTCGAGCAGACCTTCAAGGACCTCCGCTCGGTCGGCGTGGACGTGCTCACCTTGGGGCAATACCTGCAGCCCTCGCAGTACCACCTGCGGGTCGAACGGTTCGTCACACCGGCCCAATTCGACAATTACCGCGTACTTGCAGAGTCGATGGGGTTCCTGTACGTCGCCTCCGGACCGTTGGTCCGGTCGAGCTATCGCGCCGCCGAGTTCTTCATGAAGGGCTTGATGGAACGCGATCGCACGGCTTGAGCTGCCGAGGTGACGCCGTCATGCCCACTCTGAACCTCCTCCAGGCCGTCAACGACGCGCTTCGCCTGGAGATGCGCCGCGATCCGAACGTGGTCCTCCTGGGCGAGGACATCGGCAAGTTCGGCGGCGTGTTCCGGGCGACCGCGGGCCTGTACGAGGAGTTCGGGCCCGAGCGGGTGATCGACACGCCGCTCGCCGAAGGCGGCATCATCGGCGCCGCGATCGGCATGGCGCTCTACGGCTTGAGGCCCGTGCCGGAGATTCAGTTCGTCGACTTCATCTTCCCGGCGTTCGATCAGATCGTGAACGAGCTGGCGAAGATGCGCTACCGCTCGGGCGGGCAGTACGAAGCGCCGGTGGTCATCCGCACGCCGTTCGGCGGCGGCATCAAGGGCGGCCACTACCACTCGCAGAGCCCCGAGTCGCTCTTCATCCACACCGCGGGGCTCAAGGTCATCGCGCCGTCCAACCCGTACGACGCGAAGGGGCTGCTCCTGTCGGCGCTGCGGCAGAAGGATCCGGTGCTCTTCTTCGAGCCCAAGCGCATCTACCGCGCGGCCAAGGGCGAGGTGCCCGAAGGCGACTACGAAATCCCCATCGGCCGGGCGAACCTGATCCGCTCCGGCCAGCAGGTGACCGTCATCGCGTGGGGCGCGATGCTCCACGAGGCCACCGAGGCGGTGGAGAAGGCGGCCGAGGCCGGCATCGAGTGCGAGCTCATCGACCTGCGCACGCTCTGGCCGCTCGACATCGACTGCATCGTCGAGAGCGTGAAGAAGACCGGCCGCGTGGTGGTGGTGCACGAGGCGGCGCGCACCTGCGGCCTGGGCGCCGAGATCTCCGCGCTGATTCAGGAGCGCTGCTTCGTCCACCTGGAAGCCCCGGTGAAGCGCGTCACCGGCTTCGACACGCCGTTCCCGTACACCCTCGAGAATGAGTACCTGCCGCGAGCGCCCCGCATCTTGAGCGGCATTCGCGAAGCCGCGCAGTTCATCGCTTGAGCCACTTCAAGGAAAAGCCCATGGCCGTCTACGAATTCAAGCTGCCCGACATTGGCGAAGGCGTCGTCGAAGGCGAGATCGTCAAGTGGCTGGTCAAGGAAGGCGACGCGGTGGCGGAGGATCAGCCGCTCGTCGAGGTGATGACCGACAAGGCCACCGTGACCATCCCGAGCCCGAAGAAGGGGCGGGTGATCAAGACCCACGGCCAAGAGGGCGACATCGCCAAGGTGCACGGCACGCTCGTCACCCTCGAGCTCGACGGCGGGGCCGACAAGGCGCCAGCGCCTCGGGCCGCCGCCGCGCCCGCCGCACCTCCGCCCGCGGTGCAGGCGGCGCCCAAGCAGACGAACGGGACCGCGGCCGCCGCCGAAGGCTCGAAGGTGCTCGCCACGCCGGTGACGCGCCGCATGGCGCGCGAGCACGGGCTCGATC
>CAZEDU010000138.1:12544-12812 GCA_964511185.1 uncultured Myxococcaceae bacterium | reverse complement strand
GTCGTCGGCGCGCCCTGGTCGACCAGCCCGCCGACGTACTGCTCCATGGCGAGGAACTGAGCCATCGGCCGAGCGTCGTCGCGCCGCGCGGCCGTGATGCTGCGCGAGCCCGAAGCGCGGGCGCGCTGCAGCGCCTCGAGCCCCTTCTGATGGCGGCCGTGGGCGGCGCTCCCGGGCTCGAGCTTCGCCGCGCGCGCCTGCAGCGCCGCGTAGGTGCGGTGAATGCGGCGCCACTTCGCCGCGAGCGGCCGCGTGACCACCGAGGCCA
>CAZEDU010000138.1:0-12534 GCA_964511185.1 uncultured Myxococcaceae bacterium | reverse complement strand
CGGTGCACCGCGCGGAGGGCCTGGCGTGTCGCGTCGTCGAAGACCGTGCGGCGCTGCCCTTCCGCGCGGAAGCGGAGCTGGCCGCGCTTGGCGTCGAAGCCGACCCGCACGCGCTCGGGCACCTGAAGCGCGCCGGGCGCCCCGGGGAAGAAGCCGCGGACGCGCGGCGAGTCCGCGAAGGCCGCGCGGTACCCGTCGTGGTTCAAGAGGCTGCGGGCGCGGCCTTGGCGGTCGACGAGCTCGAGCCGTTTCCAGTCCACCTTCCAGCCCCGCCGCTTCGCCGCCGCGACCACGGACGGCTCGAGCGAGATCTCCATGCGCTGGCGGGCGCCGGCGCCGCGCACCCAGACGACGCGCGGAAGATCCGGCTCCAAGGGGGTGAGCGAACGGCGGGCTGCGAGGGGAAGGACGGGCACGACGCGCCCAATCTACCTGGAAACGCCGGCTCAGTAGAGCGTCTGCAGCTCGGTGCCGGGGTAGTAGTGGAAGAGGATCTGCTCGAAGTCCCAGCCCTCCTCCGCGTACACCTTGGCGCCCCACTGGCACAGGCCGGCGCCATGCCCGTAGCCGCGCCCCGTGAGCTTGACGGCGTGCCGCGACGACTCGATCTGAAACGACAGGCTCTTGACCCGCGTGTAGCCCATCCGCTCCCGGAACGAGACGGCGTCGACCACGCGAGAGGGGCCCAGCTGCAGCCGCCGCGCGCGGCCCGTCGACGAGCGGGCGACGATGCGCAGCTCCGCGCCCTGGCCCGACCCGAGCGCGGCGTACAGCTCCGACTCGGGCAGCGTCACCGCCCACCGCGTGTTCGACAGCTTCCCGCAGCCGCACGAGACGGGCTTCAAGTACGGCAGGTCGCGCTGCAGCGCATCGAGCCCCGACTCGGTGCGGCCGCCGCAGGACGCGTGGAAGTACGCTTCGATGGGCGCCAGCTCATAGGTGAGCACCAGGCCGCGCGTGGACTCGACCGCCTCGCGCGTGCGCGGATCCTCCGCCTTGAGCCCGCCGTACACCTGGCTCAACACCCCGCTGCCCAAGTGGTACGGCTCGTCGAGCGCGGAGAGCTTCTTGTGCAGCGCATACGTGCGCGCGGCCACCGCCTGGGCCTTGAGCGCCTCGAGCGGGAACGACCGCGGCATCTCGCTGCCCAAGACGCCGACCAGGTAGTCCTCGAGCGGAATGACGTTGATGAGCTGCAGCTTGCCGCGCTGAAGCCGCACCACCAGGTCGCCTCGGACCCGGTGGCCTGCGGCTTCGAGGGGGGCGACGCCCGGAATGCCCGCATCGGCCGCGCCTTCGCCGGCCCGGAAGCGAATCGCCTCTTGCGCGACCAGGTTCCCGTTCAGCCTCAGGCGGCTTCCATCGCGGCGAACCTCGGCGCGGCCGACGGGCAGGCGCCGATAGAGGGCCTCGTCCTCGTCCGCGCCCCAGTGCAACGTCGACGCGGCGACGTCGAGCGATTGGCCCACCTCGCCCATCGAGATGCGCACCGTCTCGATCGCGTGGGCGGCGAGCGGCAGCGTGACGGAGAGGAGCGCGACAAGTCGCAACATGGCTGGACCAAAGAAGTGTACGAAGAGCGCCATGCGGGCCCAAGAAAATGGCCGTGCTATGAGTCGACGCGTGGGCAGGCAGGCCATGGACGGCGCGCTGAGCGCGATGAGGACCCGGCTGGAGTCACTCCCACCGCGCGCGCTTCACGTCATCGCCCGCAGGCTGCTGCGCGGCACCCCGCGGTCGACCTGCGCGCGGTTCTTCGGCGTCTCTCCGGACGCGTTCGACGTGATGCTGCTCAACGCCGTTCGCGCGCTCAGCGTCGGTGACGAGCGGGCGCGGCCGTTCGAGCAGGAATCCAAAGAGGCGGACGCGCTCCGGCGGTGCGTCGAGGCCCAAGCGGCGCCCCCGGGCGAGGCGCCTTGGAAGGCCGACGTCTCGTTTCTGCTGGAGCACGGCCCGGCGCTGCACGCCGCCCTCATCGAAGCCGAACGCGTTCGGGCGAGCACCCCGGCCCGCAGACGCGAAGAGTGGCTCCGGCGGCTGGCCATCGTCGCGATCCTGGCGATGGCGGCGTACTTCTACTGGAAACGGCCGATGCGCTGACGCCTGCGGCGCTCGCCAAAGCCTGGAAAGTGTGGTCGTTTCCGGTGGCATGAAACGGACCCTCGCTGTGTTCGCGGCCGCGCTGCTCCTCGCCGGCTGCTCCAAGAACGTGCCCGCCCAAGACACGGGCAGCGACGACGAACGCCTCGACCGCTACAGCGCCAAGCTCGAAGAGCTCCGCGCGCGCGTGCAAGCCCACCCTCCCAAGTGCGACGAGTGGTGCAGCCTCGCCCGCGAGGTTTGCGATCTCTCGCGCAACACCTGCGACATCGCCAAGCGCAAGCTCGATCGCGGCGACGTACAGGAGCGCTGCGTCGCGTCGCAAGAGGACTGCGCCAACTTCAACGATCGCTGCGCTTCCTGCCGAGGGTGATGCCGATGCGTCGATGGCTCTGCCTGTCGCTGTTCGTCTCGTCCGCCGCCTTCGCCGCCGAGCTCACCCCGGAGCTCGCCGCGAAGATTCAGCTCGAGCAGAAGAGGGCGCTGGAGAAGGTCAGCCAGGCGCACGGCAACAAGAAGCCTTCGGAGATGTCGAAGGATGAGCGCCGGCAGGTGATTCAAGAAGAGGCCGCGGCGCAACAAGCGGTGCTCGACAAGTACGGGGTCAGCGCCAAGGACTACGCGCGCTACGGGGCCAAGCAGTCGCGGCGGGAGCGCGCCGCGACGCAAGCCGCGGAGGAGGCGCTCGAGCAGAAGGAGCGGGACGAGAAGAGCGCGCCCAAGAAGACGGATGAGGTCGAGATTCAGCGCGGGTTCGACGAGAAAAACCCGGTGGAGCTGGAGTCGTCAGGCCAGTAGCGCCAGGACCCACCGCTCGATCGTCGCCCAAACCTCGGGCCGCCGCATCACGTCCGCGTGCGCGGCCTCGAACCACTTCAGCTGCCTGGGCCCCCGGAGCACGTCGTGGATTCGCGCCGAGTGGGCGGGCGGCGTCTCGCGGTCGTGCCGGCCGTGAACGAGCAGCACCGGGACCTGCACGCGGCCGGCGGCTTCGAGGGTCGAGATCTCCGCGATGCAGAGGCCCGCTTGCCGCTCGGCCTCGCGCTTGAGCCGCTCGAGCAGCTCGCGGCGGACCAGCGCCGCCCGATCGGCGATCGCGGTCGCGAGGTCGCAGAACGGCGCGTGCGCCACCACCCAGCGAATGCGCTCGTCCGCGGCGGCCGCCTGCAGCGCGACCGCGCCTCCCAGCGACGAGCCGATCACGCCCGCGCTCGAGGCGCCCACCGCGTCCAGCGCCCGGAGCAGATCCACCCGCTCGCGCAGCCCGAACGTGCAGTAGCGCCCCTCTGACTGGCCGTGCGCGCGGCTGTCGTACGCCAGGACGTCGAAGCCCAACGGCGTGAAGCGCCTCGCCGCGTGAATCGACAGCTGCCGGTTGTCGCTGTGCCCGTGGA
This sequence comes from uncultured Myxococcaceae bacterium, assembly GCA_964511185.1. Lineage (GTDB taxonomy): Bacteria > Myxococcota > Myxococcia > Myxococcales > Myxococcaceae > CAZEDU01. The sequence goes on along the minus strand of CAZEDU010000138.1, from coordinate 9,040 downwards.
GGTAGACCAAGAGCCCGCGCGGCGCGCTCGCGGCGGCGCGGGGGAAGAGCCAGCCGCGGAGCGTGAGCCCGTCGTCGGAACGGAACGAGACGGGCCGATGCGGCAGCGCCGCCTTCAATCCGAAGGTGTGGCGAAGGGGTCGGACGATGACCTGCGCGGTGAGCGCCTCGGGCACGACCCGCGCCAGCGCCGCGACCGCCCAGTGCGTGAACGTGCCGGACATCGCCCCAAGGATAACCGGTGGCATCAATGACGCGCTCGAACGATTCGAGCCTCTATTGATAAGCTTCCGTGAATGTTACCGCTGCAAAGGCTCGAAGGTTTCTATTGGGTCGCGCGAACCCAAGGGTACGCGCGCGCCGCCCGGGCGTTCCCCTACCCCATCACGCAGCCCGGCGTGCACCAGCAGGTGCGCCGGCTGGAGACCGACCTGGGCGTTCGGCTGTTCGAGCGGGTCGGGAAAGACCGGGTCGTCCTCACCCCCGCGGGGCGCGTGCTCTACGACTTCGCCGCGCCTTTCTTGGAGCGGCTGCCGAGCGTGCTCGACTCGGTGAGGCACGGCACGTTCGGCGGCACGCTGCGCATCCACGCCGCGGGCTTCTCGCTGCGGCACATTCTACCCGCGTGGCTGCGCCGGCTGCAGAAGCAGCGGCCCGACGTCCTCGTCGCGCTCTGCGAGGTCATGACCGCCGACCTGCAGCTGCTCCGCTCGGGCGAGAGCGATCTGCTCGTCGACTACCTCGAGACGGTCCCCAGCGACATCGACGTTCGCCAGGTCGCCACCTCGCGGCCGTTCTTGGTGCTGCCCAAGGAGCACCCGCTCGCCCAGCGCAAGCAGCTCTCGCTGGACGCGCTGAAAGACGAGCCGTTCGTCGCCTATCACACCGACAGCAAGCTCCAGGCGCTTCAGCTCAAGGCGCTCGAGCTGCACGGCGTGACCCCGCGCATCTCCCACGCGGCGGACTCGTCCGACACCATCTTGGGGTTCGTCGCCGCCGGGCTGGGCTTCTCCCTCGTGCCGTCGCTCGATGCCCAAGGTCCCCGCGTCGAAGGCGTCATCGCCCACCCCGTCACGCGCCCCAAGGTCGAGTTCCCCATCTACGCCGCGTGGCGGAAGACCAACGTCCCCCAGCCGCTCATCGAAGCCGCGCTCGCCCTCGCGCCCTAACCGGGGACCGTCCCCGAAGGGGACTGTCCCCGGCCGTCGCGAGCCCCCATCCAGACCTCATCGTACGGGCAGCTGCAATCAACCTCTTCCGGCTCCGGTTACGCATACCGCTCACCCTTGAAGTTCCGAAAGACCGTCTGGCGCGGCTGCCGCTCTACGACATAGTCCGGCTGCACCGTCACCTTGCCGCCGCCGCCCGGCAAGTCGATCGCCAGGTGCGGCACCGCCAGGCCCGTCGTGTGTCCGCGCAGCGCTTCGATGATCTCGACGCCTTTCGCCAGGGGCGTACGCAGATGCTCGAGCCCTTGCGCCACATCCATCTGGTGCAGGTAGTACGGGCGCACCCGCATGCGCAGGCAGGCGTGAGAGAGCTCTTGAATGATCCGCGCGCTCGAGTTCACCCGGCGCATCAGCACCGCCTGGTTCTCCACCGGCACACCGCGATCGACGAGCCGCTCACACGCCGCGCGCGCCGCGGGCGTGATCTCCTTCGCGTGGTTGAAGTGGGTCACCACGTAGACCGGCGCGTACTTTCGCAGCAGCGCCGCGAGCGCGTCGGTCACGCGCATCGGCAAGCACACCGGGATGCGCGTGCCGATGCGAATCATCTCCACGTGCGGAATCTCGGAGAGCGGCGCGAGCAACGCCTCCAGCCGCTCGTCGGAGAGCAGGAACGGATCGCCGCCCGAGATGAGCACGTCGCGCACCTTAGGGTGCGCGCGCACGTACTCGATCCCCTCCTGCAGCGCGGTGCGGCTCAGCTCCGCCTCTCCGCCGTTGGTGATTCTCCGGCGCGTGCAGTGCCGGCAGTAGACCGAGCAGGTGTCGAGCGCCATGAACAACACGCGATCCGGGTAGCGATGCACGATCGCCTCGACCGGCCGGGTCTTGTCCTCGCCCAACGGATCGCGCAGCTCTCCGGGCCGAACGCGCGCCTCGGCCCGCGTGGGAATCGCCTGCATGCGGACCGGACAGAACGGGTGCTCCGGGTCGACGAGCGACAGGTAGTACGGGCTGATGCCCAGCCGAAACACCGACGCGGTCTCGACGCAGCCTTGCCGCTCGTCCTCGGTCAATGGAACCAGCTTCTCGAGCGCCGCGAGCGACCGCACCGAATGGCGCATCTGCCAGCGCCAATCGTTCCACTGCTCAGGCGTCACGCCCGGGAAGAGCGCCGCGGCCCGGGCCGGCACCGCCTCTGAGTTCGCTGCGTCCATCGGCACCTCTGGCTCGTAGCCAAAGAAGCCGCCTCTTGTCACGCTCAGCGCTTGGGGGCTTCCGCCCAGAAGAAGCCGCGCAGGTCCCCTTCCTGGAAGCCGACGGCCTCATCACTCGGATAGCTGGCCTCCAGCAACCCTTGGACGTCCGGAGAGATGGATTCGCGCGGGCCGTGACAGGCCTCGCACGCGCCGCCCAAGGGAATGGGCCGCAGCACGCCGACGCTGTCGCCCAAGTCGAAGACGAGAGGCTCGACGTCCTGCGCCCTCTGCCCCGCGGCGCGCTCGACGGAAGGCCGCGCCCATGCACGCGGGGCGTTCTTCGGGTTTCGAAGCTTGAAGCTGGTGCGCCCCACGGACACGCCCTGCTCCTGCGCCACCGCCTCGGTCAGAGGCTGCGCCTCATCGCGGCACACCGAGAGCGCCTTCACCGGGCCACCGCTCCCGAGCTCGTCGAAGAGCCGCTTCGCGAGCCGCTGCTGCAGCGCGACGATGGCGTGATCTGCCTTCGCCACCGCGCCCTGGAGCGCCTCGGGCGCTTGGTCGACGCGATACGAAAGCGGCTGCGGGGCCACCGACGCCGACTTCGCACAACCGAAGAAAGCCAAGCCCACCAGCCATATCCGCGCAGGTCGATGCGTCATGCCACGGACCCTAGCCACTCGACCCGGCGAGCGCACCCACATCCAGCGCGTTCCAGGTCAGCGCGTGCCTCTCAGCGCTGATTGTGCAAAGGACACAGCTTCCATGCTCCGCGGTCACGCCATCGTCTGGTTCGCGCTCGGGTACTTCGCCTGCTACGTGCCTTACAGCGCGCTCACCAAGGTCGTCTCGAAGGGGCTGAACCCCGCCTGGGGACGGCCCGTGAGCTCCGCCGAGCTGCTCCCGCTCACCGTCCTCGCCTCCGCCATCGGCATGCTCGTCTTCATCACCGCGATGCGCTGGTGGCGCTTCGCCCATCAGACGCAGCTGCTCGGCGTCCGCCTGCCGCGGCCGACCTGGCGCACCTTCGCGTCGGGCCTGTCGGCCGCGGTGATCATCGTCACCACCACCATGGCGTACACGTTTCACGGCGTCAGCATCGTCTTCGCGATGGTGCTGATGCGCGGAGGCGTGCTCGTCATCGCGCCGCTCGTCGACCTCCTCTCTCGCCGCAAGGTCCGCTGGTTCTCGTGGGCCGCCCTCGCCTTCAGCCTCGCCTCGCTCCTCGTCACGCTCGGCGACGTCGACAGCTACGAGCTCGGCCTCTTCGCCAGCCTCGACATCGCGGCGTACCTGCTCGGCTACTTCGTCCGGCTGCGGCTCATGAGCCACGCCGCCAAGAGCGACGACCCAGAGACCAACCGGCGCTTCTTCGTCGAAGAGCAGATGGTGGCCGCGCCCGCCGCGCTCCTCGGCCTCGCGATCCTCGCCCTCGCCTCCACCGGCACGTCGCTGCCCGCGCTCGCCCAAGTGGCCTCGGGCTTCACCTCGCTCTGGAGTCACCCCGCGCTCGGGGTGCTGCTGGCCATCGGGCTCCTCTCGCAAGGCACCGGCGTCTTCGGCGCGCTCATCCTGCTCGAGCCGCAGGAGAACTCGTACTGCGTGCCGGCCAACCGCATCTCGAGCGTCATCGCCGGCGTGGTCGCGAGCGTCGCGCTGACCTTCTGGCTCGGCGAGCCGCCGCTCTCCACGACCGAGCTCGCGGGCGCCGGGCTCATCCTGCTCGGCATCGTCGTGCTGTCGTGGCCGCTCTTGCGCCCCACGCCCATATTGCCGCCTACCCCCACGACGCGCTGAAAAGCGCGACCGCCGCAAGGAGGACGCAGACATGAAGACACGGACCGTGAAGGACGTGATGAGCACCGCGCTGGTGACCGTGAAGGCGACCAACACCATCGGGGTCGCCGACGCCGAGATGAAGCTGGGGGCGATGCGGCACCTGCCGGTGGTCGACGACGACGGCAAGCTGGTCGGCATCCTCTCGGCGCGCGACGTGCTGCGCGCGCTCGTCGAAGGCACCAAGCGCATCCCGGTCGGCCCGCACATGACCACGCGCGTCTTCGCCATCACCGAGCACACGCCGCTCACGCACGCCATCGACCTGATGCTGGAGCACCGAATCGGCGCGCTCCCGGTCGTGAACGAGCACTTTCAGCCGGTCGGCATCGTCACCGAGTCCGACGTGCTGCGCGTCTGCCGCGAGCTCCTCCGCGAGGAGCCGTCATGAGCCCCGCTTCCACCAGTGCGAATGCACCGACCGCGAACGCCGCCGGCCGCCGAGCAGCGCCCGCAAGCCAATCAACGCGAAGATCGCCACCACCTGCCCGCCCATGATGATTCGGTTCACGTCGACCGCCGGCATCCACCGCACCTTGTCGCCCTTGATCACGAACGCGCCGGCGGGCTTGGCCCCGAAGCCGTAACCCCCACCGCCGCCGGTCTTCCCTTCCGTCCCCTCCGGCGCCTCGCCCATGCCGCCGCCCCCACCGACCGCGGCCGCGAGGACGATCGTCGCCCCGTCCCGCTCGATGGGCTCACTGAAGACGCGCTTGGCGGTCGCCGACTGCCCCACGCTCTCGAGCATCGAAGAAATGTCCATCCACCTCACCTCCTCACGAAGAGAAGGTGCGCAGCGCGGCCAGCGGCGGCCCTTGACGCTCGCCCTGCCGCTAGCCCTTCGACTGGACCTGCTGCTCCCACCACTTCCGCCCCGACTCGGGCAACAGGTAGATGGGGTCGTAGTACTCGTACTTTCGGGTCAGCGCCTCGGGGTCATCGACCTCGATGCCGGTGCGGTAGTTCTTGGTCCAGTACGAGATGCCCTTCTCGCGGTCGTACTCCGCCACCTGGTGCACCCAGCGCTTGCCGACGAAGGGCACGTCACACACGATGCGCGGCGTCGCGAAGCCCGGCAGGTAGCCCATGATGTCGTGCTGGAGCTGCTGCGCTTCGAAGACCCCGACCCGCCAGTGCTCGGAGTTCGGGATCATGTCGCACATGTAGAAGTAGTACGGCAGGATCTTCGCGTCGTCCGCGAGGCGGAAGCACAGGTCGAGCAGGTCCTTCGACGTCGCGTTCACCCCACGCAGCAGCACGCCCTGGTTCCGCACATCGCGGAAGCCCATGTCGAGCACCTTGCGCACCACCTTCCCGAGCAGCGGCGTCACCTGGCTGACGTGGTTCACGTGCGTGTGAAACGCCAGGTCCACGCCCCGCTCGAACGCCTTCTTCGCCAGCCGCTCGAGCGCCTGCATCACCGAGTCCTGCAGGAAGTGCTGCGGAATGCCCATCAACCCCTTGCTCGCCAGGCGAATGTCCCGAATGTTCGAGATGTCGAGCAGCGCGCTGACGAACGCCTCGAGCTGCTGAATCGGCAGGTTCGCCACGTCACCGCCCGAGACGACGACGTCGCGCACGGTCGGCGTCTTGCGCAGGTACTCGAGGATCTGCTCGTAGCGCTCCTTGGGCGGAATGCCGAACTTGAGCTTGTCGACCTGCGGCACGTCGTTGCCCACCAAGTCCATCCGCGTGCAGTGTCCGCAGTACTGCGGACAGGTCGACAGCAGCTCCGCCAGCACCTTCGTCGGGTAGCGGTGCGTCAGCCCCTCGACCTTCCACATCTCCGCCTCGTGCAGGCTGTCGCGCGACGCCTTGGGGTGGCTGGGCCAGTCGGCGCGGCGGTCCTCGAACGCCGGCAACATGTAGCGGCGCACCGGGTCGATCCACAGGTCGCGCTCGTCCATCATGTTCAGCATGTGCGGCGTGATGAGCAGCGACATCGTCGCCCGCTCTTGCTGATCGCGCTCGATGCCCGCGGCCAGGGTGTCGGGCAAGAGCGGCCCCAGCGCCTCCTTCAGCTCCTTGAGGTTCTTGACGGTGTGCCGGCGCTGCCAAAGGGCGCTCTCCCAGTCCGCCTTCGACACGCCGCGATAGCCGGGCAGCCGCGTCCAATCCGGCTCGATGTACGCGCGCTCCAGCGGGTACTTGAACGGCTGATCCTTGGGCAGCGCCGTCTTGAGAATCGTCGTCGCGGTGTGCATCGCCACCTCCACCCATCAATGAGCGGACGCCAAATGATTAACCACCGTGCGGATGGTACGCCTCACTGGAACTTCCCGATCAGCGGCGTCGGAGATTCCCGACCATCCACCTCGACCACGTACACCTTGGTCTTCCGGCCGTTCAGCCGGAAGAAGACCTCGTGTCGGCCATGCGGCAGAAGCAGCGGGTTGGGTTGCGGCACCGGCGTCACCCGGCCCGTGTTCCGGTTGTTCACCCAGACCTCCGCGCCGACCGGCTCCGACGAGCACACGAACTTGCCCACCGGCTTCTTCTCCGGCGGCGCCTTGGGCTTGGCGCCCGTCTCGAGCCGCTCCAGCGTCACCGCCAGCGCGACCGTCGGGCGCGTGCCGTCCTCCACCACCTCGGCCTCGTAGGGTTTGAAGCCGGCCTTCACCGCGGTCACCCGGTACCTTTGGCGCGGCTGCAGGTTCGCCAGCGTCACCTCCGGCGTCAGCCCCACCCGACGGCCGTCGAGCGAGATCTCGACCCCGGGCTCGCTCGAGGTCACCTTCAAGGTGAACGTCGCCGGCGCGGGCTCGGGCTCCGCCAACGGACGGAGCGCCACCACCAACGCCTCATTGCTCCCGGCCCGGACCTCCAGCTCTTCGATCACCTGCTCGTGGCCCGGCGCATTCACCGCCACGCGGTACTTGCCCTTGGGCACCTTCACCCGCCGGCCGATCTCCAGCGGCTCGCCGTTGAGCAGCGCGCTCGCCTCGCTCACCGGCTGCTCCAGCGTCACCACCAACGTGCCTCCGCGCCCCAGGAAGAGCGCCAGCGCGATCGCCAACACGGCGCAGCCCACCCCGCCGGCCACCGCGGGGACGAGCCACCGCCGCTCGTCGGCCAGCCGGCGCACCTGCGTGAAGACCGAGAACTCCCCGCCCAGCGCCACGCCGCGGCTCGCCCGCAGCGCCGCGGGCGGCGCCGGCACCGACGGCCGCGCGCGCTTGCCCGTGGGCTCGTTCTCGATCGGCGTCGGCAACGGGCCGGCGAGCGTCGGAGGCTCGGGCGGCAGGTCGACCTCCCCGGGCTCGGCCACCTCCACCTTCCCCGTGTTGGGCTCGTCGCCTCCATCGACCGAGCGCAGGTTGCTGTCGGTCGGCGACGCGGCGGCGTCCCCTTCGGCGGCCGGCGCCTCGAGCTCGCTGCGCGAGAGCAGGAGCGTCGCCTTGGCCACCTGCGAATCGTCGGCCGGCCCCACGCGCGTGGGAATGGGCCCCACCACCGTCGCGCCGGTGTAGCCATTCGGCTCGCCGATCACGACCTGCTTGGCGGGCACCTTCGGCTTGGCCGGGGCCGCGAGCGGCGGCCGCGTCGGCAGCTCCTCCACGTCGCTCGGCGGCGGGCCTTCCTCCTCCGCCGGCCTCGACGGCGGCCGGGTGTCGAGCTCTCCCTCGGTCGGGTGCGGCGCCTGCGGCGGGCGGGTGTCGGGAGCGTCGTCCGGCTCGAGCGGCGGAAAGAGCGACCGATCCATCTCGCCCGTGGTGTCGTCGTACGCGGACGGCGCGCTCGAGACCGCCGGCAGGCTCGGACGCGGCTTGGGGATCGCCGGCGCCTGCGTCGGCTCGTGCTCTTGCGCGAGCAGATCGGCAGCCACGCCGTGCTCTCCCGTGATGACGATCTGCGTGCGGTCGTTGATGCTCTCGTCCCCCAGCGCGAGCGCCACGGGCGGCGCGCTCGGCGCGCGGCCAGAGGCGGTCGCCACCCCAAGCCTCGGAGCGCTCGGCCGCGGCTTGGGCAGCTCGCCGTTCATCAAGCCCGACGGCTCGATCTCGTCGGGTCGCTCGATGTTGGCGTACCGCTCCATCTTCTCGCCTTCGCGCAGAAGATCTTCGGCGAACGACTGCTTCATGTACCCGGCCAGGTGCTTGGCCGAGTAGATCGTCTCGCCCGCGAGCAGGAAGCGCATCAGGTCTTCCTGCAGATCGCTCGCCCACTGGTAGCGGTCGTCCTGCTCCCGCGCGAGCGCCTTCATCAACACCTTCTCGAGCCCGGCCGGGATGTTCGGGTTGAACTGCCGCGGCAACGGCACCTCGGCGTTGCGCACCTGCTCGAGCGTCGAGAAGTCGGACTCTCCGACGAACAGCTTCTCGCCCGTCAGCATCTCGTAGAGGATCACCCCGACCGCGAAGATGTCGCTGCGGCGGTCGATCGGCAGCCCGCGCACCTGCTCGGGGCTCATGTAGCCGAACTTGCCCTTGAGGATCCCGGCCTGCGTGTGCTGCGACCGGTTCGCCGCCTTCGCGATGCCGAAGTCGATGATCTTCACCTCGCCGTCGAAGCTGACCAGGATGTTCTGCGGCGAAACGTCGCGGTGGATGATGTGCAAGTCCCGGCCGCGGGCGTCCTTCTTCCGGTGCGCGTAGTCCAGCCCTTCGCAGATCTTCGAGGCGATGAACACCGCCTGCGGCACGGGCATCAGCTCTTTGTTCTTGCGGTACTGCTCGAGCATCGTCCGCACGTCTTTGCCCGAGACGTACTCCATGGCGATGAAGAACGCGCCGTCGTACCGCCCCAGCTCGTGAATGTGCACGATGTTCGCGTGGCTCAGCTGAACGCTGATGCGCGCCTCGTCGATGAACATCGTGATGAACTCTTCATCCTCCGC
>CAZEDU010000137.1:10895-12953 GCA_964511185.1 uncultured Myxococcaceae bacterium | reverse complement strand
GCCTTCCCCGGCGCGCTCCTGCTCACCGAGAAGGACACCTGCCTCGGCGCGCGCGGCGCGAAGGAGATCATCCTCGCGACGGCGGAGGCCGGCGAGCACCGCGTCGAGCTGCTGCTCGTCGAGAGCGACAGTCAGGCGCTCGGGCTGTGCCTCCGCGTACCGACCGCTTCGAATCAGTTCAAGGAGCCGTATGTGCTGATGGAGGCCGAGCCGGGGAACACGCGCGAGGACGCCATCCGCGAGATTCACTTTCATCTCCTTGGCCGCTTGAGCGAGGAGGAGACGCGGTCGATTCGGTGGCGCGACTTCTTCGCCGTCGCCGCGCGGAAGCTCGAGGCGCTCCGCGGTCACCCGGGCAGGTGAGCCGGGCGCCTTTGGGGTACAGTCGAACCCATGGCTGAGCGAGTGAGCCGCGCCGCCGGCGCACATTCTTTCCACGCGGTCTCCGGAGACAAGCGGCGGGCCGCCGACTTCGTGGCGGAGTTGAAGCGCGGCCGGGCGCAGCGGTTGGGGACGGTCAACGGCCATCGCGTCTCGAGCCGCGAGGCCCGCTACCTCCGTTACATCGCCGAGTGGGTGGTGCCGCGCCTGCCCGGCGACCGCAACGCCAAGCTCGACCTGGCGGCGCGGGTGGCGTGGTGGTCGCTCAAGGAAGGCGTGCTCGCGGTGGGCTCGAAGATCAACGGCCGCCCGGTCACGCCGATCAGCTTCTCGAACTTCGCCCCGAACGTCTGGGTCGACCCGCTGAGGCCCATGCCGCGGGGGCAGGCGTGGCAGGTCGGCATCGCCGCGATTCAAGTCAACGCGGGGCTGCGCTCCACCTCTGGGCTCACCCGCCTGGCGCGCAAGCTTCACGGCAACAAGCCCATCGACCAGATCCTCGCCGCCACCGCGCAGGCCGCGGGGTTCTCGCCCGCAGACGTCGCGGAGGTGGTCCGCTCGACCGGCGACCTGCGCATCTCGTGGCTCTTGCGCATTCCGGCGGTGGCGTTCGTGGAGCAAGACAAGACGGTGCGCGCCGAGTGCATGAGCGGCGGCGTGCCGACCTGCGTCAGCCGCCTCTGGCCGAGCAGCGCGGCCTACGCTCCGGACTCGGCGGGTGCCAAGCGCACCCTCGACGCGCTTCGCGACTTCTTCTCGCGGGCCGCGCCCAGGGTCTCGCCGCCGTAGCGGGCTTGAGACTGTTGGCGCAGAGCCCTTGGGCAACATTCTGGGGGATGGACCGAGAACCTGGGTGAGGCCCGGTCCCCCCACCCCCGGGCCCTAAGGATCGAAAGCCATGAGCACGCCGTCCCTGGGGCAGGTGACCTGGTATCCCCCTACGCCCGACTCCATTGTTCAGGAGCGGTTCAATAAGCAGCTCTCCAAGCTGGGCTACGCCCTCAAGACCATCCGTTCTGAAGTGGTCCGGGCGGCGAAGACGTCGCGCGACAACGGCGGCGACACGGTCAAGGCGGGCAAGCGGTTCCGCCGACTCATCGCCAAGGTGCTCGCGCACAAAGACGGCGTCTATTCGATGGCGGACAACCCGCAGGCGCTCCAGCAGCTCGTCGCCGAGCTCGACAAGGTCCTGCCGCGGCTGCGCCCCGTCTACAACAAGCTCAAGGGGAACTTGAAGGCGCTGGTGCAGATGAAGCGCCGGCTCGAGAGCCAAGGTAAGCCGTGGCCGGCTGGGAAGGTCACGCAGCGCATCCTGGAGTGGAAGCGTTTCTTTGGCGTGGTGAACCACCTGGAGGCCGTGCGCGGTGATCTGCAGGCCCGCTACGACGCGCTGACTCGGCCCGCCGGTTCGCCCGCGCCGCCCGAGGCGCTTCCGGAGGATGAGATCTTCATCGGCGAGCTGGAAGAGCTCACGCCGGAGGAAGAAGCCGCGCTCGACGCCGAGCTCGAAGCTTTGTTGGGCGACTTGGGGCTCTAGTTAAGGGTGTGGCGGCAGGCGGTTTAAGGCCGTTCACGACGCCGACGCCGACGCCGACGCCGACGACGTCAACGACGACGACGACGTCAACGACGACGTTGACGTTGACGTTGACGTGAACGGCGACGGCGACGGCAGTT
>CAZEDU010000137.1:0-10885 GCA_964511185.1 uncultured Myxococcaceae bacterium | reverse complement strand
GTCCCGTACCCTCCCTTGCCCTACAGTCCACCTTGTCGGGCCTCCCGACGTTCGCACCTTGCGCCTTCTCCCACGCCCCAAGAGAGGCCCATGGCGCTCGACTTACTGAAGGACAAAGGAACGTCGCTGGATCGGCAGCGCTTCACCTGGAAGGAGCTGGTGCAGCAGCCGTACAGCAAGCTGAACGACGACGCGTTCACGCGCGTGCGCGTGATCTTGATGAACGGCATCGAGTCCGAGGCGATTCGCTTCTCGCATGCCGCGGCGCGCATGAACCGCGACCTGCAGCTGCCGCTCGCGCAGGTGCGGCGTGTCGAGCAGCACCAGCAGACGTTGGTGAACTGGCTGCACCCAGGAGATCAGAACCCGCTCGAGACGACCTTGGGCTTCGAGCAGGTCGCCATCGAGATCACCGCCGCCGTCGCGCGCCGTGAGCCGGATCCCTACCTGGCGCAGGTCTACCGCTACGGGCTGCTCGAGGACTTCGATCACCTCTACCGCTACTCGGCGCTCTACGACCGCCTCGAGGGGAAAGATCCGAACACCATCGTCCAGAGCTACTCGGACATCATCCCCGGGCGGCCGACCATCGACCAACACCGCGCGCCCGACGACGACCTGCGCGAGGCCTACGATCGAAGCACTGCGGCGCCCCTGACCAAGCTCCACGCGTACACCATCATGGCGGCGGAGCATCAGACGCACGACTACTACATGAACGTGGGGCCGTTCTTCTCCGACCCGCTCGCGCGCCAGCTCTACGCGGAGATCGCGTCGATCGAGGAGCAGCACGTCACGCAATACGAGTCGATCATCGACTCGACCGAGACCTGGCTCGAGAAGTGGCTGCTCCACGAGGCCACCGAGGCGTACAACTACTGGAGCTGCGTGCAGCACGAGAAGACCCCGCGCATCAAGGCGCTCTGGGAACGGCTCCTCGATTACGAGCTGGGGCACGTGCGGTTGGTGGCCGAGCTGTTCAAGCAGGTCGAGCGCCGCGACCCGGCCGAGGTGCTCCCCAACCGCATCGACGCGCCGATGCCGCACGAGAGCAACCGCGCGTTCGTGCGCGACGTGCTCGAGGAAGAGGTCAACCTCCACGCGGTCGGGCGGTCCTCCTTCGTGGACAAGTCGAAGCTGCCGAAGACGAGCCCGTCGATCGCCTACCGGCAGGAGGTCAACGCCGAGGGCTCGCCCACGAACCTGATCGCCTCGGGTTGGAAATGGATTCCTGGAACCGAAGTGCTCGAGCGCGCGGCGCAGCTGCCGGGCTTGGCGGAGCGGAGGCTGCAATGAAGCGCGAGACGAAGATGGGAATGAACCGAACCGGGATCGCCACCTCTCCGGTGCTGAGCAAGGAGGCCATCGAGGCGGCGCGGGAGCAGCCGGTGCAGGCGTCGGACGGAAAAGACGCCGTCGAGCTGCGCGCGGTCTACGCGGAGGACGCGGACCCGATCGGCACCATGCCGCCGCCCGGCTCGGTGAAGGGCGCGCTCAAGACGGTGCTCAAGGCGTTTCAAGGCCAGCGCGCCAACGTGTTCCTGGACAAGCTGGGCGAGCGGCTCGCGTTCGAGCGGAGCGGGAGCCGGCTGTACGAGGGGCTGATCGGCAAGCTCGACGTCTACGGCAGCTGGAATGGCGGCCCGAGCCGCGAGGAGCTCGAGCAGTTCTTGAGCGAGGAGATGATCCACGCCGAGCTGCTGCGCGAGGCGATCGAACAGCTCGGCGGAGATCCAACGGTGGTGACGCCTTCCGCGGACGTGCAGGCGGTGATCTCGATGGGTCTGCCGCAGCTGATCGCGGACCCGCGCACCGACCTGCAGCAATGCCTCGAGGCGATTTTGGTCGCCGAGCTGGCCGACAACGCCTGCTGGCAGCACTTGGTGGCGCTCGCGCGGAGCATGAACATGGACGCGCTCGCCGAGAGCTTCGAGCGCTGCCTGTCCGAAGAAGAGCGGCACCTGAGCCGCGTGAACAGCTGGGTGTCGGCCGCCATTGGCGTCGAGGCGAAGATGGGGACAGTCCCCCTTTGGGGACAGTCCCCGACTAACGCGTCTTGAGGGCCTGCTCGATGGTCGCGAGTGAGTAGGAGTCCGGGCCGTAGCGACCGAGGATGACCTTCGACGCGTCGATGAGGAACGGGCCCTTGTTGCCGGCGCGGAGCGCGTAGTCGCCGACCGGCTTCTCGACGACGAGCTCCTTCTCGCTCAGCGTGCCTTTGATGACCCGCTGAATCGACAGCCGAACGGTCTGCGCGCGCACCTTCTGCGGCACGCTGGTCGCGCCTTCGGGCACGTCGACCTTCGGCGTCTCGGGGCCGAGCGCGACGACCTCCTTCACTTCGGCCTCGACGACCCAGTGCGCCTGGGGCAGGACCTCTTGAACCGGTTCCGGGGGAATGGCCATGACGTTCCTCTCTACGCGCGGCTGAAGCCGAGCCCTTGGTACAGCCGGGTGAAGTCCTGGAGCTTGAGCCGGAAGTAACCGTCGTTCGGCCCGTTGCCGTGCGGCTCGCTCTCGCCCCAGGGGTTGCGCAGCTTCACGTAGCGCTCGCCGTTCTCTTCTTCGTAGCCGAGCACCGAGTACGAGTGGTTCCCGTACACGCCGGTGTTGGTGTAGCGCGCCCCTTCGGTCTCGCTGTAGGTGCCGGCGGCGATCGGCTGCTTCGCGTCGACCGCGCGCCGGATGGTGTCCCATACGCCGTTGAGGTCGCTCTCGCGCACGGTGTAGTAGCCGACCGGCCGGCCCGTGACCGCTTCGATGACCGCGCTCGCGCTGCCGCCGTTGCCGATGGCGTCGTAGCTGCCCTTCCACATGGCGTAGGCCTTCTCGACGAGCGGGTACCAGAGCTCCATGCCGCCCGTGCTGCGATCGGGATCCGACGTCGAGCCGTAGAGGGGACCGCCGAACGGCCGCACGTAGAGGTCCCCGTCGACCTTGATCTCCACGTCGCGGTACTTGCTGGTGGCCCAGTCCCGCTCCTTGAAGACGACCGTGTACGTGCCGTCGCCGTTCTCGCGGATCATGTTCTGGATGACTTCAGGCGCGTGGAACGCCACCGCGCCCAGGGCAGAGGGGAAGTAGCAGTTGCCGATCTGCCCTTGCGCGACGTCGCTGGGGTGCACGCCGTCCTTGAAGAGGGGGCCGGTGAACGTCTTCTTCGAGAACTTCGGGCGGCCGTCTTCGTACCGCTCTTCCTTGTGCAGCTCGGGGTCGGGGATGAGGTCCACCGTGCCGCCGTCGCCGCCGGGCACCGTCACCGTCCCTACCGACTGCGTGAAGCCGAGGTTGTTCTTCCTGTCGCTCGCCGCGACCGTGAAGGTGTCGCCGGCCTTGCCGTTGAGCGTGAAGCCCGCCGGGAAGCCGCCGACGTCGGTGATGGTGACCTGGGTCTTCTCGCCGGTGCGCCGGTTGGTGAACTGCAGCACCGCGCCCGGCTCCGACACCTGCCGGCTGGCGTTGATGTTGGTCACCCCAATCTTGCCGTTGCCGGCGTCGGTGACGCCGATGCGAAAGAGCGCGACCACCGCGTTGCGCGTGTCCTCGGAGGCCAGGCCGCTCGCCTCGATGACCTGCCAGTCGCCCACCGAGCCGTCGGCGTGGCGCGCGCGCACGCGGATCAAGTCGCCTTCCTGCAGGTCGGGCAGGACGCCGCCGCTGAACTTGCCGCTCGCGTCCGCCGTCGCCACGACCATCGTGTCGTCCATGTGGAGGCGGCCGCCGGGCGCGGTGCTGATGTTGATCGCCTCGATGCGCGCGCCGGGCTTCGCCATGCCCGCGAGGCCGTTCTTCTGATCACCGGTGATCACCAGCGCCCCGGTGTTCGGATCGACCGGCGCGCGGTCGAGCACCGCCTCGATGAAGTTCTTCGCCGAAGGCTCGAGCGGCACGGTGCCGCTGTCCAGGATGTGGCCCAGGTCCTTCTTCTCGCTCGCGGTCATGCCGGCCTTGACCAGCGCCACCTGCTCCGCGCGCGTCAGCCCCGGCGCGCTGAGCTGCTCGAGCAGCTTGGCCGCGGACAGGCCGCTCTTGTCGCCCACCAGCGCGAGGATCTCGAGCACCTGCGCGTCCCCGAGCGTCACCGACGGATCGGCTTTGAACTGGTTCTCGTACGACTTGTAGAGCTGGCTCAGCTTGCGGTCGGTGATGGGCAGCGGCATGGCTTGTCAGACCTCGAAGGAGGTGAGGGAAACCTCCTGTTCTCCGAGCGCCGGCCGCCCGAGTTGCGGGCTCTTTTGTAAAGTACCTTGTCGCCGTGTGAACGGGCGTGAATCCGACCGCTCTTCGGGGTGACCGCTGCGCGCCTTTCGGCCCATGCGCACCAGAAGGAGGCAGTCCACCCCCCAGCATTTTGGAGGCCCCATGCAGCCGTCGATTCCCGCGCAGATGCGCGCGGCCGCCATCCACGAATTCGGAGGTCCGGAGGTCTTTCAGGCCGAAGCGCTTCCTGTCCCTCAGCCTCAGGCCACCGAGGTGCTCATCCGCCTCGACGCCGCGGGGGTAGGGGTCTGGGACCCCGAGGTCCGCTCGGGCGAGCTCGAGCTCGGCGCGCGCCAATTTCCTCTCGTCATCGGCAACGACGGCGCGGGGGAGGTGGTCGCGGTCGGGTCCGAGGTGAAGCAGCTGAAGCCAGGCGACCGGGTGTATGCCTACTCGCTCAACGGCGGCTTCTACGCCGAGTACGCGGCCGTTCCAGAGGAGAACGTCGCCAAGCTCCCCGAAGGGCTCGACCCCGAGCAAGCGGGCGCGCTCGGCGCGGACGGCATCACCGCGATGATCGGCTTGCAGGACGTGCTGAGCCTCCAAGCGGGGCAGAAGCTCCTCATCTTCGGCGCGAGCGGCGGCATCGGGCACTTGGCGGTTCAGCTCGCCAAGCGCATGGGCGCGCAGGTCTTCGCGGTGGCGTCCGGAGAGGACGGCGTCGCGCTCGTGAAGCGGCTCGGCGCCGACGACGCGGTCGACGGCAAGCAGGGCGACGTCGCCGGCGCGCTCGACAAGTTCGCGCCGGGTGGAGCGGACGCCGCGCTGGTCCTCGCCAACGGCCGGGGGTTGGACGAAGCGCTCGGCCACATCCAGAAGGGGGGCCGCGTCGCTTACCCCAACGGGGTCGATCCCGAGCCGTCGGCGCCGGAGGGCATCTCAGCACAGGGGTACGACGGGGTGCCGAGCCGAGAGACGTTCGAGCGGCTGAACGCGCTCATCGCCCAAGGTCCCTTCCACGTCGAGGTGCGGACCTACCCGCTGGAGTCGGCCGCGGAGGCGCACCGCGACGTCGAGAAGCACCACCTGGGCAAGCTCGCGCTGCGCATGCACTGACCGCTCAAGGCCCGCGGTTGAGCAGCTTCTTGAGGCCCTTGAGCAGGCCGCCGCCCGTGGCGAGCTCCTCGCCCGGCAGCGGCGCCTGCGCGAGCAGCGCCGCCTTCAGCTCGTCGCTCGCGTCGAGGGTGCTGAAGGTCGCCTCGGTGCGCTTGCCCAGGGGCGTGAGCGCGCTGACCTCGACCTTGCCGTCGGGGCTCACCTGAAAGCGCACCGTCAGGTCGCCCGCCTTCTCGACGGTCGCGTGCAGCGCGCCCAGGTATTCGTTCTCCTCGGCCTGCACCGCGTCGCCCTGGAACACCGCGATGCCGACCGCCTGGCCGGCCTTGGCGGGCACCGAGATGGTCTTCTCCGCCGGCAGGCGCGTGTTGCGCTCGAGCACCTTCTTCATGCCGCCGCCCTTCACCGCGATGCCGATGGGGGCCGAGAGCACCTCGGCCAGCGAGATGCCGCGCTTGCCCGCGGCCTGCTTGATCAACGCGTCGCCCAGGATGGCCGCGCCGATCGCCACCGCGCCGTGCGGATCCACATCGGTCCGCACGGGACGCTGCAGCACGTCTTCGACGCGCCGACGCACCAGGGGCGCGCGGCTCTGTCCGCCGACCAGCACCAGCTCGTCCAGGCTGCTCGGCTTGAGCGACCCGGCGTCGAGCACCGCCTGCGTCACCTGCAGCGTCCTGTCGACCAGGTCCTGCGTGAGCGATTCCAAGGTCGACCGGGTGACCTCCGCGCTGAGGTCGACGGGGCTGCCGTCGGTGCGCGTGGTCGCGAACGGAATGTGCACGGTGGCGCTCTCGCGCTCGGAGAGGGTGATCTTCGCCTGCTCCGCCGCGTCGCGAATGCGCTGCACCGCCTGGAGCGACGCGGAGACCTGGCTCTGCTCCTCGGTGCCCAGCCGGCTCGCCAAGTCGCTCGCCAGCCGCGAGTCGAAGTCGAGCCCGTCCAGGAAGTTGTCGCCGCCGGTGGTGATGACCTCCAGGTCGTCGCCGGTGAGCGCGACCACCGACGCGTCGAAGGTGCCGCCGCCCAGGTCGTAGACGAACACCCGCTTGCGCGCGAGCCCGCGGCCGTAGCCGAAGGCGAGCGCGACGGCGCTCGGCTCGTTGAGGATGCGTAAAATCTCCAGGCCCGCGTGCCTGCCGGCGTCGAGCATCGCCGCGCGCTGGTGGTCGTTGAAGTAGGCGGGCACGCACAAGACGGCCTTGGTCACCTCGCGGCCCAGGTACTCCTGCGCCGCCGACTTGAGCTCGGACAGCAACATGCCCGACAGCTCCGGCAGCGAGTACACCTTGCCGCGCAGCTCGACGCCCGCGTCGCCCAGCTCGTCGGCCGCGATGCGGTAGGGGAAGTGGCCGGCCATCTCTTTGAGCCGCTTCGAGCGGGCGCGGCGGCCGAGCAGCCGCTTGGCGCCGTACACCGTGTGCGCCGGGTCGGTGAGCACCATCGCCTTCGCGCGGGCCCCGACGACGAAGCGGCCCTTCTCGTCGAGCGCGACGACCGAGGGGATGGCGAAGCCCTTGCCGTCGCTGCCGAGCGGCACCAGCCGCGGCGCGCCGTCCTGAATCACCGCCACGCGCGAGTTGGTGGTGCCCAGGTCGATGCCCAAGACCACCTCCGGCGGCTTGTCCGCCTTGGGCGAAGCGACGGGCAGCTCGGGGAGGCTTCGCCGGCGCGGCGGCGCGGGCGGCTCGGTGGCCGCCACGTGAGACTCGGTCACCGCGTCGGGGTCGCTCCCCAAGCGCGCCGGCGGCGTCACACCGCCCGGCTGCGTCGGCTCCTCGTGCGGCGGGTCGGCTTCCGCGCGCGCCGTGGGCGGCTCGGGCGCGGCGGGCGGGGGCGTGGCATTCGCGCGCGGCGCGGCCGGCGATCCGCGCGGCGGCAGCGGCGCGTTGGTGATGCTCTGCTCTTCCGGCAGCGCCGGCGCCAGCCCGCTCCGAAGCGCCACCAGCTTGTCGATGAGCGCCTTGCCGCGCGCGTCGAGCCGGGTGAAGCGGATGGTCATGCCCGAGCGCTGGCCGCCCTCATCCACTTGCGTCTTCTGCACCACGCCTTCGCCGCGCATCAGCCGGGTGCCGTCCGAGAGCACCAGCTCGAACGCCACCTCGGTGCCTTCGGGCTTGAGCGCCCGCGTGGCGATGAACACACCTCCGCGCGCCACGTTGGACCCGTAGCGCTCGATGAACTCGGCCTCGCTGGCGTACGGCAGCCGAATGCGAAGCGGAATCAAACGTGCCGAGGCAGACCTCAAATCGCTCTAGCCCTTCACCATCTGGAGCAGCTTGTCGAACGCGGCCGGAATGCGCGAAGGGTCGACGCCGCCCGCTTGCGCCATGTCGGGTTTACCGCCCCCAGAACCGTTGACCTCTTTCGCCATTTCCCGGACCAAGTCTGTCGCCTTGAAGCCGCGCTCGACCAGGTCTTTCGTCGCCGCGACGAGCAGGAGCGCCTTGCCGTCGGCGGTCTCGCCGCCCAAGGCCACCAGGCCGCTCTTGAGCTGGTCGCGGTAGCGGTCGGCGAGCCCGCGGAAGACCTTGGCGTCGGCCGGGTCGATGCGGCTGACCAGCACCTTCACGCCGTTCACTTCTTGTACGCGCTCGGTCGCCGCGGGGCCTTGGGTCTGCGCCTTGAGCTGGACCTCCTCGAGCTTCTTCTCGAGGTCCTTGATGCGCTTCTGGGTCGCCTCGAGCCGCTTCACCAGCTCCTTGGGAGAGGTCTTGAGCGAGTCGGCCGCGCGCTTGAGCTCCTTCTCGGTCTCGCGCACGTGCTCGAGCGCGCCCACGCCGGTGAGCGCGGTCATGCGGCGCACGCCCGAGGCGATCGACGACTCCGAGACGATCTTGAACAGGCCAATGTCGCCGGTGCGCTGGGTGTGCGTGCCGCCGCACAGCTCGGTCGACTCGGGGTGCACGCTCACCACGCGCACGCGCTCGCCGTACTTCTCGCCGAACAGCGCGACCGCGCCCGACGCCTTCGCCTCGTCGAGCGCCATCACCCGGGTCACCGCCTCGGCGTTGTCGCGGATCCACCGGTTGACCAGGTCCTCGACCTGCTCGAGCTGCTCGGGCGTCGGCGCCGCGAAGTGCGCGTAGTCGAAGCGCAGGTAGTCGGGCGCGACCACCGAGCCGGCCTGCTTCACGTGGTCGCCCAGGACCAGCTTGAGCGCTTTGTGCAGCAGGTGCGTGGCGGAGTGGTTCGCGCGGACGGCCCGCCGCCGCTCGCCGTCGACCGACAGCTGCGCCACGTCGCCGACCTGAAGCTCGCCCTGCGTCACCTTCACCTTGTGGACGATGAGGTTCTGCACCGGGCGCTGGGCGTCGAGCACCGCCGCCACGGTCTTGCCGCCGTGCGCGACGAGCCGGCCGGTGTCGCCCACCTGTCCGCCCGACTCGCCGTAGAAGGGCGTGCGGTCGAGCACCACCTCGACCTCGCTGCCGGCCTTCGCCGACGTCGTCTCGGTGCCCTTCACCAGAATCGCGCGCACGGTGCCTTCGCCCTCGTGGCCTTCGCCGTCGTAGCCCAGGAACGTGGTCGGCCCCAGCTTCTCGGCGAGCGTCAGGTACACGTCGCCGACCGCCTTCTCGCCCGAGCCGCCGAAGCTCGCCTGCTCGCGCTGCTTGGCCATGCGCGCTTCGTAGCCCTGCTGGTCGATGTCGAAGCCGCGCTCGCGCGCGATGATCTGCGTCAAGTCCCACGGGAAGCCGTGCGTGTCGTGCAGGAAGAACACCACGTCGCCCGAGAGCACCTTGGCGTTCTGCTTCCCGAGCCGGGCGATCTCCTCGTCGATCATCTTCAGGCCGCGATCGAGCGTGCGGCGGAAGGACTCCTCCTCGTGGCGCGTCACCTCGAGCACGAAGGTGCGGTTGTCCTTCAGGTCCGGGTACGCCGAGGACATCAGCTCGATCACCCGCTCGACCGTCTTGGGCATGAACAGCTCGTCGAGGCCGAGCTTGGCGCCGTGGCGAATCGCCCGGCGCATGATGCGGCGCAGGACATATCCGCGGCCTTCGTTCGAAGGCTGCACGCCGTCGCCGATGAGGAACGCCGCCGCGCGCGAGTGGTCGGCGATGACGCGCATCGACGCGCTGTCGTCTTCGTTCTTGCCGTAGGGCTTGTTGCACAGCGCGCTCACCTCTTGGAGCAGCGGCGTGAACAGGTCGGTGTCGTAGTTGGTCCGCTTGCCCTGCACGACGGCGGTCATGCGCTCCAGGCCCGCGCCGGTGTCGATGGAAGGCTTGGGCAGCGGCTGCAGCGGCGCGTCCTTCTCTTTGCGCTCGAACTGCATGAACACCAGGTTCCAGATCTCCAGCCAGCGGTCGCAGTCGCACGCGACGCCTTGGCACTTCTTGCCCGCCGCCTCTTCGGCGCACGCGATGTCGTCGCCCTGGTGAAAGTGGATCTCGGAGCAGGGGCCGCACGGGCCGGTGTCGCCCATCGCCCAGAAGTTGTCTTTGTAGCCGAGCTTCCAGATGCGGTCGGCCGGGACGCCTTGCTTCGCCCACAGCTTGGCGGCCTCTTCGTCCCACGGCAGGCCCTTCTCGCCGTTGAACACGGTGACCGCGAGCCGGTCCTTCGGGATCGAGAGCGTCCGGGTGACGAGCTCCCAAGCGAACGCGATGGCGTCGTCCTTGAAGTAGTCGCCGAAGGAGAAGTTGCCCAGCATCTCGAAGAACGTGTGGTGCCGGGCGGTGAAGCCGACATTGTCCAAGTCGTTGTGCTTGCCGCCGGCGCGCACGCACTTCTGCGACGTGGTGGCGCGCGTGTAGTCGCGCTTCTCACGGCCGGTGAAGACGTCTTTGAATTGCACCATCCCCGCGTTGGTAAAGAGCAGGGTGGGGTCGTTGTGCGGCACGAGCGACGAGGACGCGACGCGGCGGTGGCCGCGCGCCTCGAAGAACTTCAAGAAAGCTTCGCGCACTTGGCTGGCGGTCAGGCTGGAAGACATAGGCTGCTCTTATGCCACAGCGGCTTACGCGACGCCCGCCAGCCAGCCGCACGCCGCTCGAGGGAGCGGGCGGCTCCGTGGAGGTTGTCGCTCGAGGCCGAAAAGCGGCGTTCTTTGGCTATGCTTAACGGCCGAGCCGATGCGGCGCGCCCTCCTCGCATGGATTGTCCTGGTCAGTGCGAGCGCCTGGGCGCAGGGCGATGCCCGCATGGAGTTCTTGGCCAAGCAGCTCAAGGGCGCGAGCGACCCCCGCGTGCGCGCGCAGACCGCGTTGGTGATGGGCGCTTCGAAGAACCCCGCCGCCGTCGACCCGCTCTGCGAGGCGCTCCAGGACAAAGAGGTCGTCGTCCGCAGCGCCGCCGCCCGCGCCTTGGGGGACTTGAAGCAGGGGCGCGGCCTGTCGTGCCTGAGGGCCAAGAAGTCTGACGCGAGCCGGGACGTGCAGCTGGCCGTCGCCAAGGCGATCGAGGCGCTGGAGGGGGGCCGCCGCGCGGCGCGGCTCTACGTGTCGGTCGCGCCGGTGATCGACCGCAGCGGCACGCTGCCGCAGGAGATGGTGATGCTCACCGAGACGTTGCTCAAGCAGAAGCTCGCCGACATGGGCGTGCAGCTCGCCCCGCCCGGAGA
>CAZEDU010000136.1:7939-13239 GCA_964511185.1 uncultured Myxococcaceae bacterium | reverse complement strand
TGGAAGGCCACCGAGCGCGAGGCACTACTCAGAGCGCTCCACTTCGCGAAGCATCAGCCGAAGGGAGTCACACTCAAGGAGGCGTTCGTCGAAGTCTATGACGCCGCGATGCGGGCGCTCGACGCGACCACCAACGACCCGCGACCGAAGGGCGGCGATGGCGAGAAGGCGCTCGATCACCTCATGGCAGTGCTCACCGCTCGCGCCGCGTGGAGGAAGCCATGAGTGAGCCCAAGCCCGTCTGGACCTTCTGGACGTTCCACACCGCCGAGTGCCGGAAGCACCTCGAGGACCCCGGCAACGGCTGCATTTGCAGGCCTCCAGCAGTCCCGGAGCCGAAGCGATGACGCCCACTCAACGACGCGAGCTCGCCCTCATCAGCGCCCGCCTCCGCACCATCCGCGGCCAGGACGGCGAGCTGCTCAAGGATCGCACCCTGCTCAGCAGCGAGGCCATCGACGCGGTGTGCGAGGAGCTGTTGCGCCTGCACAACGCGGCCGAGTCACAGACGAAGCTCGACGCCGCGTACGTCGAGTGGCTCGCCACGGGAGCCGGGCCATGAGCGGCACGCACATCGGTGGAATCAAAGCCGCGCGCACTCGCGGACAGGGAGGGCCCGGCCTCCAGCAGATGCTCCGTGCCACGCCCGAGGGGTTGTGCCCCTTCTGTCTCGACGAGTTGCCGCAGTCCGGCAGCCGGAGGCGCGTCCGGTGCGACGCCCCCGAGTGCAAGGTGGCCTACTTCCGGTGCTGGCGGCGTGACGAGCGCCACCCGCCTCCGAAGTCGTGGCGTGAGCGGCGGCGACAGGCGCAGTCAATCGGCCAGCTCAGGAGGAACGCTGCATGACCGCCATTGAGGCCGACACGCAGACGGAGGCGCAGCAGAAGGCCGCGTCACGTCGCCGTCTCGCGAAGGGCGAGCGGCTGCGCACCACGTCGCTGACGCCTGCGGAGGCCACGTCCTGAAGCTGACAAATCCTGATCTACGGAGGTCCTCGAAATGAGCTGTGCCGGCGAAGAGGGGACGTGCGAGCGCCCCGTCGAGAAGGGCGGCCTCTGCGCGGGGCATCGCAAGCGGAAGCTCCGCGGGCAGTCCATCGCCGCGGCCCTCAACGAGCGCTCAGGCGACCCGCTCGAGAGTCTCTTCCGCGCCTTCCTCGCGTACCGCGACGAGCTCGACACGAAGACGGACGAGGAGTTCCAGCGCGGCAAGGAGCGCGTCCGCTTCCAGCTGCGCGAGTACCTCTGGAGCTACGTGCCGAAGCTGCTCCGCAAGCACCGCGCGCAGCTCGAGCAGCCCGGCGGCGTCGAGGCCTTCGTTGCCTCGTACGGCGACAAGTCGGCGCACGGCGGCCGTCCGCGTCGTCCGCACCACCCGCACCACAAGAAGCAGCACCTGCAGTCCCACCCGCAGCACGCAGTACGAAAGGCGAAGTCATGAGCAAGCACGGAAACAATGGCCACTTCCCGCCCGGCGTTCGTCCGCAGGGCCTTCCGCCTGGAGGCAAGGTGCTCGACTTGACGTCGGGCGCGCGCGATCAGATTCAGGAGCAGCTCATCCAGAAGCTGCAGCCGCACCTGAACGAGCTCAACCAGGAGAACGCGGCCGAGCAGTCGGCGATCAGCCTCGTCTTCAGCGCGGCCGTGCGCCACGGCGGCGTCGAGTACGCGACGGAGAGGTTCGAAGCGTGCGAGGCGCTCGCGATGCGCCTGGCGAAGCAGAACCTCAAGCGCTCGCACGAGAAGGCCTTCTCGCTCTTCATCGAGCAGAAGGTGAACCCGGGTCACATCCCAGCCCACATCGTCCGCGCCGCGCGGCGGCAAGGCGTGACGTTCGAGACCGCGACTGAGGCGTTCGAAGCAGAGGTGGTGCAGGCCATGTCTGGGACCGCCCCAAATCTCGTGTGCGCCTTCTGCGGAGCCCGAGGACGTCAGGTTGACGGCTCGGACGGTGGCCCGGCTGGCGTCGAGACCGATCACCGTGCGGACTGCGCGGGCGTCGCCCACTTCCCGAAGCCGGAGAGTGCGGACGTCGGCACTCCTGCTACAAACGAGGCCTGATGATCTACGTGTTCGGCGTGATCTGGCTCGCGGGGTACGCGTTACTCTTCGCCGCGTGCTGGTCTCGTTGGCGTAGGGAGAGCGGACGATGAGCGGACGCCGCCGCTGATTCCGGAGGCTGTCCCCTCGGGGCAGCACTCTGGGAGCGTGGCTGAGAAGAAGCTCACAGCGAAGCAGAAGCGTTTCGTCGCCGAGTACCTCGTCGACGCCAACGCCACCAAGGCCGCGGAGCGCGCTGGCTACTCGGCGCGCACCGCGCACCAGGCGGGCTACGAGCTCCGGCAGAATCCCCTCGTCGCCCAGGCCATCGACGAGGCGGAGTCGCGCCACCTCGGCAAGCTCGAGGCGCGGGGCGAGCAGGTCCTCACCGAACTCGGCCGCCTCGCCTTCTCCGACTTGATTGGCGCCTTCGTCACCGACAAGGAGTCGCCGCAGTACGGCACGCTCAAGCCCCTCGTCGAGATGCCCGAGGACATCCGCCGCGCCATCAAGGGCTTCGAGGTGGAGGAGCTCTTCGAGGGCACCGGGCAGGACAAGTTCAAGGTGGGCCGCACCGTGAAGGTGACGCTCTGGCCGAAGGACAAGGGCCTCGAGCTGCTCGGCAAGCACGAGAAGCTCTTCACCGACAAGGTGGAGGTGAGCGCCGACGAGTCGCTGGCCGATCTCCTCATCGAGGCGATGAAGGGCACTCGCGGTGGCGAGTAAGCGCGCAGAGGCCGTCGCCGCGGTGAGGCGCTACCTCACGCCCGAGGGGCCGCTCCTCTTCGTGCGGGAGCAATTCGGCGTCGAGCCCGACGAGTGGCAGAAGGACATGCTGCTCGCCTTCGGCGCGCGCGAGGCCAACGGCCAGGCGAAGTGGCGGCGCATGGCGGCCGTCGCGTGCAAGGGCCCGGGCAAGACGGCGCTGCTCGCGTGGATTGGCCTCATCTTCCTCGCGACGCGGCCCTACTCGAAGGTGGCGTGCACCAGCGTCACCGGCGCCAACCTCGACGACTGCCTCTGGCCCGAGCTCGCGATGTGGATGAACAAGAGCAAGCTGCTGATGAAGAAGTTCGTCATCCGCGGCGAGTCCATCGAGTCGCGCGAGTCGCCGGAGACGTGGTTCATCTCGCGGCGCACGTGGAAGGAGGACGCTGATCCACAGCAGCAGGCCAACTCGCTCGCAGGCCTCCACGCTGACTACGCGTGCTGGCTCATCGACGAGGTGAGCGACATCCCCGACGGCGTCGTGCAGGCGGCCGAGGGTGTGCTGAACAGCGGCATCGAGACGCGCGTCGTCATCTGCGGCAACCCCACGCGCACCGAGGGGCCGCTCTGGCGCGCGTGCAAGGTGGAGAAGCACCTCTGGCACGTCACGTACATCACCGGCGACCCGGACGATCCGAAGCGCTCGCCCCGCATCGACATCGAGATCGCCCGCGCGAAGATTCAGCAGTACGGCCGCGAAGACTACCTGGTGATGGTCAATATCCTGGGGAAGTTCCCCAACCGCCAGGCCGACAAGCTGCTCGACCTCGCCGACTGCACGGCGGCCAGCCAGCGCGAGCTCGAGGAGCGCGGCTACATCCGCGAGGCCAAGGTGCTCGGCGCTGACGTCGGCCGCTTCGGTGGCGACGCCTCCGTCATCGCGCCCCGCCAGGGCCGTGTGTGCTTCCGCCTGAAGGACTTCCAGGGCCTCGACGGCCCGGAGTTCGGCGAGCAGATCATCAAGTTCGCCACCACGTGGGGCGCCGACGGCGGCTTCTTCGACGGCGGCGGCGTCGGCGCGAGCGTCGAAGACTTCATGAAGCGCAGCACGCACGCTGGCATCGTGCGGCCCATCAACTTCGGCTCGGCCGCGCTCGAGCCGACGAAGTACCAGAACCGCCGCGCGGAGATGTACTGGAAGATGCGCGAGTGGGTGCTCGACGGCGGGTGCTTGCCGGACGATCCGCTCCTCCACGCCGAGCTCGCCGCGCCGAAGTACTGGTTCGACAACAAGGAGCGCCGCTGCCTCGAGCCGAAGGAGGACATCAAGGCGCGCCTCGGCCGCAGTCCAGACAGGGCCGACGCCTTCGTCCTCACCTTCGCCGCGCCGGTGCGCCGGCGTGAGCAATACGTGGGCGTCGGCGCGCGCCGCGAGCTCGTCCCTGAGCACCTGCGCGGCAGCACCCACGTGACGGACAACTGAGAGGTCAGCCATGGCAGACACCGCCGTTCCACAGCTCTCCCGCAAGCAGCAGTACCTGAAGCGCCGCGAGTCGCTCGTCAACCACCGCAGGGCGCACTGGGATCAAGACTGGAAGGACATCGCCGACAGCATCCTTCCACGCCGAGGGCGCTTCTTCACCGAGGAGGCGAACAAGGGCGGCAAGGCGAAGGACCGCCAGCGCGCGCGCATCGACTCGAGCGCCACCGTCGCGGCCCGCACGCTGCGCGCCCTCATGACGTCGGGCATGGCGTCGCCGGCGCGCCGCTGGTTCCTCGGTGGCGTCAACGATCCAGCGCTCAAGGAAGTGCAGGCGGTGAAGGACTGGGTCTTCGAGGTGGAGCAGAAGGAGCGCGACACCCTGAAGAAGTCGAACCTGTACCAGTGCCTCGACAACCTCATCGGCGACGAGGGCAGCTTCGGCACCTCCGTCATGTTCGTCGAGGAGGACGCCGAGTCCATCGTCCGCGGCCGCGTCTTCCCCATCGGCAGCTTCGCCCTCGCAGCCGACGCGAAGGGCCGCGTCACCACCGTCTTCCACGACGTCGTCTTCACCGTGAAGCAGCTCGTCGACGAGTTCGGCCTCGAGGCCTGCAGCGAGCAGGTCCGCAACCGCTACAACGCGAAGGACTACGAGGGCGAGGTGGAGGTGTGCCACCTCATCGAGCCGAACGACGACTACGAGGAAGGCGTCATCGGCCCGAAGGGCATGCGCTTCCGCAGCTGCTGGTTCGAGATCGGCGCGACACCGCAGGATGACAAGTTCCTCCGCGAGGCCGGGTACTACGAGCAGCCCTTCATGGTGGGGCGCTGGAACGTGACGGGCGAGGACGTCTACGGCTCCGACTGCCCCGGCATGGAGGCGGTGGGCGACGCGAAGGCGCTGCAGCACCTGGCGCGGCGCGAGGAGCAGGCCTTCGACAAGTCGGTGAATCCGCCGATGAAGGGCGACACCGGGCTCATCGGCCAGCGCACCTCCACTCTCGCCGGCGACATGACGTACATCGAGGGCGGCACGCAGGGGAAGTTCGAGCCCGCGATGACGATCGAAC
>CAZEDU010000136.1:0-7929 GCA_964511185.1 uncultured Myxococcaceae bacterium | reverse complement strand
AACCCGGCACGCTCGAGCGCTTCGCCTTCAAGCAGCAGCAACTCCGGCAGAACGTCGAGCGCGCGTACTACGCGGACCTCGCGCTGATGTTCCAGCGCATCGGCGAGGGGAAGATGACGGCCACCGAGGTGAACGCGCGCCAGCAGGAGCAGATGCTGCTGCTCGGCTCCGTCAACGAGCGCAACGAGGAGGAGGTGCTCCGCCCGCTGCTTTTCCGCGTCTTCATGATTCTCTGGCGCCGCGGCGAACTCCCACCCCCGCCCGAGCAGCTCGTCGGCGCCGAGCTCAAGTTCGACTTCGTCAGCATCATGAGCCAGGCGCAGAAGCTCGCCGGGACCAACAACATCGAGCGCCTCGTCGGCCTCGTGGCCAACATCGCGCAGGTGGCGGGCGAGGCGATGGACAAGATCAACCTCGACCAGGCCATCGATGAGATCGCCGACGCCCTCGCCGTGCCCCCCTCCGTGGTGCGCAGCGACGACGAGGTCGCTCGGATGCGCGAGGAGCGCGCGGCCGCGCAGCAGGCCCAGCAGCAGGCCGAGACGGCCCTCGCCGCGGCGCAGGGCGCGAAGGCCCTCAGCCAGGCGGACACGGCCAGCGACAACGCCCTCACGCGCCTCCTCGGCACGCAGGCCACCGCCCAGATTCCGCAGGCCTGACGGAGGCTGTCCCCCATTCGGGAGAGTCTTTCACCCATGCGAAAGCTCTTCCTGCCTGGCGCCCTCGGACTCGTCGCACTCCTCTCCATGGCCGTCTCCGTGCCGACGTCCGCACCGCCCCTCGAGGAGCTCGCGCTCGGCGCGCTGCCTCCCGTGGACGAGCTCGCGCTGGCTGGCTTCCCCGTGGTGACGGTGGACGATCTGGTGCTCGCCGCGCAGCCCCGCAGCACGCCGATTCCGCACGTGTCGCCGGAGAAGTTCACCAACCTCTACGTCGAGCCCAAGTGCACGTGCTCGGTGGACTTCAGCGAGCTCTCGAACGTGGCGCTCGGAACGCCCTGCCGCGTGAGCTCGTCCTGTACCTGCCCCGGCGCGGTGGTTGGTGACTCCTGCCTCGCGAGCACCACCTTCGGCATCGACGACGGCGGCACTGCGCTACCGGCCACCAGCTCACTGAGCTGCTACGTGAGCGGCACCAACGCGATCACCTTCCGGCTCTGCTGGCAGGCGACGGACGCGGGCACGTACGATCCAGGCGCGGGCCTCTTCACGGGCAGAGCCATCCACTGACGTGGCTCGCGACGACGTCGAGCTGCGCGAAGAGCGCGAGCGCCTCCAACGAGAACAGCACGCGGCGGACCTGAAGGCGGTGCTCGAGCTGCCCCAGGGCCGTCGCTTCATTTCCGAGACGATCTTCGAGACGTGCGGCCTGCAGCGGATGGGCTTCGCGGGCGATCCGCGCCAGCACGCCTACTATGACGGTCAGCGCCGCATCGGCATGGAGCTCGACGCCGCGGCGAAGCTCGCGGACAAGCGGCTCTGGGCGCTGATGCACCAGGAGCGCATCACGCGCCTCGGCGACGAGCTCGACGAGGACAGCGGCAACAAGAGCGATCAGTAACCGGAGGCTGTCCCCCGGCGCCTGCACTGTCTCAGCTCATGACGACGGGCACGGGCAACGGCGGCACCTCACTCGGCAGCGCGGCCACCGCCGCGGCGTCCGAGGGCTCGAAGAACGGCGCCGCCGGTGCGCAGACCTCGACGGACGGCAAGGGTGCGGACGTCGGCACGGGCGCCCAGGCGAAGGCCGGGGAGCAGGCGAGCGCTGATCAGGCCGCCGCCGACAAGGCCGCCGCCGAGCTCGCCGCCAAGCCCTTCACCGACGTCGCGCAGCTCAAGCTCGCCGAGGGCCTCACGCTCGACGAGGCGGTGATGAAGGACTTCCTGCCCCTCGCGAAGGAGCACGGCTTCACCGCGAAGCAGGCGCAGGCCCTCGTCGAGTTCCAGGCGCAGCTCGCGAAGAAGAGCGACGAGGCCCGCGCGGCCGCCAGCGAGGCCGCCCAGGCGAAGGCCGTCGAGGCGCTCAAGAAGGACCCGGAGATCGGCGGCTCGAAGTTCGACGCGTCGATGAAGCTCGCGGGCAAGGCGCTCTTCAAGTTCGGCGGCGCCGTCGACCCGAAGACGGGCAAGTCGCCGCTCGTCGATGCCTTCGAGCAGCTGCAACTCGCCGACGGCTCGATGCTCGGCGACAACCCGATCGTCGCGCGCTTCCTCGTCAACGTGGGCCGAGTCCTCGGCGAGGACAGCACCGGCGCCCCGAAGAGCGGCGCCGCGGCGAAGACGGCCCTCAACGACACCGCCACCTTCAACGACGCGATGTACCCGAATTCCCCCGAGCTGAAGCGCTGACCAGGAGCACGCACCGTCATGACCACCGCGAACGTTGCTGAGAACCCGACGCTGTCCGACCTCGTGAAGGCGTCGGATCCCAACGGCAAGCAGGCGAAGATCGTCGAGGCGCTCCGCAAGCGCACGCCGCTGCTCGACTACATGACGTGGAAGGTGGGCAACCTCGACACCGGCGAGCGCGTCACCACCGAGACGCAGCTCCCGTCGATCGGCTACCGCGCCTTCAACGAGGGCGTCGCCGCGGGCAAGTTCAAGTCGGCGCAGTTCGACGAAACGTGCGGCCTGATGGAGGGCCGGTCGATCGTCGACGCGCAGCTGATGCGCCTCCACGGCAACGACGCCGGCTACCGCGCCTCGCGCGACATGCGCTTCCTGCGCGCGTTCCGGTACGAGCTCGAGACCGGCATCATCTACAACGCGACAGCCTCGGCGCCGCGAAAGTTCAACGGCCTCGCGCCCCGGTACGCGAACCTCACCGGCACGCCGTACGCCAACCAGGTCGTCGACTCGTCGACGGGCGGCGGCACCGGCAACGATCAGACGTCCATCTGGCTCGTCGCGTGGAGCCTCGACACCGTCTACGGGATCGTCCCGAAGAACGGCACCGTCGGCCTGCAGTCCGAGGACATGGGCAAGCAGGTGATGACCGACGAGGCGGGCAACCGTTACAACGCCTACGAGACGGTGTGGAACTGGGACGTGGGCCTCGCCGTCGCCGACGCCGAAGCCGTCGTGCGCATCGTCAACGTCGACACCGGCTCCGTCGCCCTCACCGGCACGGCGCTCATCGACGACATGCGCAAGGCGTACTTCCGCCTGCGCCCCGAGCTCCGCAAGGACCCCACGGTGCGCGTCACCTGGCTGATGAGCGGCTTCCTCGAGGAGTACCTCTACTCGCAAGTGCTCGGCACCATCGGCTCGTCGACCCTCACCAAGAACGAGATCGAGAAGGGCGGTCCGCTCATGAGCTTCATGGGCTACCCCATCCTCGCATCCGACTCGATCCTCATCACCGAGTCGCCGGTCTCGTAAGCGCCGCGCCCTCTCCCTCCGCTTCTCCCTTTCACCAGGAGCCACCGATGTTCGACGCCCTCGAGATGTTCAGCGACAACCAGGACCTGGCCCAGGTGGTCGGGAACTACCTGTCCACCA
The DNA here is from genome assembly GCA_964511185.1 of uncultured Myxococcaceae bacterium. GTDB lineage: Bacteria > Myxococcota > Myxococcia > Myxococcales > Myxococcaceae > CAZEDU01. Next base: position 4,429 of record CAZEDU010000136.1, on the reverse strand, counting down.
AGTCCATCGACTTGTGGGGCGGGGCGCAGCGCACGACGATCAACAGCAACTCGCCGGTCAACGACATCGGCCGCGGCAACGAGCTGCAGATCGTCGTGCAGGTGACCGAGGCATTCACGGGCGTCAACGGCACCGTGCTCGTCGAGCTCGTCCAGGCCGACGACGAGGGCCTCACCACCAACCTGCAGAGCCTCACGCAGGCGCCGGGCGGGTCGATCACCGTCGGCGTCGCCGTGGCGTCGCTCGTCGTGGGCTACAAGTGGCGGCTGGCGATCCCCCGCGGCGGCGTGAGCAAGCGCTACCTCGGCCTCCGCTACAACATCTTCACGACGAACATGACCACCGGGAAGGTGAGCGCGTACCTCGCGAAGGACGTCGCCTCGGCCCCCGGCACGTTCACCTGATCGACGGTGCGGCGGGGGCTCGGACACCCGCTCAGGGCTCATAACCCAGAGAACGCTGGTTCAAATCCAGCCGACCGCAATCCACGCAGCACCCAGGAGCAGCCCATGGCGAACGACACGAAGAAGACGCAGCCGGCGGAAGGCGCCACCTCGGCCAGCGGAGCGGCAGTTCCGGCGATCAGTATCCCCGTGGGCGAGCTCGAGAGCTTCATCGCGAAGCTCGGCGAGGCCATCGGCGCCGGCGTGGCCAAGGCTCTCGCGGCCGAGCGCGAGGCGCAGCGGCCCGGCAACCACAAGAAGCTCCCGAAGCGCGAGGTGCCGCCCGAGTTCAAGGGGCCGCACACGTACATCGTGGGCCCGAAGGGTGCGTACCAGGGTACCCGCCGCTTCCAGCAGGGCGAGCGCATCACCGTCGTCGACCAGTTCCCCGCGTCGGACTGGACGCCCATCGAGGACATCAAGACGACCGCCCCCCAGTCCACCCCCGTGAAGAGCGGTCGCGCGGCTGATCAGACCGTCGGCTAATGAGGGAGGTGGCGCGTGCCCGCAGCGACGACCGCGCCTCACCAGGTCTGCAACTTCGCCCTCGCGTACGTGGGCAACGGGCAGACCCTCAACTCCCTCGAGGAGAACACCCTCGAGGCGCGCATGTGCAAGCTGCACTACGCGCCCACCCGTGACGAGCTGCTGCAGCTCTTCCCCTGGCGCTTCGCCACGCTGCGCACCGAGCTCTCCGTCCTCGCCGAGGAGCGCACCGGGTGGGAGTACGTGTACCAGCTCCCCGCCGACTGCCTGGCGCCGCGCCGCATCTACCCCGGCCAGCGTCGCGTCACACCCGAGCTGGAGATCCCCTTCGACGTCGAGGGCCGCGACGGCGGCAGCGGCCTCTCTGGCCGGGTGCTGCTGACCGACCAACCCGAAGCCGAGCTCATCTACACGGCCGAGTGCCCCAACGTCGCGCTGTGGACGCCCACCTTCGTCCAGGCCGTCGCCTGGGCGCTCGCCGTGAAGCTGGCCCTCGTGGTGCCGGTGAAGCCGCAGCTCGCCGCGCAGGCCGAGGCCAAGGCGCTGCAGGCCCTCAAGCGCGCGCAGGTGGCCGAGATGAATTCGCGCCGCGAGGACGTCGAGCCGCCGTCACCCCTCACCACCTCGAGGGGGTGACGCATGCCCCGGCAGACGAACTTCGGCGGAGGTGAAATCGCCCCGATGTCGTGGGGCCGGAGCGATCGCTCCTTCTTTGCGCGCGGCCTGCGCACGATGCGCAACTTCTTCCCGACGAAGCAGCACGGCGCCGCGGTGTCGCGCCCGGGGAGCCTCTACATCACGACGACGAAGGACGGCAGCTCGCAGGTGCGGCTCATCCCCTTCGTCTACTCCGACGACTCGAGCTACTGCCTCGAGGTGGGCATCTCGGGTGCGGCGCGGCAGCTCTACTTCCGCTTCTTCACCTCGGGCCGACAGGTGCAGGGCTACTACGCGACCCTCTCGGCCGTCGCCGGCGCCTTCGCCGTAGGTGAGATCATCACTGGAGGTACTAGCGGCGCCTGGGCGGAGGTCGTCTCCGTGAAGAATGACGCCGGCGTCATCAAGCTGCAGCTCGCGCGCGTCACCGGAGTCTTCCAGGCGGCCGAGACGATCACCGCGCCCAGCGGTGCGACGGCGACGTACGACAGCGCCGCGAATGAGGTGCTCGAGCTGCAGGCCGGCACGGTGGCGGCTGGCTTCGACATCACGCAGGTGAAGTTCGCGCAGCTCGGCGCGGTGATGATTCTGACGCACCCGAGCTTTCCCGCGCAGGAGCTCCGCCAGTACCCGAACGTCGGGACGCAGGTGAAGTTCACCATCGGCAATCGCTCCCTCTCCCCGCCGAGGCCCTACTTCTCGACCGCCACGGTGGGCGGCAGCTACCCGGTGATCACCGCCACGGCCGCGCCTGGCGCGTCGACGCCGGCGCGCGAGTGGGTCTATCTGGTGACGCTCACCGTGCAGGACGCCGTCACTGGGCAGATCTACGAGACGCTCCCGTGGCGCATCACGGAGGACTGGGACGGCAACCTCGCCAACGCGCCGGCCACGTACTCGCCCGACATGCTGGCCGTGTACCTCGAGGCGCCCGTCACCATCGAGCGCGGCCTCCACATCGACGGGCCCTCCGGCGGCGACAACGTGCCGACGTCGGCGTACCGGGTCATCGCAGCGAACTACTACCGCGGCCGCGGACCCATCCCCGGCGGCGTGTACGGTTTCATCGGCTCGACGGACTGGTACAAGTTCATCGACGTCGGCGCGGAGCCCGACTTCTTCACGCCGCCGCCGTTCGGCACGCACCCGTTTCGGATCACCACGCCCGCCGGAGCGACCGTCTACGAGAACCCGACGGCGGTGGCCTTCTTCCAGAATCGGCTCGTCTTTGGCGGCACGCCGCGGCGGCCCGCCACCATCTTCACCAGCGAGACGGACGCGTTCGATCGCTGGGACTTGAACACCATCATCCACACGGCCGGCGAGGCCCTCGTCTTCGAGCTCGCCTCGAGGCGCTTCGAGCAGATCGTCTCGATGGTGGCGCACCAGCGGCTCATCATCGGCACGAAGTCCAGCGTGTGGAGCCTCTCCGGCGCACAGGGCGGCGTGCTCGACTTCGACTCCGTCGACGCGCGCGTCATCGACGAGGTGGGCATGACGGAGCTCCCTCCTCTCATCGTCGAGGGCGACGTGCTCTTCGCGCGCACGAAGGGCGCGGGCGTGCGCGCGCTCCGCTTCGACGGCCGGGAGGGCACGTACGGCGGCGTCGACATCTCCGGGCAGAGCGATCACCTCTTCGTCGGCTCGGCCGTCGGCGCGCTCGGCGCGGCCTCGAGCAAGGCCATCGTCGACTGGACGTACGCGGAGGATCCATGGGGGCTCATCTGGGCGGTGCGCGCCGACGGCACGCTGCTCAGCCTCACCATCGGCGCCGAGGGCGCGGTGGGGTGGGCGCGCCACGACGGCTCGCCGACGTCGCTCTCCGGCACCTACGGCTACGGCACGCCGGCGGCCTACAAGCGCGTCTGCGCGGTGCCCGAGGGCGAAGAGGACGCGGTGTACGTCATCGTCGAGCGGGCGATCGCCGGGAGCGCCGGCACCATGTGTATCGAGCGCATGACGAGCCGCGTGCGCCGCGGCCTCCCCGAGGACGACGGCTGCGTCGACTGCGGCGTGATGGTGGAGCAGGGAGTGCCGGCGCTGGCGATCACCGGCCTCGACCACCTCGAGGGCGAGCAGGTCTACATGTGCGCGAAAGGCAACGCCCCGCAGGGCCCCTTCACCGTCCAGGGCGGTGCGATCGCGCTGAGCACGCTGCCGGTGGCGAATGACGGCGCCGGCGTCACGCTGTACGTCGGCCTGCTCTACACGCCGGACCTCGAGCTGCTCGACGTCGTCTCGGCCGACTCGCGCCTCAAGCAGAAGACCGTCACACGCGTCGGCTTCGAGCTCGATCAGAGCGCGGGCATCCTCGCCGGGCAGGACTTTGAGCACCTGGTGGAGTCGCGGCCGCACACCGTGGAGTCGGGGTGGGACGCGCCGGTACCGGGTACGCAGGTGCTCCAGGTGGTGCCGTCGCGCAGGTGGGACACCGGCGGCCGCGCGTGCCTGCGTCAGTCGCTGCCGCTCCCGGTGACTGTGGTGGGCGCAGTTCGAGAGCTCGACGTGGGAGGGTGAACATGGGTGCACCGCTGAAGACCAACGAGAAGGACGCCGCCGACACGCTCGCGAAAGCGAAGAAGACCAACGCCGACATCAAGCGCGCGTTCCTCGCCATCAGCACGCTCGGCACGTCGGAGATCAAGACCGGCGGCGGCGAGTACGGCGACGAGACGCTCGCCGACAGCCTCTTCCCGAAGACCATCAACAACCTCATGCTCGACGATCGCGAGAAGGCGCGGAAGGACACGGAGATCGCCAAGGCGGCCGCGCTGCAACAGAAGCCCGCTCCCGACCTCGCGAGCGAGCTCAGGCAGAGCCGCATCGCCCGCGCCATGAAACGT
>CAZEDU010000135.1:0-13319 GCA_964511185.1 uncultured Myxococcaceae bacterium | reverse complement strand
AGCCCAACGCGGGGCTGCTCGCCGGCTGCGGTTGCGGCGCCGGCGATTTCTCCAGTGCGTCTTGGGGGTTGCTGCTCTTGCTGGGAGGCCTGCTGCGAGCGGGCCGCAGGCGGCCGCGCTGAGCTGGCACGAAAGACGCGCAGCGGGCCTTCGATCACGGAACTTCGCGCCGATGGGGTCGATAACTCTTCTGAGGAGAGTTGCACGACGCCATGGACCCCTTCCGCGATCTGTTCACCAAGCTGTTCAAGCGTGAGACAAAGGCCCCCGCCCTTCAGGTCGGCGTGGACCTGTTGATGACCAAGTTGAGCGTGATGGACGAGGTCGTCAGCGCGCGCGTCAACGACGACGGCACCATCACCGTCTACGTGAAGGTGAACGTCGAGCAGGCGTTGCCGAAGATCCTCGGCTGCGTGCGGACGTTCGCGCCCGGCACCCACGGCGAGGTCCGCCGGTCGGTTCGCCAGACGCTGCCGATGATGCCCGCGATCTCCGCGGCTGCCGCCGTCCATTAGCGGTGCTTTTAAGGCGAGGCCTCGCGAGACGTTGCGCTCGACGTGGCTGCGTCGTTAAAAGGTGCCGCGTGCGAGGGCTGCTCCTCTTCAGCTTGTCCGTGCTGGCGCTCGGCTGCGCGAACGTTCGGCCCGCCGAGCGAAGCACGCTCGCGTCGCCCAGCATGACCGTCGGGTTGGGAGAGGACCCGATCACCGGCGCCTACCGCAGCAAGCTGGTCGAGTCGCGGACCGCGGGTGGGCTTCCGGGGAGCGCGCCCGGAGGAGGCTGCGGCTGTGCTCAGTAAGCGCGCCTATCGCCTGAGCCGGTTCTGGCGCTGGGTCGCGCTCGTGCTCCTGCTCACGCACGGCGGCCTCTTGGCGTACGGCGGCTCGCCGTTCTCGCAGGGCCGCTGCGAATGCAAGCACGGCCCGGAGGTGCCCTGCGACTGCCCGCACCACCGCGCCAGCGCGGGTGAGGCGGGCGACGAGCTCGACGCGGACTTGCCGCCCTGCCACCGGGCGATGAAGGCCACGGCCCCGCCGAGCGAGCGGACGGAGGACACCGGGTGGCGCAACCACTGCGACAGCAGCGATCCCAGCTTGGTGGTCTTCGCGCTGCTCGAGCTCACAGGGGCCGATCCGCCCGAGGCCGTGCCGTTCACCTCTTCGCGGTGGCCCCCGCCGCCGCAGCTTCGGCTCGAGCGCGCCATCGCGCCTCCCCGAGCGCCGCCGCGCGCCTGACGCGCGCCGCGCTTCAGCCCCGCTGAGCATGTCGTGCTCGCTCTCGGTCGCTCCGATCGAGGGACCGGGCTGCGCGCGCGTGCGTCCTGTCCGCTTCGAGCGCTTCTTTCGACCACTCTTTCCACGAGGCTTTCATGTCACCCTCGCCATCCCGTTCCGTTGTCTTGAGCTTCCTGCTGTCCGGCTGCATTGGCCTTGGCTGTTCGTCGAACCCCAACGGTCCCAGCGCCGAGCTGATGACCCACACCCTCTTCGTGGCGCACGACGACGTGCTCACCGCCTACGACCTCGCGTCCGGCGACGAGCTCCCCGGCGAGGTGATCGACGTCGCGTCGCCCGTCGACATGCAAGCGTTGGAGGGCGGCACGGTGATCCTGAACCTGACCGGCCGAAACGAGGTGCTCGCCGTGGACGGCCGCACCATGCTGGTGACCGCGCGGCTCCCCTCGTCGACCAACGGCGCCGTGCGGCCGGTGCATTCGCTCATCACGCCCCTGCGCAACGGCCGGCAGTACTGGGTGACGATGAACGATGGCCAGAGCGGCGCAGCGGCGACGAACAGCGCGTCGTTCTTCCAGCTCCCGAGCGAGGAGACGCCGCTGACCGCCGTGGGCGAGGTGGCGCTCGGCGTCGGCCACCACAAAGGCACGTTCAGCACGCGCCTCGAGCGCGCGGCCATCTCGAACATCGGGGACTGCGACAAAGTCTTCGGCGTGTACGACTACTCGAACCCCGCGCAGATCGCCGAGGTGAAGACGTGGAGCGCTGAGGATCTCGGGTTCGACGGATCGTCGCGGGCGAAGACCTGCGACCCCACCTACCAGAACGGCCAGCCGCCCTCGCCGCACGGCTGCGCGACCGCGAAAGTGAACGGCAAGGCTTACTGCTCGATCACCGCGTCCGGAGAGATCGCCGTCATCGACATGGATCTGCCCGCGCCTTCGCTCCAGCGCATCCCGACGGCCGGCTCGGGCGCCGGATACACGAAGACGCATCCTGCGGGCCGGTACGTCTACTCGCTGCAGGAGAAGCCGCGCGAAGGCGCCGGCGGGGTGACCTGTCAGGTCGGCCAGCTCGCGGTCGTCGACGCGCAGACCGACGCGCTGGTGAAGGAGCTGCCCCTGCTCTACCGCGGCCCGGGGTGCACCACCGCGATCACCGGCACCGACGAGGAGACCACCGAGCCGGGGCACCTGGTCTTCACCCGCGACGCGCAGCGGCTGTTCGTGGGCGTGGCCGGCGGCTTCGGCGTCGCGACCGCGCGCGTGCGGCAGCAGCTGGTCGTCGACGTGACCGATCCCGCCAACCCGGTGCAGCTCGCGTCGATCCCGACCGGGGCGAGCAGCGGCCATCACGGGGACGCGCTGAGCGGAGACGGCGAGCGCTTCTTCGTGGTGAACAACGCCGATTCGTCGATCACCGAGATCGACACCCAGACGCTGGCCGTGTCGCGGACCCTCTCCGTTCGGGCCAACCCGCGGACGATCGCCTCGTACGGTGACGCCGAAGGCCCAAGCGATCAGGTCGGCCCCAAGCCGTGACGCGGCTTTGCCCTCTCGCGCTGCTGGGCTTGTTGGCCGGCTGCGCGCACGCGCCCGCTGTTGATGCGGGCGCGTCGCGCAGTCGGGTGGAGACGCACGGCTTTTACTACTCGGACGAGGCGGGCCTGCGCGTGCTCACCATGGGCGCGTCCGGCTCGCACCAGCCCACGCGGAAGCTCGACGTGGCCGTGCAGGTGCTGGCGGACCAGGTCGTGATCGATCCGCCGCCGCCGCCCGCGCCGCGCGTCAACGACGGCGCGCAACCGACCGGCCATCGCCACCCTGGCGTGGACGTGGTGAGCAGCGCCTCGGTGATCGCGGTGGGAGAGTCGCCGCGCACCGAGGAGTGGCGCTTCGAGGGCATGGGAATCGCCACCTGGCGCGATCAATGGCGCGGCGCGCCGGCCCGGTGGACCGCGGTCGCGCGCGGCAGCACCGAGCCGGACTACCGCTCGTTGTCCGGCCGGCTTCAGGGCGAGCTCTCGCTCTTCGAGCAGAACACCGACGTCGGCGCCTTCGTCGGGTTCGGCCATGACACCATCGACCCGCTCACCGCGCCGCCCGGCCAGGACGCGCTCTGGCCCGGAACGCACGACCGGCTCACCGTCGGCGCGTCCGTCTCGCAGCTGCTCAGCCCGCGGCTGGTCGCGCGCGGCGGCGTGGGCGGCACGCACCAGTGGGGCCGGCTCTCCAGCCCGTATCGCCGCGCGCGCGTGCAGTCGACGCTGTTTCCAGAGGTCGTGCCCGGCGCGCGCGATCGCCTGACCGCGTTCCTCGCGCTCTCTTGGCATCTCGGCGGCGGCACCGCGCTGCACCTGCGCCAGGGGGGCTATCTCGACACCTGGGGCGTCGGCGCGCTCATCCCCGAGGCGGCGCTCGCCAAGGAGGTGGGCCGCTCGGGGATGGTGTCGCTGCGGTACCGGCTCTACCAGCAGTCGGGCGCGACGTTCTACGCGCCGGTGTACGCCACGAAGGCGGCCCTGCTCTCGGGAGATCCCCGCCTGGGCGCGCTGACCGAGCACGTCGGCGCCGTCGAGGTGCAGTGGGCGCCGGTCGGAAAGTTGGGCTGGTCCGACGCGCTCACGCTCGCCGCGGGCTACGAGCTTTCGGCGCTGTCGTACCGGCAGCTCAACAGCACCGTGCGCGCCAACATCTTCTCGCTCCGCATGACCTGGGGGTTCTGACATGCGTCACTCCATTTGGGCGTTCGCGCTCCTGTTGCCGGCCTTCCTTCCGTCGAAGGCCGACGCGTGCTCGATCTGCACCTGCGGCGATCCGCTCGCCTCCGCGGGCGACGCGCGCGGCGTCGAAGGCCAGGTCCGCGTCGCGCTCGACTTCGAGGCGCTGTCGGCCGAGGCGCAGAGCGATCACGATCCAGCGCTCACCGACAGGGTGGATCAGCTCACGCTGCGGCCGCTGATCGCGTTCAACCCGAAGGAGAGCGTGACGCTGCTCGCGCAGGTGCCGATCACCCGCAAGCGCTTCGGCGCGATCGGCGGCCCGCCGACGCTGCAGACCGGGCTGGGGGACGTCGACCTGGGCGTGCGGGTGTTCCTCTGGGAGTCCACGTCGATTCGGCACCAGCGGCGCCAATCCCTCGCGCTCTCCGCGGGCAGCTCGCTGCCGACGGGGAGCAACGCGGCCCAGGAGGACGGGTTCCGCCTCGAGGAGCATGCGCAGCTCGGCACCGGCGCGATCGGGTTCAACGGCGGCGTGCTCTACGCGTACCGCGCCGACCCGTGGAACTGGACCGCCGCGCTCTCGGTCAAGGCGCGGCTCCAGAACCCATACGACTACACCTACGGCCCGGCGGCGCTCTGGAGCCTGAGGAGCGACTACCGGCTGCTCGAGAAGCTCGCGGTCGGGCTCGGCGTCGACGGGCGCTACGCGGCGCGCGATCTCTACGCCGGCGCGCTGCTGCCCAGCACCGGTGGGTTGGTGATCGCCGCGGTGCCTTCGATCAAGGTGGGGCTGGTCGACGAGCTGTGGCTGCACGGCACGGTGCAGGTGCCTTTCTACACGCACCTGTTCGGCGCCCAGCATGTCGGCCCGACGTTCCTGGCGAGCCTGCAGTACAGCGTGTTCTGAGCGCGTTCTGGGCCGCTCAGTGCGGTGGCTCGTCGAGCGGGAGCTCCCCTTGCGCGCTCCCGCGCAACACGCGGATGCGAGCGAGGCGCCGCGCGAGCTGGCGCTCCAGGCCGCTGGTCGAAGGCTGGTAGAAGCGCGCGCCCACGAGCGGCTCGGGCAGGTATTGCTGGGGCGGCACGCCGCTCGGGTGTCGATGCGGGTTCACGTAGCCGGCGCCATACCCCACCCGGCGCATCAGCGGCGTGACCGCCTTGCGCAGGTGCATCGGCACAGGCTCGGCGCCGTGCGAATCGACCGCGGTCCGCGCCGCCACCAGCGCGCGCGTGACGGCGTCGGACTTGGGCGCGAGCGCCAGGTAGGTCACGCCTTGCGCGATGGCCTGGAGCCCTTCCGGCAAGCCGACCATCTCGTAGGCGTGCAGCGCGTCGATCGCGACGCCCAGCGCCCGCGGATCGGCGTTGCCGACGTCCTCGGAGGCGAAGACGATCATCCGGCGCAGCACGTAGCGGGGATCTTCCCCCGCCATGATCATCCGCATCGCCCAGTAGAGCGCCGCGTCCGGATCGGAGCCGCGCATCGACTCGATGAAGGCCGAGACGACCGCGAAGTGCACGTCGCCGCCCTTCTCGTAGAGCAGGGTCTTCTTCTGGAGGGCCTCGGAGAGATCGGCGCGGTCGATCCGCTTCTTGCGGCCGCGCGCGGCGATCTCCAGGGTCGTGAGCGCCTTGCGAGCGTCGCCGCCGGCGCTGCGCGCGATGGCCGCGAGGATGGCGTCGTCGACCTCGACCTTGCCTCCCAGCCCCCGCTCGTCGCCGACCGCGCGGCGGAGGATGGTGACGAGCTGCGCCTCGGCGAGCGGCTGCAGCACGACCACGATCAGCCGAGACAGCAGCGTGCTTGAGAGCGCGAACGACGGGTTCTCCGTCGTGGCGCCGATGAGCCGGAGCGTCCCGTCTTCGAGCGGCGGCAGGAGCGCGTCCTGCTGCGCCCGGTTGAAGCGGTGGATCTCATCGAGCACGAGCGCCGTCTGCCGGTCCTCGAAGCGCCAGGTGCGGTGCGCCAGGCGGGCGACCTCGCGCACCTCCGGCGCGCCCACCTGCACGGCGGAGAGCACCACCAACCGCCAGCCCAGCGCCTGCCCCAGCAGCCGCGCGAGCGTGGTCTTGCCCGACCCCGGCGGCCCCCAGAGGACCATCGAGGGAAGGTCCTGCTGCTCGAGCCCGCGCCTCAAGAACGAGCTCGGCGCGAGCAGCGGCTCGTGGCCCACCAGCTCGTCCAAGGATCGCGGACGCATCCGTTCAGCGAGCGGGACGCGCGCCTTGCGCGCGGGACTGACAGGTTGTGCCACGCCTTCTTGGTACGCGCCGGCGTTCCAGGCTGCAGTGGGGCCACGCCCGCCCGCGCGCAGGCCGGCCGATCGCCCGACCGTCCGCCGCGCAAAGGACGGCGTCATCCCCATCTTGGCCTTGAGCTTTCTTTTCAGGAGTCGAGCCATGGCCACCGAAGTGGTGCATTCCACCTCATCTCAACCCATCTCCAGCCGCCCGAAGATCAGCTGGGGCGCGGTGTTTGGAGGAACGTTCGTCGCGCTGGGCGTCTGGATTCTCCTCTACTCCCTGGGGCTTGCCCTGGGCTTGTCGGCGATCGATCCGAACGATCCCGGATCCGCGCGCGCCGCCGGTATCGGCACGGGCATCTGGGGCCTCATCGCGCCGCTGATCGCGCTGTTCGTCGGCGGGCTCGTCGCGGCGCGGACCGCCGGCGTCTTGGATCGGGTCGCGGGCGTGCTCCACGGGGCGGTGCTCTGGGGGCTCACCACGGTCGTGGGGCTGCTCGTCTTCGGCATGGCGTTGTCCACGCTGGTGTCGGGCGCCGTGCGGCTCGGCTCGCAGGCGGTCGGCGCGGTGGGCTCCGCCGCGACCCAGGCCGCGCCCGCGCTCCGCGAGGCGGTGGGAATCGACTTCGACGACGTGCTCGCGCCGGTGAACCAGCGGCTCGCGGCCCAAGGGAAACCGGCCATCCGCGCCGATCAGCTGAAGGCCGCGACGCAAGACGTGGTGGACGACGCCCTGCGCACCGGCCAGCTCAACCGGGAGACGCTGGTCTCGTCCATCGCGCAGAACACGCAGCTCGACCGCGCCGACGCCGAGGACTTGGCCAACCGCGTGAGCGCCGCGCTCCAGCAGCAGCAGGCGAAGCTCGGCGGCGTGGCCCAGGACATCCAGCAAGGCGCGCTGCAGGCAGCGGATACGACCGGCAAGGCGTTCTGGGGGGTGTTCGGGGCGTTGTTCCTGAGCCTCGTCTCGGCCATCCTCGGCGCGACGGTCGGCGCTGGCCGCAAGCAGAAGGAATCGGGGGTCCCCCCGCCGCCGCTCGAGACGCGCCGCGAGGTGTACCCGTAGCGCTGGCACCGCGCCGTGTCTTCCTCCCGGGTCGGCTTGGCCCGGGAGGGGCGCCTCGGCTATGGAGGCGCCGCCATGCGGTCTTGGGTCTGGGTCTACGTCTTCTTGTTCCTGGCTTGCGGCCGGACCGGCGCGGAGTGGCTTCCGGCGGACCTGTCCACCACGAAGGACGTGCGCCGCATCCTGGGCTCCGCGGGCAACGACGTGTACGCGGTGGGCACCCAAGGGCTGGTCGCCCACTACGACGGGAAGGCGTGGCGCACCATCGACATCTCGAGCCCCGCGACGGTGGAGGACCTCTTCATCGCCTCGAGCAGCGAGGTCTGGCTCGTCGGTGAATCCGGGCTGCTCCTGCGCGGAGACCGAACCGGCTGGAAGCGCGTGACCGGCGGACCGAGCGAGCGCATCGCGCACATCGGCGGCACTGGGCCCAACGACGTGTGGCTCGCGACCTCGTCCAACTTGTATTGGTACGACGGGTCGACGTTCCGCGTGGTCGAAGGCCGCACGAGGTACGGGACGCCAGACAACTACTTCGTCGACGACATCGCGGGAGACGCGGCCGCTGGCGTCTGGATCATCGCCGATGATCAAGTCCACCGCGCGCAGTTCGGCGTGCTGACGCCCGTCGAGGTGGGCGCGACGGGCTATTGGGAGACCCTGGCGGTCGCCGGCCCGAAGGACGTCTGGCTGAGCGACGGCCAGCGCCTGTTCCGCTACGACGGCGCGCGGTGGTCGGCGGTCACGCTGCCGAACGAGCCCGGCCTGCTCGGCACGTCTTGGTATTCGATCAAGGCCGGCTGGGCGACCGCGCCGAACGACGTCTGGTTCGTGGGGAGCGGCGGCGAGGTGCTGCACTTCGACGGCGCCGAGCTGAAGCTCGACCGCGCTTCCGACCACCGCACCACCCTGAGCTCCATTTGGGCGGCCTCGCGCGACGACGTGTGGGTCGCGGGCTCCAGCGGCGCCGTGCTGCGCCGGTACGTGGCGACCTCGCCTTGAGCCTGACCGCGCCGCTGCTCCTCACCCTGTTGACCCAAGCCGCCCCTTGGGGGCTGTCGTGGCGCGCGCCCGACGCGTGCATTCAACCGGCCGAGCTGGTGCAGCGCGTGGAGGAGCGGCTGGGGCGCGAGGTGTTCGGGCCCGACCCGGACCTGCGCATCGACGGTGTGATGCGCGAGCTCGACTCCGAGCCGCGCTGGCGCGCCACGCTGACGCTGGTCGACCGCAAGGGCGCCGTGAAAGGCAGCCGCGGCGTCACCTCGTCGGACGCCAGCTGCCGGGCGATGGACGCCTCCCTCGCGCTGGTGATCGCGGTGATGATCGACCCGATGGCGGCGATGCGCGAAGAGCCACCGGTGGCGCAGCCCGAGCCGCCAGCGCCCGCGCCGCCCGCTCCGGCTCCAGCGTCGCCGACGGTGACACCGGCCGTGCCGAACGCCCATGCCCTGCTCCTGTCGGGCGCGGCCGGCCTGTGGCTCACCCCCGGTTTTCACTGGGGCCTCGTCCCCGAGCTGCAGCTCGGGCTCTCGCCCCGCTTCTTTCTCCCCGTTCGAATGCCCATCTATCCGGCGGTGCCGGTCGCTGCCGCCGACGCCTCGGGCGCGCTGCTCGGCGTGGGCTTGGGCATCGGCGTGGGCTGGCGCTCCAACCTGTCACCCGATGCGTGGTCGGCCGTCTTCTCCGCGGGCTTGGAGGGCACGGCCTTCCTGGCCTCCGCGCGCACCGCCCTGGGCGACCGCACCGAGCTGCTCGGCAGGCTCGACGTCGTCGGCCGCGCGGGCGTGCTGCGCACCTTGGGCCGCGCGTGGGGCGTGCAGCTCCAGGCCGAGGCGGGCCTTTGCCCCAGCCCACCCAACTTTCGGCTGGTCCGCGCCGACGGCCGCCCGGAAGACGTCTCGGTCGGCGCCATCGCCCGCATCGGGGGCGAGGTGGCGCTCGTCCTCCTGGTGCGGTGAAATGGCCGCGCCCGTGAAGCAGCCCGCCCCATGGCCGCCGCCGCCTTCGTTTCGCGCGGTGTACGACGAGACCGCGGCCTTTGCGCTGCGCTCGCTGCGACGGCTGGGCGTGCGCCCGGGCGACGTGGAGGACGCCGCGCAGGAAGTCTTCGTCGTGGTGCACCGCAAGCTCGGCGAGTTCGCCGGACGCTCGAGCGTGAAGACGTGGGTGTTCGGCATCTGCCTTCGGGTGGCCTCCGATTGGCGCAAGCGGGCGCACGTGCGGCGCGAGACCGGGCTGGAAGCGGCGCCAGATCGAACGAGCAGCGGGGAGACGCCTCTCCGGGCGATCGCGCAGCGCCAAGCGCGGCAGCACCTCGATCGCATCCTCGACGCGCTCGATGAAGACAAGCGCGCGGTGTTCATTCTCTTCGAGCTGGAGCAATGGTCGATGGCGGACGTCGCGAGCAGCGTCGGCTGTCCTTTGCAGACGGCGTACGCGCGGCTGTACGCGGCGCGCAAGCAGGTCGAAGCGATGGTTTCCCAGCACCAGCCCCAGGAGGTCGCGCGATGAGCCCGACGAATCCGCGCCCCTGGCTGCAAGAAGGCGCGCCCGAGCCGCTGCGCGAGCTGCTCGAGAGCGCCGCGCTCGACGAGCCCACGGCCGCGCAGCTCGGATCGCTCGAGTCCAAGCTGAGCGCGCTCTTCACCACGCCGCCGCCGGAGGGAGGCGAAGGCCCGGGCGGAGGTGAGCCGCCGCCGGACGCTTCGCCCCTACCCGACCTTCCGCCAGCGCCCCCCGCGGCGTCGGCGGCCGGCGCGGGCGCGAGCGCTGGAAGTGCCGCGGTGGCCGGCTTGGCCAAGACGTTGGTCGTCACGTCCGCGACCGCCGTCGCGGTGGGCGTCGGTGGCTTTCAGGCGGGGCGGGTGTACGAGCGCCGCGTCGAGCCGCCACCGCCGATCGTCGCAGCGGCGCCGACCCCTCCGCCCATCCCCGAGCCCGTCGTCGAGGTGCCCCCGGCACCCGATCCCGCCGCGCCCCCGGCGCCCCCACCGAAGCCCAAGGTGGCGGCGAAGTCCGACGTTCCCGACGAGCGAGAGGTGGCGCTGCTGCAGCAGGCGATGGCCGCGATTCAGGCCGGTCGCGCGAACGAAGGCCTCGAGCTGCTCGAGCGTCACCGCGCGCGGTACGAGGCCGGCGTGTTGGCCCAAGAGCGCGAGGTGCTCTCGATTCAGGCACTGATGTCGCTGGGGCGAACCGGCGACGCGCGGTCGAAGGCGACGGCTTTCCGCCGGCGGTGGCCGACGTCTCCGCACCTGCTGCGGATCGACTCGTTGCTCAAGGGGCCCTGATGCGGCGCGCTGGGTGGTGGCTCTTCGTCGTCGTGCTGGCGGCCTCGGGCTGCCGCGTCCACGTCTCGCCGTACGACCCGGCGATTCGCTTCGTGGGCCGCGTCGACACGCGCGACAGCGACGGCCCGCGCTTCGCCTGGTCGGGCACCTGGTTCACCGCGCGGTTCACCGGCCAGTCGATTCGCGTGCGGCTGCGAGAGCTGCCCAAGGCGCCCGACCCCGAAGGCCGGCGCTTCCCGAACCGCTACGGCGTCTCGATCGACGGCGAGCCGATTCAGGACGTGTTCGCCGACGCGCGCGGCGAGCTCGCGTACGAACGCGCGGGTCTGACGGCCGGCGAGCACACGCTGGTGGTCTACAAGCAGACCGAGGCGCTGGTGGGCGCGGCGCAGCTGTTGGGCCTCGCGCTCGACAGCGGCGCGCGCTTGCTTCCACCGCCGCCGCCCGCGGCGCGCCGCATTGAGCTCATCGGCGACTCGCTCAGCACCGGGTACGGCAACGAAGGCGAGAGCGAGAAGTGCGCGTTCAGCGACAAGACCCAGAACCATTGGAAGAGCTACGGCGCGATCGCCGCGCGCGCCCTGAACGCGGAGCTGGTGACCATCGCCTGGTCCGGCAAAGGCGTCGTCCGCAACTACGACATGAAGCCCGGCGAGACGGTGATGCCGCAGCTCTACGGGGCCGCCTTGCCCGAAGATCCCTCGAGCGCCTGGGACTTCCAGCGCTGGGTCCCCGACGTCGTGGTGATCAACCTGGGCAGCAACGACTTCTCGGCGGTGGATCCAGGCGAGGCGGAGTTCGTGGCCGGGCTCGTCGCGCTGCTGGGGCGCGTGCGCGCGGCGTACCCGAACGCGCACCTCGTCTACGTCCCCGGCATGTTGAGCGATGCCTGGCCCAAGGGCGTCGAGGCGCTCACGCGCATTCGCCGCTACGCGCAGGCCGCCGTCGCGCAAAGACGCACTGCCGGTGAGACGCGGCTGGCGCTCCTCGAGCTGCCGAGCGTGGAGGGCGAGCCGATGGGCTGCGACTGGCACCCCGGGCTCCAGACCCACGAGCGCATGGCCGCCCTGCTCGTCGAGCACCTGCGCGCCCGGCTCGGCTGGTAGCCATCGGCACACATCCAGCCCCGGTTGTGGGTGAATGCGGAGACTGGAAACCGCGGGCACCTCAGCGAGAATGGGACCTCAATGACCACGGGCAAGCGGACCGACCGCAAGCACGTCGCGCTCCTGCTCAAGCTCAAGCACCCGACGCTCGACACGTTCGTGGAGCAGTTCGCCACGAACGTGAGCATGACCGGCATGTTCGTGCGCACGAACACGCCGCAGCCCGCGGGCACGCCCGTGAAGTTCGAGGTGCAGATCGGCGGCGGGCTCGCGGTGATGCGCGGCACGGCGATCGTGCGGTGGTCGCGCGCCCCCAACGACCCCAAGGGACCTGCGGGCATGGGGCTGCAGTTCGACATGCTCGACGAGACGAGCCGTCAGCTCTTGCAGCGGATGGTCGAGTCGAAGCCCGCGAAGGCCGCGCCCAAGCCTAAGCCGGCTCCGGCGCCCGCGGCCGTCTCCAAGCCCGTTCCGCCCGCGCCTCCGCCCGTGGCGCCGCAGGAGAGCGAGGAAGAGATTCTTCCCGCGGCCTTGCTCGAGGACGACGAGCCGCTCGATCCGCCGCCGACCCCCGCGGATCACGTCGACCTCGCGCTGGACGACTTGATCGAACAGCCTCGGGCCAAGAAGTTCCAGCCCGAGGAGCCGAAGCGCCGCGAAGAAGCGCCGGTGGACGATCCGATGAAGCGGCCCTTCCGCGAGCGCGAGAAGGAGATCGATCTGAGCGAGCCGCCTCCGGCTCCGTCGCCAGCGCCGGCTGCGCGCACCACCGGTGCGCTGCCGAAGATCGCCCCCCGCGGCCGCGCCGAGCCCGACAAGCCGGCCACCCCGGTCGTGCTCGCCAAGGTCGCGCTCCAGCAGAAGCCCGCGGCGCCGCTCCAGGCGGGCCTCGCGTTCCTCGCCGAGCCTCAGCCGATCGAGCCGACCGGCCCGGTGATCGGCATCGACCTGGGCACCACGAACTCCTGCGTGGCGGTGCTCTTCAATGGCCGCCCGAGCGTCCTGAAGTCGAAGGACGGCTACAACACCATCCCCTCGATCATCTCCCTGTCGAACCAGGGCAAGCTGATGGTCGGCCATCGGGCGAAGAGCCAGCTGATGCTCAACCCGACCCAGACGATCTACGGCGCCAAGCGCCTGGTGGGGCGCCCCTTCGACAGCGCGACCGTGAAGGAAGTGAAGGAGCGGTTCCACTACGAGATCGTCCCCGACGCGCAGGGCAAGGCGGCGGTGCACCTGGCGGACAAGTGCGTCACGCTCGAAGAGGTCCAGGCGATCGTCCTCAAGGAGTGCCGCGAGATGGCCGAGCAGCAGCTCGGCAAGTCGGTGAACCCCGTGCCGGCCTACTACGCCGAGCACCAACGCGAGGCCGTTCGGCGCGCCGGCCGGTTGGCCGGATTGAAGGTCGAGCGCATCCTCAACGAGCCGACCGCCGCGGCGCTCGCGTACGGGCTCAACCGGCAGCTCACCCGCAAGGTGATGGTCTATGACCTGGGCGGCGGCACCTTCGACGCGACGATCCTCAAGGTCCAGAACAACGTGTTCGAGGTGATGTCGACCGGCGGCGACACCTTCCTCGGCGGCGTCGACTTCGACAGCGCGATCGTCGACCTGCTGATCGATCGCTTCCAGAGCGCCGAGAACGTCACCTTCTCGG
>CAZEDU010000134.1:0-13562 GCA_964511185.1 uncultured Myxococcaceae bacterium | reverse complement strand
TGCCTGCGGCGCGCGCCTCCTTCACCGCCTGGATGACGCCCAAGCCGTCGGTGCCCGCGGCGTGGAAGACGACCTCGGCGCCCTTGGCGAGCAGGTCCTGCGTCACCACCTTGCCGGCCGCGACCTGGTCGAAGCTCCCGGTGTACGTCACCAGCACCTGCGCCGTCGGGTTCGTCGCCTTCACGCCGGCGCGAAAGCCGGCCTCGAAACGCTTGATGAGCGGGATCTCCATCCCGCCGACGAAGGCCACTTTGCGTTGGGCGACCAGCCCGGCGAGCGCGCCCACCAGGAAGCTGCCCTCTTCTTCTCGAAACACCACCGTGCGCACGTTGGGCAGCGCGATCGCCGCGCCCTTCGCGTCGAGCAGCGGGCTGTCGATGAGCAGGAACTTCGACGACGGGTTGCGCCGCGCGACGACCTCGACCGCGTTCTCGAGCATGAAGCCGGTGCCGATGATGAGCCCCGCGCCCTGGTCGACGAGCAGCTGCAGGTTGGGCTCGTAGTCCTCCTGCGCCTTGCTCTGCACCACCATCGGCCGAACGCCGACCGGCGCGATGGCGGGGGAGAGCGCCTTCAAGTCATCGGGGATGCTGGAGGCGAGCGCTTCGGCCGCGGCGGGTTGATAGCGGCCGCTCGCCCACGTCACCCCGCCCGACCACAGCTCGAGCCCGCGCAGCGCCGAGTCGTTGAACGAGTGGTCTCCGCGCCCGCCCACGTCGGTGACCAGGCCGACCAGCGGGGCCTTGGCCTCGGCCGGCGGCGCGCCGTCCTTGTCTTTCTTGCAGGCGGCGGTGGCGAGCAGCGCCGCGAGGAGGGCCCAATGACGGTTCATGCGAGCTTCCTTAGCAGCATTTGCTCAGGGTAGAAGCCACCACGGTGCGCGCCTACGAGCTCATCAAAGCCAAGCGGGACGGAAGCGCCCTCGCTCCACAGGACATTCGCGCCTTCATCGCCGGCTACACCGCGGGCGAGGTGGCCGACTACCAGATGGCGGCGATGTGCATGGCCGTCTTCTTTCGGGGCTTGAACCCCACCGAGCTCGGCGCGTGGACGCGGGCGATGCTCGAGTCGGGCGAGGTGCTCGACTTGTCGGACGTGCCGGGCATCAAGGTCGACAAGCACTCGACCGGGGGCGTGGGCGACAAGGTCTCTCTCTCGCTGGCGCCGCTCGCCGCGGCCTGCGGGGTCCCGGTGCCGATGATCTCCGGTCGGGGCTTGGGCCACACCGGCGGCACGCTCGACAAGCTCGAGTCGATCCCCGGCTTCCGCGTCGACCTGTCGGTCGCCGACTACCGCCGGCTGGTCGGCGAGGTCGGCGCGTGCCTCATCGGTCAGACCGCGACGCTGGCGCCCGCCGACAAGAAGCTCTACGCGCTGCGCGACGTGACGGCGACGGTCGACTGCCTGCCGCTCATCGCCAGCAGCATCATGAGCAAGAAGCTCGCGGAGGGCATCGACGCCTTGGTGCTCGACGTGAAGGTCGGCTCGGGCGCGTTCATGAAGCGGCTGGAGGACGCGCGGGTGTTGGCGCGCACGATGATCGAGATCGGCCGGCAGATGGGCCGGACGGTGAGCGCGCTGCTCACCGACATGGATCAGCCGCTCGGCCGCGCGGTGGGCAACGCGCTCGAGGTGATCGAGGCGGTCGAGGTGCTGCAGGGCAAGGCGCCTGCCGATCTCACGCAGGTCACCCTCGAGCTCACCGCCGAGATGCTGGTGCTGGGACAGAAAGCCGCACACCGGGAAGAGGCGCTCGAGCGGCTGCAGCGCGTGATCGACGACGGCTCGGCGATCGCCAAGCTCGAGCAGATCGTCTCCGCGCAGGGCGGCAACCCGAAGGCGGTCACCGACTGGTCGCTCCTGCCGCGCGCGAAAGAGGCCCGCGAGGTGGTCGCCCCTTCGGGCGGCTATGTGATGGGCATTCAGTGCGAAGCGGTGGGCCTGGCGGCGGTGGCGCTCGGGGCCGGGCGGGAGCGCGTCGACTCGCGCATCGACCCGTCGGTCGGCTTCACCTTGCTCAAGAAGGTGGGCGACGCGGTGAAGGCGGGCGAGCCGCTGGTGCGCGTCCACCACAACGGCGGGGGGCGCGTCGACGAGGTGTGCGGGCGCCTCCAGGCCGCCTATGCGATAGGCCAGGAAGAACCGCAGCCCCGGCCGCTGATCATCGAACGGCTCGACTGATCACTGCGCCGCGGTCGGCGTCGACAGCGACTTGGCGGTGGGCTTGGCGCGCGTCCCGGAAGGCGTCGGGGCCGCGGCGGCGCCCGCATCGGGCGTGGCGCCGGCCGGCGCGGTCAGCTCGGCCGCGGCGGGCGAGCTCGGCAACGGCTGCCGCGTCGGCGTCGCCGGCTTCATCTCGGCGTTCCGGTCGATGCGCTTGACCTGCGCGAGCTTCACCGCCGGTGGGGGCTGCTGCGCCTGCGCCGACTTCCCGCCGTGCTCCGAGCAGGCCCAGACGGCGGAGGGGACGGCCAACACCACGGCAACGGCGATCATCGACGGCTTCATGGTTTTCCTTTGGCGATAAAGGCCCGAGTGTTTGCGGGCCACTGGGACCGACGCAAGCGACCTCGCGGCGATTTATCACCCGGGCTCGGTCGATGGGGCCTTAGGCAATCGGCCGAGGAGGGGTATCATCCGCGACCACATGGGCCTGTACGAGCAGCTCGTCGAATGCACCTCGGCCATCGCCGCCAAGACGCCCGGTCTGTCCCCGGCGGTGGGCGTCATTCTCGGCAGCGGGCTGGGCCCGTTCGCCGACACCTTCGAAGACAAGGTCGTCATCCCCTACGAGGCGCTGCCGCACTTCCCCAAGGTCTCGGTGCCTGGGCACGCGGGGCGCCTGGTGGCGGGCAAGCTCGGCGGCGTGCACGTGGTGGCGATGCAGGGCCGCGTGCACCACTATGAAGGTTACGCGCCCGAGCAGGTGGCCTTTCCCGCGCGCGTGCTGTGCAAGCTCGGCGTCCGCACCTTGGTGGTGACCAACGCCGCCGGCGCGGTCAACCTGGGCTTCCAGCCCGGCGACCTGATGGTCATCACCGACCACCTCAACTTGTCTGGCTTCAACCCGCTCGTCGGTCACAACGACGACCGGCTGGGGCCGCGCTTCCCCGACATGTCGACCGCGTACGCGCCCGAGCTGGTCCAGCTGCTCGAGCAGACCGCCCAGAGGCTGAAGCGGCCGGTGAAGAAGGGCGTGTACGCCATCCTCGACGGCCCCTCGTACGAGACGCCGGCGGAGATCCGCATGCTGCGCGCGTTGGGCGCCGACGCGGTGGGCATGAGCACGGTCCCCGAGGTCATCGCCGCCGCGCACATGGGGGTGAAGGTCGCCGGCGTGAGCTGCCTCACCAACCTGGCGGCGGGCATCGGCGACAAGCCGCTGACCCACGACGAGGTCGCCGCCACCGCCGCGCTGGTGCGGGATGCGTTCGTGCAGCTGCTCACGCAGTTCATTCCGGCCGCTGCTGCGGGTGCGCGCTGAAAGAAGCTCGAGCGAGGTCGACGCGTGGGCGCGAAGAAACCTTCGAACAAGACGAGTCAGCGGATCTCCTGGGACGCGCTGTTCGACGCCGCGCGCAGGGCCCGGAGCCACGCGTACGCGCCGTACTCGAAGTTCGGCGTCGGCGCCGCGGTGCTCGGGGACGACGGCGCGGTCTACGCGGGGTGCAACGTCGAGAACGCTTCGTATGGGCTGTCGGTCTGCGCCGAGCGGCACGCGGTGGCCGAGCTGGTGAAGAACGGCGGCCGCAAGGTGCGGGCGGTGGCCATCCTCACCGCGGCGTCCGATCCGACGCCGCCTTGCGGGGCGTGCCGGCAGGTGCTCGCCGAGTTCGGCGCGCCGAGCGTGCCGGTGATCATGCGCAACACGGCGGGCGACGCGCTCAAGCGCACGCTGGGCGAGCTGCTGCCCGACGCGTTCACCCAAGACATGCTGTGAGCGCCGCTGCGCGCAGGCTCACTGCCGAAAGCCGAGCGACAGGCTGCCGACGATGGCGCGCCCCGCATAGCTCGCGGGGAACGCCGGCGCCGCCGAGTCGCGCGGCAGCACGTGCACGTACAGCACGCCGGCGTTCGCGTAGAAGTTGCCCAGCGCGTACCCCACGCCCGCGCCGCCGAGCACCCGGTCGCCGTCGGGCAGCGAGGGCGAGAGCGTGGTCGACGGCGACGGCGTCGGATCCCAGCCTGCGCCGACGCGCAGGGTGAGGGGCTCGGTGAGGGCGAGCTCCACGCCGGCGCGGACGGAGAGCGTGTTCACCCACGCGCGCGGCAGCGACTGATCGAGCGCGTCGTCGGCGAAGTCGAGCGGCAGCGCGTCGAGCAGCGACCAGGTGGTGTACGTCAGGTCCCCGGTCGCGCTCACGCGGCCGAAGCGGTGCCGCGCCCCGAGCGAGAGGACGTGGGGCAGCGTCAAGGTGGTGGAGACGTTCTGATCTCGCAGCGTGCCCTCGAACTCGGCGGGCACCTGGAAGTCGGCCCGGCCGGAGAAGCGCAGCGGCACCAGGCTGCGGTACGACAGCGCCACGCGCAGCTTCTCGTTCAGCCATTGCCCCGTCACGCCGGCGTTCGCGCCGATTCCCCACGTGCCGCCGCCGAGCCGCAGCGCGCCGTCGGCCTCGAGCAGGTCGAGCTGCTGCTCGAGCTCGAGCGTGGCGCGCACCAGGTCGACGCCCACCGCGACGCCGAAGGTCTCGTTGAGCCGGTAGGCGGCGGTGGGGTTCACGGTCAGCGTGGTGAGGTTCGAGCGCAACGCTTCGTGGCGCCCGGCGAAGCTGCTTGGCCAGGTGACGCCCAGCCCGAAGTGGGAGAAGAGCCCGACGCCCGCGAACCAGCCCTCGGCCACCGGCGCCGAGGCGAACAGCGTCGGCAGCACGAAGAGCGCCGGCGCGACCTCGGCTTGGACGGCCGGCGCGCCCGGGGCGCGGTACTGGAAGCTCGGCGAGATGACGGTGCCGGACAGCTCGGCGCTGATGCCGTCCTCGAACGCCAGGCTGCCCGGCCCGTAGTAGAGCGCGCTCGCGCCTTCCGAGGCGGCGGTGCCGGCGCCTGCAAGGCCCACCGCGCGCGCGGATTGCTCGGGGATGGCGAAGCCCGCCGCCAGCGCGGGCGAGGCCAAGGCGCAGCAGAGAAAGAAGAGCGTTCGCCTCATGGGTCCACCCACTGCATCGCCTCGGCTTGGGCTTGGTACGCCAGCGGCGCGTTCAGGCTGATCACGTCGACCAGGAACGCGTGGTCGCCGCCCACGTACATCTTCTGCTTGAAGTTGGCCGGGGCGGGCGCGGCGTCGATGCTGTTGATGAACAGCTGCGTGGTCGCGTTGGGCACGACCTGGTCCCCTTGGATCCACGAGATGAACACGCGCTTGCGCGGGAGCGGCGCTTGGGTGAGCGCGTCGGGGAGCGGCTCGGCGATCAAGTGCCGCCCGACGTTCTGCGGATCCGCGGCGTCCATCGCCCAGCGGCCGTGGTCGATGAACCGCTCGTAGGCCTGCGTGCCGGGGCCCCTGCCGCGCGCGGTGAGGTAGGCGTCGACCTGCGCCTTGCGCGCGTTCCAGTGCGACGCGTTGGCGACGATGTCCGCCTGCGAGGCGCCGGGAACGTTCAGGGTGGCCGAGAGGATCTCGGGGAGCGCGGCGGTGATGAGCGCACCCATGATGCCGCCCATCGACTGGCCGATGTAACGGGGGTTCTGGGGATCGAGCGTCTCGACCACCGCGCCGGTCGCGGCGTCGTCCACGTCGATGGCGCCGATCCCCGCGGTGGTGTCGCCGAGCACGCGCACCAGCTGCGCCAGGTCGATGACCTGCTGCCGGAAGTGGTCGCGCGAGGCGAGCAGGTTGGTGGTCGAGACGAACTGCTCGCCCGAGCGCAGCGGCACGCCGATGAGATCGGTGAAGGTGCCGAGCGGGGTCAGCGCGTAGCCGTCGTTCGGGTCGTTCGGATCATCCGGACACCGGTGGTTGGTGCAGACGGTGCCGACGCGGCACTCGACGTTCGCCTGGCAGAAGGTGCGGTTGCCGTGAAACGGCGCGTCGATGGCCAGCGTCGCGTAGCCGAACTGCGCGGCGGTGTTGGCGATGGCGAAGGCGTTGCGCCGGCTGCCACCGAGCCCGTGCTGGAAGATGAGGACCGGTATCTTCCCGGTGGCGGGCGTCTTGGCCACCTTGGGCACCGCGAGGAAGAACTGCCGCTGCTCGAGCGTGGGGCTCGCCAACGTCGCGGCGGTGAACGCGCCCTCGGTCGGTATCGACAGGCCGCTGCTCAGGTCTTCTTCGGTGCCGCTCGGATCGAGCGCGTTGCCGGCGGTGTAGCTGCCCTCCTTCACCCAGCGCACGTCGGGCAGGTAGGAGGCGAGCGACGACGTGTTGAGCAGGGTGAGGTTCCCCGGCCCGCCCGTCACCTGGGTCGTCAGGTTCCACGTTTGTGGCAGGGCGCGGAGCGCCGGCAGCTCGAGCGGCCCGCTCTGCGTGGTGAAGAACGTCGCCCAGAGGATGTCGGCGCGCGCGATGCCCAACCCGTCGGCCAGCGCGAACGTCGGCGCGTACTTCTGCCGCAAGGTCTCGAGCGCCTCTGCGCTTTCGTCGTCGAGGCCCGCGAGCGCGCTCTTGCCGTTCGCCCAGAGCGGCGTGCTCAGGCGCAGAAGCGCCAACGCACCGCTCGGCTGCACGCGCAGCCCGTCGCGCCCGCGCGCGCCGGTGAGCCACAAGAGCACGTACGTCGTCTTCGGGCGCAGCGGGCGGGTGGGCTTGAGCGAGAGCTGGTCGGGCTGCGCGCCCGGGTTCGCGTTGAAGTCGCCGCAGGCGTGGCAGGTGAGCTGCACCGGCACCTGCTCGCTGGGGTTGTCGAGCCGCGCGAGCACGAACTGGCTGGCGGCCAGGCTCGAGCGCGCGAGCCGCAGCGTCGCCGCGCCGACCGCGTCGCTCACCTCGACGTAAATCGAAGCGGTCATCGAGAAGCCGTCGAGCGTGTTGAGCGACGCCTTGAGCGTCTGCGCGCTCGCGTCGTCGGTGAGCTCGTCGGGGAGCGCCACGCGGCCGTTCTCGAGCAACAGATCGGTGGGGAAGGGGACGAAGCGCCGCCCGGGGTCGAACGTGGCGAGCGGCATGCGCGCGGTGTGGAAGGTCCACGCCGAGGCGAGCGTCTGGCGCGGGATGCCCTGCTCCTCGAGGAAGGCCAGCGCCGGCGCGAGCTGCCTGCGCGCGCGCTCCAGCCGCACCGCGCTCGCGCGCGCCTCGTCTTCAGTCTCGCCGCGGATGAGCGAGGTCGCCGGCCGGCAGTCGGCGGCGCTCAGGTCCTCGCAGGTGGTGAGCGGGCGCTGCGAGCGGAGCATGACGAACGCGGGCGCGCCGACCACCGGGGCGCCGCCTTCGCCCCGCAGGCCGCCTTCGCCGGCGAGCAGCGCCACCGCGTAGGTCCGGCTCGCCTCGAAGGGCGCCTCGATCCGCACCCGCCGCGCGTCGGGCTCGTAGCGCACCGTCACCTGCAGCTCGGCGCGGCAGCTCGTCGTGCAGCCCGCCGGGTCGGGCGCGTAGGCGCACTGCGACGCGCAGCGGGTGAGCTGCACCGGCGTGGGCAGCGCGCGCACGTTCTCGGGGTCGGTGACGTCGAGCACCCGGACCGCGTCGGTCGTCACCGAGGCGGGCTCGAGCGGCGCGGAGAAGGTCTGCGTCGCGCTGCCGCCCGCCGGGAAGCCGTCGAGCTGGCGCAGGTAGTCGTTGAGCTGGCGCTCGGCCTCGGTGAGCCCCGGGTGGTCCGGCGGCGCGAGCCGCGCCGTCTCGTCGTCGTAGGCGAGCGCGTTGGGCGCGGGCACCCTCGGAATCTCGGCGGCGGGATCGAACTCGGCGACGACACGAAACGGGGGCTCGTCTTGCGCGACGTCGGGAGTGCAGGCGCCGAGCGCGAGCGCGCAGAGGAGCGGAAGCCAGGAGCGCATGGGCGTGCGGCTTAACAAGGGGCGCCCGGAACGTCCACGCGCCCGGAGGCTGGCCCGGAAGCTGGCATCGATGGGCGGCGTGGACTGGGCCCTGAGCGCTCGTTTCTGGCAAGTCGTGCGCTCGCCCGTGCTAAGTCACGCCCTCATCCAGTGAACTGGCTCATCGCGAACGCCACGGTCGTGACCATGAACGCCGAGCGGGCCGTGCTGCCCGCGGCCGACGTGCTCCTGCAGGATGGCCGCATCGCCGCCATCGGCAAAGGCCTGGGCCGGCGCAAGGGCAACACCCGGGTCATCGACGCTTCGGGCCAGGTGGTGATTCCCGGCCTCATCCACGGCCACCTGCACGCGTGCCAGACGCTCTTCCGCAACCGCGCCGACGGGCTCGAGCTGCTCGACTGGCTGCGCGAGCGCATCTGGCCGTTCGAGGCGTCGCACGACGCGGCTTCGATGCGCGCCTCGGCCGACTTGACCTTCGCCGAGCTGATTCGCTCCGGCGCCACCGCCGCGCTCGACATGGGCACGGTGCACCACTACGACCGCGTCTTCGAGTCTGCGCGCGACTGCGGGTTTCGCCTCGTCGGCGGCAAGGCGATGATGGACAGCGGGCAGGGCTTGCCGGCCGGTCTGCGCGAGACGACCGAGGCGTCGCTCGCCGAGTCGATCGCGCTCGCCGAGCGCTGGCACGGCGCCGAAGGTGGCCGCTTGCGCTACGCGTTCGCGCCGCGCTTCGCGCTCTCCTGCAGCGAGCCGCTCTTGCGGAAGGTCGCGCAGGAGGCCAAGGCGCGCGGCCTGCGCATCCACAGCCACGCCAGCGAGAACCAGGCCGAGTGCGACGCCGTCCGGCAGAAGACCGGCCTGGACAACGTCGCCTTCTTCCATCAGGTCGGCATCAGCGGTCCGCACGTCACGCTCGCGCACTGCATCTGGCTCACCGCGGAGGAGCACCGGCTGCTGCGCGAGACGCACACCGTCGTCTGCCACTGCCCGAGCTCGAACTTGAAGCTCGCCTCCGGCATCGCCAAGGTCCCCGAGCTGATGAAAGACGGCGTCGTCGTGTCGCTCGGCGCCGACGGCGCGCCCTGCAACAACAACCTGGACCTGTTCCTGGAGATGCGGCTTGCGTCGCTGCTCCACAAAGTGCGCGGCGGCCCCACCGCGATGCCGGCGATGCAGGTGCTCGAGGCCGCGACGTTGAACGGCGCGAAGGCGCTCGGGCTCGAGGAAGAGATCGGCTCGCTCGAGGAGGGCAAGCGCGCCGACCTGGCCGTCGTCGACCTGAACGCGCCGCACGCGGAGCCGCACGACGACGTCATCTCGCAGCTGGTCCACGCCGGCCGGTCGACCGACGTTCGTCACGTGTTCATCGACGGGAAGCTCGTCCTGCGCGACCGCGCGCTCGTCACGCTCGACGAAGGGGCGGTCACCGCCACCGCCATCAAGCACGGTGCCCGGCTGGCAAAGAGCGTCTTGGAGTAACCCCCCAACCTTGCTTGTGGCCGAGGCGGCCCCCTATCGTCCGCTCCCATGGCCCGTCAGCGCGCGCGCGGCACAGTCGTGACGTGGGTCGCCGGCGCGCTCGCCGCGACGTTCGCGGCCTGCAACGGCTGCCCTGTCCCCGCGCCTCCGGGATCGCTCGAGGAGCTCATCGACGCCGGCCACAAGCGCGCCCCGCGCGATGCGGGCGAGCCGGACTTTCCGCTCTGGGACGGCGGCCTCGTCTTCTCCAACGACTACGCGGCCGAGCCCTGCGCGCCCGAGGATTTCACCCCGCCGGACGACGCCGGCCTGCCCGCGCGCTACCAGGCGCTCGGCCTGTGCATCGCGCTCCGCCAGCTCTCGGGCACCGCGCTCCTCAACGACCAGCCGGTGGTCCAGGGCATCGACCTCGAGCTGCATGGGCAAGGATTCGGCGCTCAGGCCGCCATCACCCCCGACGCGGACGGCGGCTACGCGGTGCGCGCGATGCGGGCGTACTACCCCGCGCTCCGTTATCACCCATCGGGCATCTTCCCCACCCACCAGGGCGCGCTGGAGAGCGGCGCGATCGACCTGCGCATCCCGCGCGTCGTCGACTTGAAGGCGACGAGCCACAAGCTCTCGGGCAACGTGTCCTTCGGGGCGAGCCCGTGGACGCCGTCGATGGCGCCGGACGACGTGCGGCTCGGCGCGGTGGGGATTCCGTCGGCCCAAGGCGTCACCACCACCAGCGCCGCGGGCCAGTACGAGGTCGCGCTGCTCCAGGGAACGTTCGCGGTGCTCGCCTCGGTGCCCAAGGAGGCGCTCGGCGGCGAGACCGAGGTGCTGCGGCACATCGCGAACGCCTCGCTGAAGCTCGACAAGGACCAGCTGCTCGACGTGGCGATTCCGGCGAGCGCGCTGGACACGCAGCTTCTGCTCGACGGCGCGCCGTACCCCGACCGGCAGAGCGGGCCCGACTTCATGCTCGAGTACTACCCGGCCGGCGGTCTCGAGCCCACCGCGCGGACCTACCACGAGGGCGGGCAAGCCGGAGGGACGCGCGTGCGCGTGCCCAAGGGGCTCTACCGCGTCAACCTCTCGCTCAACGCCTCGCCGCACCGCGAGCTGCCGACGCAGCTGATCAATAAGCAGCTCGCCGCGCCGCTCGACCTCACGAAGGACGGCGCCATCAACGTCGCGCTCCACACCGTCCGCGTCGAGGGCGCGATTCTCATCGACGGCGTCCCTATCACTCCGTCGCAGGGCTACGCGTGGAACCTGTACGCTTATGCGTACGACGGGTCGGAGCCGCCCTTCGTCGCGTACTACCAGGTGCCCTTCGAGTCGCCGTCGTTCTCGCTGCGCTTCTTCCCCGGCGCGTACTACCTGGCGCTCTACCTCGACGAGCCGTTCGCGCCGGGGCTCGCCCACGGCTGGTACGTCGTCGACGGCGACAAGGTCCTCACGCAGGACACGCACCTGCCCATCGCCATCGAGACCGAGCACTTCGAGGGCAGGCTGCTCATCGACGGCGCGCCCGCCATCGCCGGCAAGGCCTCGGGCTGGCTGTACCTGCAGCAGCTGCCGAACGGGAACCAGTTCCGCCGCCGAGTCGTGACCGACGTGCAGGGCCGCTTCGACCTGCGCGTGCCGAAGGGCAAGTACGAGCTTCAGCTCGAGCTCGACCCGCGCACCTACCCGGCCTACGCGATCGGCCGCCAACGCGTCGGCACGGTGGATCTGCTGCAAGGTCCGAAGTCCGCCGAGCTCCTTTACGACACGGTGGCGTTCGCGGGGCCGCTGCGGATCGCGCAAGCGCTGGTGCCCGACGCCGTGCCGGGCGGGCCGGAGGTGGGGCTCCTGTTGCGGCGGAGCGACCGCGCGTTCTTCCGCTGGACGGGCGAGGGTGGGCAGCCTTGGTACCTGATGCGCGTCCCGGTGGGGGACTACGTCGCCCAGTTCGAGATCCTGAAGGGCGCGTACGAAGACGTGGCCCACGGCACCGCGCCCTTGGGGCTGCCGATCGGCGCTCGGCAGTAGCCCGCCGACGCCAATGTGGTTTAACGCGGGTCGACCTCGTGGCCGCGCTCATACAGCTCGAACAGCTCAGCAAGGACTTCGGCGCGCGCCGCGTGGTGGATCGGATCTCGCTCGAGGTGCGCGCGGGCGAGGTGGTGGGGCTGCTCGGCCCCAACGGGGCGGGCAAGACGACCACGCTGCGGATGCTGGCGGGGCTCTTGTCGCCGAGCGAGGGCCGCGCGCGGGTGGCCGGCGTGGACGTCGCCTCGCAGCCGCTCGAGGCCCGCCGCGCGCTGGGGTTCCTCACCGCTTCCACCGGCCTCTACGAGCGGCTGACGCCGCGCGAGCTGCTCACCACCTTCGGGGCGCTGTACGGGCTGACGGCGGACGACAGGAAGCGCCGGATCAACGCGCTCGCGGGCGAGCTGGAGCTGACCGCCTTCCTCGACCAGCGCTGCGGCACGCTCTCCAGCGGCCAGAAGCAGCGCGTCTCTATCGCGCGGGCGGTGATCCACGCGCCTTTGGTCTTCGTCCTCGACGAGCCGACCGCGACGCTCGACCCGCTCTCGGCCAAGGCGATCCTCGACCTGGTCGGCCGCGCGCGCGCCCAAGGGAGCGCGGTGCTCTTCTCCACCCACCGCATGGAGGAGGTCGAGTACTTGTGCGACCGGCTCTGCTTCTTGCGCGAGGGCAAGCTCGTCGCGCAGGGCACGCCGTCCGAGCTGCGCGCGCAGAGCGGGGAGCCGACGCTGACCGGCGCCTTCCTCCACTACGCGCTCCAGCGAGCGAGCTGACATGTCGACGCTCTGGGTCCTGTTCAAGAAGGAGCTGCTCGACGGGCTGCGCGACCGCCGCGCCCTGGTGGTGATGATCGTCGTGCCGGTGTTCCTCTACCCGGTGTTGATGACGTTGATCGGCGGGATGATGGTGCTCGGCAAGGAGCGGCTCGCGCGCGAGACGCTCACCGTCGCGGTCACCTCCGCGCAGGTGCGTCGGCTTTTGGGCACGCCGCCCGCGCGCACGACCTTGGTCGAGATGTCGCGCGCCGAGGGCGAGAAGGCGCTCGAGGCCAAGCAGCTCTGGGCCATCGTCGACGCGCCCGAAGGCGCCGACGCGGCGCTGCGCTCGAACGCGCAGGCGGTCGTCACCGTCCTCTACACCAAGCGCCACGACCGCTCGGTCGAAGCGCTCTCCCGCCTCAAGAAGGCGCTCGAGGCGCAGGGCCGGGCGGTGCTGGTCGAGCGTCTCGCGCAGGCCAGCCTGCCGCCTTCCTTCGCGCAGCCGCTCGTCATCGATGAGCACGACGTCGACTTCCAGAAGGACTTGGGGCCGCTCATCGCGTCCCGGCTGCTCCCGCTGATCCTGGTGATGATGCTCTTTATGGGGGCGCTCTACCCGGCGATCGACGCCACCGCGGGCGAGCGCGAGCGCGGCACCTGGGAGACGATGCTCGTCGCGCCGGTCCGGCCGATGCAGCTCATGGCCGCGAAGTACCTGATGGTGACCACGCTGGCGATCGCCGCGGCCCTGGCCAACTTGATCGCGATGGGCGTCACCTTGCGGGCCGGGCTCACCGTGGCGGACGGGGTGAGCGCGACGATGCGGCTGTCCGCCGGCCAGGTCGGAATCATGGCCCTCTTCCTCGTGCCGACGGCCTTTCTCGTCAGCGGGTTGTCGCTCGCCCTCGCCTCGCTCGCCAAGTCTTTCAAGGAAGGGCAGTCGCTGCTGACGCCGCTGGTGTTGGCCGGCGTGGCGCCGGGGCTGATCAGCATGATGCCCGGCATCGAGCTCACCGCCTGGACCGCGGCCATCCCCTTCCTCAACATCGCGCTGCTGGTGAAGGGGACGCTGCTCGGCGCCGTCCAGCCGCTGCACGGCGCCATCGCGTTGGCCTCGGTGCTCGTCTGCGCGGTGGTCGCGGTCTGGGTCGCCTCGCTGTCGTTCCGCAGCGAACGGCTGAGGCTCAACGGGCTGGTCGGCCGCTGAAGAGGAACAAAGTCCCCCGCTCGATCGTGTAAGGTCCAGACGCGACGTCTTCTTTTTAGGGGAAAGACCTATGTGGAATCGGTTCCGGCGGGCGATGCGCAGCTTCATCGGCTTCTTCGTGAGCTCCATCGAAGACCCCGAGCTCATCCTCGAGCAGAACATCC
>CAZEDU010000133.1:11279-13724 GCA_964511185.1 uncultured Myxococcaceae bacterium | reverse complement strand
TTCGATCCGCGCTCGCCGGACCCGGTGGTGTTGCACCGCTGGGCGGAGATTCGGCGCGAGCGCGAGCAGTGGTACTCGGCGGCGGTGGCGGCGCGTCAGCTCTCGCTGTGGGCCAGCGACCTGTCGCGCGAGGCGGATCCAGCGGCCTCCACCGCGATCGCGGCCGCTCGCCAGGCTTGCGCGGCGCACCTGGCGGCGCAGATCGCGCAGCAGGTCATCGACGCGGCGCGCGCGCAGAAGACCGAGTTCCCCGAAGACTTGGACCTGTTCGCCCGCGAGGCGGTGAACGCGGTGCGACTCACCGACGCGCGCTTGAAGGACGCCGAGATCGCCCTGCGCACGCAGCGCCCCCAGTCGAGGCTGTGCCAAGACGCGTCGCTGTCCGAGCGGCTCTCGCTCGCTGAGCAGTCGCGGCTCGAGGCCCTCCGCAAGCTCGCCGGCGCGCGGCCGCGGCAGGCCCCGGTCATCCTCGCTTGGGTGGAGCGCCACGATCCTTCACCGAAAGTACGCGCCGAGGCCGCACAACTCCTCAAACGCTAACCGAGGGGACTGTCCCCCCAATCCCTATGGCCACCCGGACCTACGCCCTCCAATCCACCACACCCGCGCCGGTACTTCGCATCGCCTACGCGGACGCGCTGAACGAAGAGCAGCTCGCGGCGGTGGAGGCGCCGGCGGGCCCCGTGCTCGTCATCGCCGGCGCCGGCTCGGGCAAGACCCGCACCTTGACCTTCCGCGTCGCCCGGCGCGTGGAGCTCGGCACGCGCGTCGACTCGATGCTGCTGCTCACCTTCACCAACAAGGCCGCGCGGGAGATGACCCGCCGGGTGTCCGAGCTGCTCGGGCCGGTGGCGGACACGCGACGGCTGCTCGGCGGCACGTTCCACCACGTCGCCCACGCCATTCTCCGCCGGTACGCCACCCACCTGGGCTACCCGGAGCGCTTCACCCTCGTCGATCGCGAAGACGCGCGCGCGTTGATGTCCGACTGCATCGCCGAGCGCTCCACCGCGCCCGCGGAGGGGCGCTTCCCCAAGGCCGAGGTGCTGGTCGACTGCGTGTCGATGGCCGCCAACACCGAACGGTCGCTGACCGACATCGTCGTCGACCGGCGACCGAGCTTCATCGGCTTGCTCGACGACATCGCCGCGGTCGCCCACCGCTTCGCCGAGCGCAAGCGCGCGATGGGGTTGATGGACTTCGACGATCTCCTCGTGAACCTGAAGCGGCTGCTGCAGAGCGACGACGCCGTCCGCCGCGCCCTGAACGCCCAGTACCGGTGCCTCTTCGTCGACGAGTACCAGGACACCAACCGGCTGCAGGGCGAGCTCATCGATCTCTTGGCGGGCCCCACGCGCGACGTCACCGTGGTCGGCGACGACGCGCAGTCGATCTACAGCTTCCGCGGCGCTCACTTCGCCAACATCATGGAGTTCCCCAAGCGGTACGAGGACTGCCGCGCCTTCAAGCTCACCCGCAACTACCGCTCGACGCCGCAGATCTTGAAGCTCGCGAACCTCTCCATCGCGCGGAACCGCAGGCAGTTCCCCAAGGCGCTGCACGCCACGCGGCCCGGCGGCCCCAACCCGTGCGTGGTTCCCGCAAGAGACGTCTACGAGCAGGCGGCCTTCGTCGCACAGCGCATGCTCGAGCTCCGGGAGGAGGGCGTGCCGCTCGAGCAGATGGCGGTGCTCTACCGCGCGCACCATCACTCGATGGAGCTGCAGGTCGAGCTCTCGCGGCGTGGCATCCCCTTCGTGGTGCGCTCCGGCGCCCGCTTCTTCGAGCAGGCGCACATCAAGGACGTGCTCGCGTTCCTGCGCTTCGCCGAGAACGCCAACGACGAGCTCGCCTTCAAGCGGATGATTCGCCTGTACCCGTCGATCGGGCCGGCCACCGCCCAGGCGCTCTGGCAGGCGATGCAGGCGGCGAGCGCGCCGTCGGCCCTCGACGCGCTTCGAAGCCCTCAGGTCCTCGCGGCGCTGACCCCGAAGGCCAGGGGCGGCTTCGAGCGATGCGCCGCGCTGATCGAGACGCTCTCTTCGGACGCGCTGCGCCGCCAGCCCGGCGAGATGATCTCGCAGGTGCTGAGCGGCGGCTACCAGGACCACCTGCGCGCGGAGTACGTGGCCGCCGAGCGGCGCGCGGACGACGTGGCGCAGCTCTCGCAGTTCGCCTCGCGCTACGACGATCTGACGGCGTTCCTGGCGGAGGTCTCGCTGCTCGCCGAGCTGTCCGCCGAGGACGCGGTGGAGACCGCCGAGAGAGACGAGTTCGTCACGCTCTCGTCGGTGCACCAGGCGAAGGGGCTGGAGTGGCGCGCCGTGTTCGTCATCTGGCTCGCGGATGGCCGCTTCCCGTCGTTGCAGGCGGTGCGCACGAGCGACGAAGAAGAGGAAGAGCGCCGGCTGTTCTACGTCGCGGCGACGCGCGCGAAGGACGAGC
>CAZEDU010000133.1:2841-11269 GCA_964511185.1 uncultured Myxococcaceae bacterium | reverse complement strand
GCTCATGGTCGCTCCGCGCGACGACCAGCGCGTCATCGTGCAGCCGTCGCGCTTCATCACCGAGCTGCCCGACGGAGAGGACGCGCCGTACGACGACGTGGTGCTCCAAGCGGCCGGCTGATCTTCAGGCCGCGTCCTGCGCTTCGGCGGCGCTCGGCGCCCAGCCGAACGCCGCCATCTGCTGCTGCACTTGCCCGACCAACCCGTCCAGGGCGCTGGGCTGGTAGCGCGCCCGGCCGAGCGAGGTGCCGAACATGTCGATGACCGCGCTGGTCAGAAAGACGATGGGGAACGCGAGCACCATCGACAGGGCGCCGGCGAGCAGGAACCCGATGAACGCACCGAGATACGTCGCGACAGCGCCCGACGTGTCCAGCACCAGGGCCGTCCACCAGCCGCCGGCCAAGCCGCCGGTCGCGCCGAGGACGACCCAGCTCACGGCGAACAAGAGGGCCAGCAGCCGAGGCGATGGGAACGCCCCGCGCACGACGGCCCGCGCCTCCAGCCGCGTCGGGCCCGGCACGAGCCCGTCGTAGCGCAGCTCCACCGCCTCGAGCGCCAGCCCCTTGCGCCGCTCCGCGACGTAGGTGCCGCCGTCCTCCGGAAAGTCAGGGTCGTTCTGCGCGAACCGCACGTGCCACTCGGGCGAGGGGAAGAGCACGCCCACGCGCTGGGCGATGTCCGGCAAGGGCGCGCTGGCGAGCGCGACCCACTCTCGGGTCCATTCGGGCGGCTGCGCCATGACGAAAACGAACTAACCGAACCAGAGGTGACAAACGACCGCTGACCCGATGATGCCGACCAAATCCGCGGCCACGCAAGCAATCAGCGTGTGGCGCAAGACGCGCACCTGCACGCTCCCGAAGTACAGCGCCAACACGTAGAAGGTCGTCTCCGTGCTGCCGTTGATGACCGACACCAGGTACCCGACGAACGAGTCCGGGCCGTACGTCTTCATCGTCTCGGTCATCACCGCCAGCGCGCCGCTCCCCGACAGCGGGCGGATGAGCGCCATCGGCAGCGCCTCGGCCGGAAAGCCGAGCTTGCCGGTGAACGTCCCCAGGAGCGCGACGAGCGCCTCCATCGCGCCCGACGCGCGGAAGATGCCGATCGCCACGATGATCGCGACGAGGTACGGAATGATCATCACCGCGGTGTGGAAGCCCTCTTTCGCGCTGGCGATGAACGCCTCGTAGACCTTCACGCCGCGCCCCAAGCCGAGCGAGACGATGACCAGCATCAAGAGCGGCAGCATCCAGTCGGACAGCAGGTTGCGCGCGAGCGGGAAGCCTTGAAGCTCGGGGGGCGCGAGGAAGATCTGCCGTCCAAACGCCACCAGCATCGCCAGACCGATCGCCCACGCGAGCACCACGCGCCAGCGCGGCGCCTTCGGGCGCGCGGCCGCGGTCGCCTCGGCCTGCGCCAGCGCCGATGGGTCGGGCGCTTTGGCGGGGCCTGCCGGCTCGAGCGCCACCGCGCCGTAGCGCGAGGGCGCGAAGAGGCTCGCCCGCTCGGTCCACTTGCAGATCGCGATCGCCGCGAGCGTCGAGCCCATGGTCGCGAGCAAGGACGGGATCAGAATGCCGGCCGGATCCTTCGAGCCGAGCGTCGTGCGCACCGCCACCACGCCCAACGCGAGCACCGCCACGCCCGAGGTGTTGATGGCCAGGAAGAGCGCCATCGCGTTGGTGGCGATGCCGCGATGCGGGTTCAGCTTGTCGAGCTCGCTCATCGCCTTGAGCCCGAACGGCGTCGCCGCGTTGCCCAGCCCGAGCATGTTGGCGGCCAGGTTCATGATCATCGCGCCCATCGCCGGGTGCCCCTCGGGGATCTCGGGGAACAGCCGCCGCATCACCGGGGTGAGCGCGCGCCCCAACGAGTGGAGCAGGCCCGCTTCCTTCAGCACACCCATGAAGCCGAGCCACAGCGTCATCTGCCCAGCCAAGGAGATCGCGAGATCGACCGCGGTCTTGGCGGAGGCGAGGCTCGCCTCGGTGACCTTCGGCATGGAGCCGGTGAAGGCCGCGGTGAGAACTCCGCCTACCACCAGCACGATGAAGACCCAGTTCAGCAAGCGAGCTTGCTTCTAGCAGGAGGCTCCGCTCACGCTAAGCTTTAGAAGCTTTGGGTCTTTGGGTGCCGGACGTGCTACATCAACGCCTGACGACGGTCTTCCGGTGAGGGACCGGCTCACTCATGGCTGACAAACCGCGCATCGTCGGCATTGACCTGGGCACCACCAACTCTTGCGTCGCCTCGGTGCGCAACAAGATCCCGAAGGTCGTGCCCACCGATCGCGGCAGCTTGATCTTGCCGTCGGTCGTCGCGCTCTCCGCCAAGGGCGACTTGCTCGTGGGCGGCGTCGCCAAAGACCAGATGGTGACCAACCCGAAGAACACCATCTACGGATCCAAGCGCCTGATCGGCCGCAAGTACGACTCCAAGGTCGTTCAGGATCTGAAGAACTACTTCAGCTACGACATCGTCGAGGGGCCGGACGGCGAAGCGGCGGTCTCGCTCGGCGGCAAGATCTACACGCTGCCGCAGATCTCGAGCTTCGTGCTCGCGCAGATCAAGACCATCGCCGAGCAGTTTCTGGGAGGACCGATCGACGCGGCGGTCATCTCGGTGCCCGCGTACTACAACGACAACCAGCGCCAGGCCGTGAAGCTGGCGGGGCGCATGGCCGGCTTCGACGTCAAGCGCATCGTCAACGAGCCGACCGCCGCCGCGCTCGCGTACGGCTTCAACCGCGGGCTCGATCAGAAGATCCTCGTCTACGACTTGGGCGGCGGCACGTTCGACGTGTCGGTGCTGCAGCTGTCCGGCAACGTGTTCGAGGTGCTCGCCACCGGCGGCGACACGTTCTTGGGCGGCGTCGACTTCGACAACCGCGTCATCGACTACGTGCTGGAGGCGTTCAAGAACGAGACGAAGATCGACCTGTCGCAGAGCCCGATCGCCATGCAGCGCATCAAGAACGCCGCCGAGGCGGCGAAGATCGATCTCACGCTCATCCCGAACGTCGTCATCGAGCTGCCGTTCATCGAGGAGCGCAAGGGCAAACCCGTCGACCTGCGCGTGCCGCTCACCCGCGAGCAGCTCAACGCGCTGACCGGCGACCTGGTCGACCGCACGTTCCAGATCTGCGACCGCGTGCTGGCGGAGAAGGGCATCCAGCGCTCGGCGATCGACGAGGTCATCCTGGTGGGCGGTCAAAGCCGCATGCCGCTCGTGCAGCAGAAGATCCAGCAGCACTTCGGCAAGCCGGCGCGCAAGGGCGTGCACCCCGACGAGTGCGTGGCGCTCGGCGCGGCGCTGCTCGGCGACTCGCTCGAGAGCATCGACGCGGTGACGCTGCTCGACGCGCTCTCGATGCCCATCGGCTACGCGCTCCCGAACGGCCGCTTCCGCAAGATCATCGACAAGAACTCGGTCATTCCGCTCGTGAAGAGCTTCCGCCTGCCCGCGCCGAAGGAGCCGGGCGCGCCGTTCGTCGAGATGGACATCTTCCAGGGCGACAGCGAGCTCATCGTCGACAACGAGTACCTGGGCACCGTGAAGGTCCCCTCGAGCGCCGCCGGCCGGAAGATCGACTTCCACCTGAACGAGGAGTGCTTGCTCAGGGTCGTCGTCGACTACCCCGGCGAGCCCAAGCAGGTCGAGCTCGCCACGCGCGACACGCCCGAGTCGCTCCGCAAGGCGCTCGAAGAGGAGTACGCGCGCCGCGGCGTTCAGGCGAGCGAGCGCGAGGCGCTGGCGAAGGGCGGCATCTTCTCGAGCATCAAGCGCATTCTGGGCGGCGGGTAGGGCGTGCCGGTCTTCCCTTCGAAAGAGTGGTGCCAGGCCGCCGTCGACGCCACCAACGCCGATCCGGAGAGCGCGCTCGCCGGCGACGGGTGGAAGGGCGACTTCGGCGCGATCATCGAGGCCGAGGCCGGCAAGCTCGCCAAGCCCTTCGCGGTGCACGCGGTGCCGAAGAACGGCCGCATCGAGAAGTGGTCGGTCTTGCGCGACCCCGACGAGCTCGACGAGATCGAGCCGGTGTATCTGGCGCGCGCGCCTTACAGCGTGTGGAAGGG
Organism: uncultured Myxococcaceae bacterium; assembly: GCA_964511185.1. Lineage (GTDB taxonomy): Bacteria > Myxococcota > Myxococcia > Myxococcales > Myxococcaceae > CAZEDU01. The sequence continues at coordinate 7,187 of CAZEDU010000133.1, read as the reverse complement.
GCTCCTGAGAGGCACGCTCGATCCCATCGAGGCGGTCTTGAAGCGGCAGATCAACCTGAAGGGGGACCTGCAGCCGCTCATCGAGCGAATGAAGTACAAGGGCATCGCCGATCGCGTGTTGGCGCAGGTGCCGACCGAGTTCATCGACGAGAAGAGGTAGCCCATGGCGTTGTCCAGCAGGCTCAAGAAAGAGGCGCTCGCGCTCTCCCAGAAGGCGATGGAGAGGCTGTTCGCCGACGAGAAGCGGGCGATGGCCGTCGCCAACGCCATCGGCAAGGTGCAGAAGGGCAAGGCCGCGCTCGACCAGACCCAGGCCGAGGTGATGCGCCAACTCTCGCTCGCGCCCAAGCAGGATTTCAAGGCCATCGGCAAGCAGCTGTCGGCGCTGAAACGGCGCATCCGCGACTTGGAAGAGAAGCTCGACCAGGTGAGCAAGTAGCGGTCGGCAGGCTTGACCTGCCTGCCCGATTGGGGCAGTTTGCGCGCGTTTTCGGGCGCATAGCTCAGCGGTAGAGCACTGCCTTCACACGGCAGGGGTCGCAGGTTCGAAACCTGCTGCGCCCACTCGGTCAGGGCTCGGTTTCATTCCACTTCTGGAATGACCGAGCCCTTCGTTTTGGCGCGCGGATGTGCCACTGATGTCCACGAGCAGCATCACCTGCTCCGAGGCCATCGACGAGGCGCGCGGATTCAGAAGGTTTTTCTGATTCCTGCGGGGGCATCAACCTTGCTCCTTGCCCCGAGCACATGGGCCTCCAAGCTGCCCCACGACGCGCCCACCTGATCTTCTTCGTGCTCGCCGGCTGCACCGGCTTCGTGGAACTCGACATCGACGGACGAGGGGCCGGTGACACGCCGTCATCGGCACCCGAGGCAGAGCTCCTGCCGCCTTCGCTCCAGGCGTGCGAGCCGCCCGCGCCAGCCGCTGTGCCGATGCGCCGCCTCACTCGGTCCTACGTCGAGCAGGCCGTGCAAGACGTGCTTGGCGTCGTCGAGCCGCTGCCGGTCTCCGACGAGCAGCTGTTCACCTATCGCAGCAACATCTCGGGCATCGTCGACGTCGCGACGGCCCAGGCGTATTTGTCGTACGCCGAGAAGGTGGCCGACACGGCGTCGCTCGTCCGGTGCACTCCGAGCGGCTGCAAGCCCTGGCTGCTCGACGAAGTCGGGCGCCGGCTCTTCCGACGACCGCTGGAGGGTGCGCTTCGCGACCGGTACGCCTCGCTCTATGACCAAGGCCTCGCGGAGGAAGGCTCGCCGGCGGGGGCCGCGCGCTGGGTGCTCCAAGCCATGCTGCAGAGCCCGGCCTTTCTCTACCTCGATGAGCCGGTCGGCGCCGATGGCCTGCTCGACGGGTATGCCGTGGCCGCCCGGCTTGCCCTTATGTTCTGGAACGCGAGCCCCGATGACGCGCTGCTCGACGCCGCGGCGCGCGGTGAGCTCGGTACGGTGAACGGCGTTCGCTCGGCCGCGCGAGCGATGCTGGCCGACCCGAGAAGCCAGAGGGGCCTTCGCGCCTTCGTCAGCGATTGGCTTCGGCTCGAGAAGCTGCGCCGCTCCGACGCCCGGCCGGATCTGGCGGCCCTGGGCGAGCCGACGCTCGCGGCGCTCGAGCAAGAGCCGGTGGAGCTCTTCCGGCGCGCGGTCGCCGACAACGGCGGCCTCCCGCAGCTCTTCACCACGTCGAGGACGTCGCCTCTCCCCGCCTTGAGCGCGATCTACGGCAGCGACATCGTTGGCAGCTCGGCGAGCGACGTCGCGCTCGACCCGGCCAAGCGCGCAGGCCTGCTGACCTTGCCAGGGGTGATGGCGGCGCTGGCGCACGCAGGCGGCACCTCCCCCACGCTCCGAGGTCACGCGATCTTGTCCGACGTGCTGTGCGCGCCACCGCCGCCGCCGCCCGCAGGCGTCGAGGTGACCCTGCCGGAAGTCGACCCGAACGCGACGACGCGCGAGCGCCTGGCGGTTCACGTCAGCTCGCCCGCCTGCGCGTCGTGCCACCGCGCGATGGACAACATCGGGTTCGCCTTCGAGCGGTACGACGCGCTCGGCCGCTGGCGCGAGCTCGAGAAGGGGAAGCCCATCGACGACCACGCGGAGCTCAGCTTCGGCAGCGACACCATCTCGGTCAAAGGCGGGGTCGCGCTCTCGGCCGCGCTGGCAGAGCGTCCCGAAGTCCAGCGGTGCGTCACGACCCAGTGGGTGCGCTACGCCGGCGGGGTGCCCGAGCCGTCCAGCCTGAGCTGTGTCGTGCAGGCCTTGGCCGAGCGCGCGAAGGCCCCCGGAGGGCTTCAAGAGATGATGATCGACCTGGCGGCATCCGGGTACCTGCGCGCGGGAGCCGCACCATGAAGCTGACGCGACGGACGCTCCTGCAATCGGCCGCCGCGGCGACCTTGTTCCCGTGGACGAAGGCGCTGGGCGCGGGCGGCCCGGCGAAGAAGCTGCTGTTGTTCTACACGCCGCACGGAACGGTCTGGTCGCAGTGGCGCCCCACGGGCACCGAGACCAACTTCACGCTCTCGCCCATCTTGGCGCCGCTGCAAGCGCACAAGGGCCGCTTGCTCATCCTCGACGGCGCGTCGGTGCCGTACGGGACGAGCTACTACGTCCCGCACATCTACACGATGCCGGCGCTGTGGACCGGCTCGCCCATCGACACGCAGTCGAGCCTCTTCAACCACCCAGGACACCCGGGCCAGAGCTTCGGTTGGGGGACCGGCGTGTCGGTGGACCAGCACATCGCGACCGAGCTCGCGGTCACCACGCCGTTCAAGACGCTCGAGCTCGGCGTGAGCTGCGGGTCGCTGCGCCCGGCCAACCGGATGATCTACCGCGCGCCAGGGCAGGTGAAGAACCCGCTCGACTCTCCGCAGGGCGCGTTCGATTCGGTGTTCGGCATCTCGGCGCCCGTCCCCGACGCCTCCGCCGAGGTGAAGCGCAAGAAGCGCCGCACCAGCGTGCTCGACACGGTCCTCGCCGACATGCAATCGCGCCAAGCGGTCCTGTCCTCTCAAGACCGCGCCCGGCTCGACGCGCACGCCACGGCCGTGCGCGAGCTCGAGCTGCGCCTCCAGGCGGAAGCGCCGGCCTGCGCCAAGCCCGCGGCGCCGACCGGGGTCAACGCCGAGACCGCCATCGACCGGCAGCTCGAGCTCGCCGCGGCCGCGCTCGGCTGCGGTCTCACGCGCATCGTCAGCATGCAGGTGCGCATCGCGGACAACGACGCCTCGCTCTACCCATGGGTCGGGCTCGACACGCTCGGCCACCACGAGTGGAGCCACGACAACTCGGCCGCCGCGCCGAACACGCTGGCGAAGGTGTACACCTGGTACGCGCAGCGCTTCGCCCACTTGCTCGATCGCCTCGCCGCCACGCCGGACGCGGCAGGCGGCTCGGTGCTCGACAACACGATCGTGATCTGGGGCTCGGAGATCGGCGTGGGTCGAAGCCACGACGCCAACAACGTGCCGTTCATCCTGGCCGGCGGCGCCCAGTCCGGGCTGCGCGGCGGCCGCTACGTCAAGGTCACCAACACCACGAATCACCGGCTCCTGGTGACCGCGTGCCACGCGATGGGGCTGACCTCGGTCCAGAAGTACGGCTCGCTCGACAGTGGGAGCGGGCCGCTGCCCGGCGCCCTGAGCTGATGCCGCACCGCCGAAGACCTCGCGGCCTTCGGCGGTGGTGAGGCGGTCGACCGGCTTAGAACGAAGCCAGGTACAGGTTGAGCGTGGTGACCAGCGCCGAGTAGTTCTCGACGTCGTAGATCGCCAGGTCCATGACCATGGGGTTGGTCAGCGTGTTCTTCACGAACGGATCGAGCTGCGCCGCCAGGAACGCGGCCTGACCGGTCGGCGCCAGGTTTTCGGGCGTGGCGCTGGCGATCGCCGTCTTGAGCGCGGTTCGCAGCAGGCCCTTCTGCGCCGGCTGCAGCGTCAGCTTCTGCTGAGCGAAGTAGGCGAGCGACGCCTGGAACAGGCGATCCTCGAGCGTCGCGGTGGGGCTGACCGCATCCAGGCGCGCCTGAATGAGCGCCGGCGCGGTGCCGGAGGCCAGGTTCTGCCCCGCCGTGTAGATGCCGACGACCTGATTGGCCTCGCTCAGCACGCGCAGGAGCTTGCCGACGTGGGTGCTCGAGGTGGAGTAGAGCACCTCGAACCGCGTGTTCGGGACGTACCAGATCGGCTCTTCGGACGTGCCGTAGCGGTTCGTGAAGGTCGTCTGGCTCGGCTCCTTGTTCGGACGCATCGACAGCGCGTATGGGTACGAGGGCGAGCGCTGATCGAACGCCCCGTTCATCAGGCTGCGCAGCAGCACATTGTTGAAGTCCTCGTACTCCCGGT
>CAZEDU010000133.1:0-2831 GCA_964511185.1 uncultured Myxococcaceae bacterium | reverse complement strand
AGAAGGGCACCGTGCCGGTCAACCTCGGCTCGATGTACTTCTTGTCGAGCCCCAGCACGATCCGGTTGACGGCGTCGCTGAAGAGCGCGTCGGCGAACCAGGGGAAGTCGAGCATGCTCACCCCGCGCACCCCGGCGGCTTCGGTGGTGCGCAGCACCGGAACGCGCTGACCGCTGGCGTTCTTCCAGTCTTCGCCGCGCGAGACGAGCGTCAGCAACGCCGCCGACTTGAGCGCGGCCACGCCGGACGAGTAGCGCAGGTCCCAGTAACCGCCGTTGTGCGAGGTCCGCTTCGCCGCGTTCGCCGAAGCTGCGGGGTCCAGGTCAATCTCGAAGCCGGCGAGCTCGGCGCCCCGGTCGATGAGCGTCACGTTGGGCTGCGTCGCCCAGGGGTGGCCCAGGGTCGCGAGAATCGGCATGCCGAGCGCCTGCGCCTCGGCGCAGTTCTGAACCGTCTTCTGGTGCTTCTCGAAGATCCGGTTGCGCAGGTCCTTGAACTCGACGAGCCCCGCCACCTGGTTCTGGCCCATCTCGGCAACGCAGATGCGGCTGGACATGTTCAGCAGCTCACGGGTGAACGCGAAGATCTCCTTCACGCCCTCGTAGTAGCGAAGCGTCAGCTCCGGGTTGGAGGTCTGCGAGATCGCCTGGAGCAGCGCCTGCTCGTTCACGTTCGACATCTTGTCGAAGTACAAGCCGGTCTGCTTCGAGACCAGGTAGCGGAAGTAGTCGTGGATCTGCTTGAAGTTGAGGAAGTAGTTGAGGCCGGCGCGCGCGCCGCCGAACCGGACGTTGTTGTAGCGGTAGCCGTTCTCGATGATGTCCGCGTGGATCTTACGGATGGTCCACAGCACGTACTCCCTGGGGTTGGTGCCCACGTCCCACCGCGAGCAGAGCGGGTCGAAGTCCGGGAGGTTGTTGGACATCGCCTCGTAGTCGGTGCACATCCGGTAGCGCTTGAGATCGATGCCCTTCTTCTTGGCGGCCTGCACGGCGCTGACGCCGTCGGGCACCGGCATCAGCTCGGCGTTCTGCAGCTCGATCCTCCGACCGTAGAGGTAGCGGATGGCGGCCACGTCGTACGGGCCCGCCTTCGAGAACACGTCGTAGTCGCGGTCGGGGTAGTCCATCACCGACGACGACGGGTAGGCCATCGTGCCGTCGGCCTTCTTGGCGAAGTTGGTCCCGTCGCTCGACGCCGCGAAGTTGTGACCCAGCCCCAGGTTGTGTCCGACCTCGTGGATCAGCGTGGAGATGAGCAGGTCCTTCATCAGCGGCTGAGCGCACGCGAGGACGGCCTCTTCCTCGTTCGAGAGGTTGTAGATGGCCGGGTTGGCTTGGTGCGCCGCCTTCAGGTCGACCATGTACTTGTTGAACGGGTTCGCGCCGACCATGCAGGTCTCGCGGATCTTCTTCCAGGACGTGCTCCGCGCCGCGACGGCCGCGTGTCCGCACTCACCGTCGAGCTTGGCGGGCTTCTTCTCGGCCGCCGCGCCCACCGCCTGCCAGTGCAGCTTCGCCTCTTCGTAAGGCATGACGGCCTCGACGAAGTTGTCGCGCTGGAGCGGATTGGCGAACAGGTTGGGGTCGTAGAGGAAGTTCATCAGGTGGGTCATGGCGGTGTTGCCGCCGCTGCCCTGGACGGGCGGCGTCAGAGACTCGAGCGAGTCGGCGTACGCGAAGGAAGGCACGCTCGAGATCTTCTTATCCGCGTACAGGCTGAGCTCGGCCCGCACGAAGCTGCGGATGCTGCTGATCAGGCCCTCGCGGTACGCGCGCAGATAAATGTGGGTCGCCGCCGAGAAGGTCTGTCCCGAGCGCGTGTCCTGGAGCGACGGACCGAAGCCGAGCAGCAGGCCGCCGCTGTCCATCGTCGAGTCGATCTCATAGCCGTAGAGGACGATCTGGTTGTAGCGGACGTCGCCGAGCTCCACGCGCTGGTCGCTGAACCGGACGCGCACCCCGACGCCCGCTTCCTGGAACGCGGTGTCCCACGCCTGAACCGCCGCGCGCACGGCCTCCTCGAACTCGGGCACGTCCGGGCTGTTGTCGCTCAGGTGGTAGATGATCTCGTTCGTCTGCGGGTCAGGGTAGAAGCGGTTCGCGAAGATGATCTTGTCGATGTCCGGCGTCTGCGTGAACAGCGTGCCGTTGATGACCTTCTTCCGCTCCGTGAAGATGTGGAAGAGGCTCGCGTCCTCGGCGTGCAGTACCTGCCCTGGGAGCCTACGGTTGTCCTTCGCGAGCGAGTACTTGTAGGTGTTGCCGGTCGACGACTCGTAGATGTTGAACGAGAGGTAGTCCGTTCCGATCTCGAGCTTCTCGAGCTTGTTGTCGAGCGTGAACGCCTGGTCGAGCCGGTCCGCGTTGTTGAAGTCGACCAGCGCGTAGCTGCGGTCGCGCCAGAAGCGCGCCGTCGGCTCCTTGTCGCCGAGCTTGAGCTCCTTCAGGTAGGCGACCCACTCCACCGGAAACTCGAGGACGGTGAGCGTCTTGGTCGGGTCCAGCACCAGCTGCTCGGGCGCGATGTTCAGGTCGACGCCGATCACGCTGTTGTTGGTGCGCGCGAACTTGATCTTCAGCGCCTGCTCTTGCGAGCCCAGGATGGCTCGCGAGTTGATCGGCCGACCCACGAGGGTCTTGGTGAAGAACCACTCGTCCTCTGAATGGAAGAAGTCGGCCGGCAGCAGGTCCTGCTTCCCGGAGGCATCGAAGTACTTGATTCCGTCGAGCTTGGTTCGGAAGTGGGTGGCCTCCACCAAGAAGTCCTTGGGGTAGGTCGTCAGCTTGCGCGTGTCTTTGCCTCGCTCGTCTCGGACGACCTCGACGGCG
>CAZEDU010000132.1:0-13888 GCA_964511185.1 uncultured Myxococcaceae bacterium | reverse complement strand
ATGGGCGGCGGCCTGGTGTCCGGCGTCACCGACATCATCCGCCTCAACGTCGACCGGCTCCTGCGCGACATGGACGACCCGGAGTATTCACTGGAGTATGTGGATCTCGAGGACTTCACCGTGGGGCGCGTGAAGGCCGCCAAGAGCTATCAGATCGACCTGGCCTTCCGGTTCATGGTCGACGACGCTGACGTGAAAACCAGCAGCATTCAGCTCGTCCGTTTGGTGCTTGACCGAAACGGAATCAAGCGGATGATTCGCATCGACCCCGAAGTGAAGATGCCCGCCGTCGAAATGCGACCTGTGGCCTAGACGAAGCGGCCGAAAAAGTGCGATAGCGGACCGCCTCCTTTCGCTCGTTCATGAACGATTTTCGCAACCGAATTCGGCCGGATTGGCCCGCCATCCTGAGGAGCATCCTGTCGCGCGCGCGCTCGATCGGCCCCAAGGGTGTGCTCGCCTTCGACCTGGACTCCACGCTCTTCGACAACCGGCCCCGGCAGGCGCGAATCCTGCGGGAGTACGGCCAGGCGAAGCGGATCGACGCGCTCACGCAGTGCAAGCCGGAGGACTGGTCGAGCGGCTGGGACATGAAGGGGGCGATGGCCCGCTGCGGCCTGCACGCCGAGCAGATCGAGGCGCTCTACGCCGACGCGCGCGTGTTCTGGCAAGAGCGCTTCTTCACCAGCGAGTACTGCATCGACGACGTGGCGATCTCCGGCGCTCCGAAGTTCATTCGAGACGCGCGGGCGACGGGGGCCTTGCTCGCCTACGTGACGGGCCGGCACGAGGGCATGCGCGAGGGCACCGTCTCGGCGATGGCCAAGTGCGGCCTGGCGCTCCCGGGCGGCAACGTGTCCCTCTTGATGAAGCCGACCTTCGAGATGGGCGACGACGAGTTCAAGCGGGAGACCCACGAGTACCTGGGCCGGCTCGGCATGTTGGTCGCGGCGTTCGACAACGAGCCGACGCACGTCAACGACTACCAGCGGAAGTTCCCCAAGGCGGCGGTCGTTCATCTGGCGACTGACCACTCGGGCCGCCCGGTGGATCTGTTGGAAGAGATCGTGACGGTGCCCCACTTCGACGTGGGATCCATCATCTAAGGACCCAACACGACCCAATGGGGACTGTCCCCCCTGGGGGCTGTCCCCGTTTTTCTGCTATGAGGGCGCCCGCGTTTTTGGAGGCCAACACCGTGGCGAGCAGTCCGACCAAAGAAAACCTGAAGACGATGTACCGGAAGATGGTGCTGCTCCGGAGGTTCGAGGAGCGTGCCGGGCAGCAGTACGGGCTCGGGAAGATCGCGGGCTTTTGCCACCTGTACATTGGGCAGGAGGCGGTCGCGGTCGGCGCCAACGAAGCCATTCGCCCCGACGACTACATGCTCGCCGCCTACCGCGAGCACGGCCACGCGCTCGCGCGTGGCTCGGACCCGGGCATGGTGATGGCCGAGCTGTTCGGCCGCACTGGCGGGTACAGCAAGGGCAAGGGCGGCTCGATGCACATCTTCGACATCGAGCACCACTTCTACGGCGGCTACGGCATCGTCGGCGGTCAGATCCCGCTCGCCACCGGCATGGCGTACGCGTCGCGCTACCGCAACGAGGACCGCGTCACGTTGTGCTTCTTCGGTGAGGCGGCGGCGAACCAGGGCTCGTTCCACGAGAGCCTGAACATGGCCTCGAAGTGGAAGCTGCCGGTCATCTACATCTGCGAGAACAACCGCTACGGCATGGGCACGGCCATCTCGCGCACCGCCGCGGTGCCGGAGATCTACAAGCGCGCGTCGGCCTACGCGATGCGCGGCGAGAAGGTCGACGGCATGGACGCGGTGAAGGTCTTCGAGATGGTCTCGGACTGCGCCGCCTACTGCCGCGAGGGGAAGGGGCCGGTGCTGCTCGAGGCGAACACGTACCGCTTCCGCGGCCACTCGATGGCCGACCCCGCGACGTACCGTCAGAAGACCGAGGTCGAGGAAGAGCGAAAGAACGATCCGATCCCGAAGATCAAGGAGCTCTTGCTCGCCAAGAAGTACATCGCGGAGTCGGAGCTCGAGGCGATCGACGCCGAGGTGAAGCAGATCGTCGACGCCGCGGTGAAGTTCGCCGACGAGTCGCCCGAGCCGTCGCTCGACGAGCTGTGGCGAGACACCATTGTCGAAGAGGGCGAAGAGGACGTGAAGCCGCGCACCCGCGTGCTCGGCGTCCCGGTCCAGTGGCCGAGCTACCCGTCGGGGCAGACGCTCCAGGTCACCTGGGAGCTCGAGCCGAAGCAGCCGAGCAGCGGCGACGAGAAGGCGCAGGCCGCGTCGCGCATGGAAGAAGGCAACAAGAAAGACAAGGCCCTCAAGGCCGAGAAGAAGGCGGTCTAAGCGATGGCAGAGCTCATGTACCGCGAGGCGCTCAACCAGGCCCTCGACGAGGAGATGGCGCGCGACGCCAACGTGTTCTTGATGGGGGAAGAGGTCGGCAAGTACCAGGGCGCCTTCAAGGTGTCGCAGGGCTTGCTCGACAAGTACGGCAGCGCGCGCATCGTGGACACGCCGATCTCCGAGCTCGGCTTCGCGGGTTTGGGCGTCGGCGCGGCGATGGTGGGCTTGAGGCCCGTCATCGAGATGATGACCTGGAACTTCGCGATTCTGGCGATGGATCAGATCGTCAACAACGCGGCGAAGCTGCGCCACATGTCGGGCGGCCAGCTGCGCTGCCCCATCGTGTTCCGCGGCCCGGGCGGCGCGGGCGGGCGGCTCTCGTCGCAGCACTCGCAGGCGCTCGAGTCGAACTACACGCACTTCCCCGGCTTGAAGGTGATCGCGCCCGCGACGCCGGCCGACGCGAAGGGGCTGCTCAAGGCGGCCATCCGCGACGACAACCCGGTCATCATGTTCGAGGGCGAGCGCCTCTACGCGCTCAAGGGCGAGGTGCCGGAGGGCGAGCACGTCGTCCCCCTCGGCAAGGCGGACGTGAAGCGCGAAGGCTCCGACGTGTCGATCATCACCTGGTCGCGCATGTACTACTTCTGCGAGGAGGCGGCGAAGCAGCTCGAGGCCGAGGGCATTCGGGCCGAGATCCTCGACCTGCGCACGCTGCGGCCGCTCGATGAGGAGGCGATCCTCGCGACGGTGCGCAAGACCAACCGCGTCGTCATCGTCGAGGAAGGCTGGCCGCACTCGGGCGTCGGCGCGCAGGTGGTCGACCTGATTCAATCGAAGGCGTTCGACGAGCTCGACGCGCCGGTCACCCGCGTCACCGGGCTCGACGTCAACATGTCGTACGCGGCGAACCTGGAGAACGCGACGCAACCCGACGCGCCGAAGATCATCGCCGCCGTCAAACAGGTGCTCTACCGGTAAGAGGACTCATGGCCACGCCCATTCAGATGCCGGCGCTCTCCCCGACGATGAAGGAGGGGAAGATCACCAAATGGCTCAAGAAGGAAGGCGACAAGGTTTCGTCCGGTGAGGCGATCGCCGAGTGCGAGACCGACAAGTCGAACCTGGAGATCGAGGCGTACGACGACGGCACGCTGCTCAAGGTCCTGGTGAAGGAAGGCGAGATGGCGGCGGTCGGTGCGCCGATCGCGTTCATCGGCGAGAAGGGCGAGAAGATCGACGTCGAGGCCGCGGCCCCCAAGCCTGCCGCGCCGCCCGCGGCCACGCAGAAGCCGGCCGCCGCGCCCCAGAAGGCCCCGGAGCCGCCGCGCCCCGCGCCGTCGGCGCCTCGTCCGTTGCAGGTCGTGCCGCCGCTCCGCCCGGCTGAAGAATCGGCGGATCAGCGGCTGCGCGCGTCGCCTCTGGCCAAGCGCATGGCGCGCGAGCAGGGCCTCGATCTCGCCGCGATGCACGGCTCGGGGCCGCAGGGCCGCATCATCAAGCGGGACGTCGAGCAGGCGCTCACCGCGGGCGGGGCGGCGCGGAAGCTCGCCGCGCCCCCGGTGCTGCAGCCGTTCGAGCGGCGCGAGCCGGACCGGGTGCCGATGAGCCAGATGCGCAAGGTCATCGGCCAGCGCATGACCGAGGTGAAGCCCGGCGTGCCGCACTTCTACTTGACGGTGGAAGTCGAGATGGACGCGGCGATGAAGATCCGCGAAGAGGCCAAGGCGCTCGAGTCGAAGGTCTCGGTCAACGACATCATCCTCAAGGCGACGGCGATCGCGATGCGCCGCATGCCGAAGATGAACGTCTCGTTCGGCGGCGACCACGTGCTGCAGCACCACAACGTCGACGTCGGCATCGCGGTGGCGATCGAGGACGGGCTCATCACGCCGGTCGTCCGCGACGCGGATCAGAAGGGCCTGGCGCAGATCTCCGCCGAGTCGCGAGACCTGGCCGAGCGGGCGCGGCGCAAGGCGCTCAAGCCGGCCGAGTACACCGGCGGATCGATCACCGTCTCGAACCTGGGGATGTTCGGCATCGACTCGTTCGTCGCGGTGATCAACCCGCCGCAGTCGGCGATCCTCGCGGTCGGCGCCGTGACCGAAAAGCCGGTGGCGCGCAACGGTCAGCTGGTGGTTCGGCAGATGATGTCGATCACCTTGTCGGGTGATCACCGCGTCATCGACGGTGCGTTGGGCGCGCAGTACCTCAAAGAGCTCAAGGCGCTGCTCGAGCACCCGATGCGGTTGCTCTTCTAGCCAGCCGTTCGCCGCGCCGCGTCGAAAGAAATTCATTTCGTGATCCACGCGAGCGCCGGTATACGAGCGCGCGCTGAAGGGGATTGCTTCGAGGGGCCTCGCACCGTGCCGATGAAGACTTCACCTGCCGCGTATCCGGTGTTGAGGGCTCCGCTTCGGCCCCCCGTCGCCGGCCGCCCCTTCTCGTTCGATCTCTCGGCGGGCCGCATCGACCTGACCGAGGACGGGTATGTGATCATCGGTCGGGATCATCAACACAAGCGCGTCGAAGTCCTGGCCCAGGCGACGGCGAAGGGGCTTCGGCTCATCGGGCGTGGAGAGCTTCGCCCGGAGGCGCCGCTCCAGCGGGCGGAGGCCGCGGTCGTGTCGCGCGCGCTGGACGCTTGGCTGGAGAGCACCGGCGCGCGGTCGACGGCGTCGCTCGCGACCTGGATCAAGCTGTTCGAGCTCAGCGGGCAGCTCAAGGCGTTCGCCGAGAACAACCGCAGCTAAAGGGGGACTGTCCCCGGTCGTGACGAGGCTCGAGGTCGACTCGAGAGTCTTCTGCGGAATGACGCTTGGACAATCCAGGGACAGCCCCGTTGGGGACAGTCCCCAAGCTTCAGCGCTGCTGGCGCTCGAGCTCGCGCTGCTGCTCGGTGACGTCTGCGTCCTTGTCTCGGCGGTCGGGTGAGTCGGGCGAACGCTCGTGCTCCGCCGAGCGGCCGGGGATGCCGGGCCAGTTGGGCGGGGTCGCGCTGCTCTGATCGTCCGGGGCTTGTCTGGGGGGCGACGGGGTGGGGTCGGGCATCGTTGTCTCCTGCCCACAAGATGCGCACGAACCGCGCGGTTGGGCTCGGCCGCCCGATCAGCGAGGCGAGGCGCTGGCGGAGCGGCGCTCGCGTGCGCTGACCGTGAAGGACTGCTCCACGTGCTGTCCCTCGCCGGTGTACTGAGGGTAGCGCCAGTGGGCGAACTGCTCGCGCACGCACCGCCCGAGCTCTCCGGCGTCGTGCTCTTTCCTGTCGATCTTGGCGGAGCGCACGCGGCCGTCGTTGCCGACCGTCCATTGAATCGCGAAGGTCTCGAACGACGGCGGCCGCATACGCTCGGCCTGCGCGGACAGGCACTCTTCGAGCAGCACGCGGTAGTGCTCGTTCACCCTTCGCACCGACTCGGGCGACAACCCGCGCCCGCGTCGCTTGGAGAAGTCGAGGAACGTGTATCGCCCGAGCGTGCTCTTCTCGAGCCGGCGGCAGGCGCCCGCCGTGTGCTTCTTGTCGTACTGCGCGCAGATCTTCTCGAGCTCGTCGGTGCGCGCGTAGCGCTGCCGATCGGACGGCAGGTCTTCGGTGGCCAGGCCGAGCTCCGCGAAGAACGCGCGCGCCGCGACCTCGAGATCGCCCGACCTCCAGTGGAGGTAGGCGAGCTGCTTGAGCGCGCGGCGGCGCACCTGCGCGCACTGCGGCGCGGTGCAGGCGCTCTCGGCGCGCTTGAAGTGACCGGCGGCCTCGGCGGCCTTCGCCTCGTCCTTCGAGAGCGCCGAGCCGCGCGCGAGGTGGATTCGGGCCAGCATCAGCCGGTCGCCGAACCGTCGGTAGTGCGCGGCCGCGCCCTCGAGGCACGACGGCATTGGCTGCTTGGCCCGCCCCGCGGCCTCCGCCTTGAAGACGCAGTCGTCGGCCGACCGCCACTTCTCGAGCCGCTCGCGCGCGGCCTGCGCCGCGGCGCCCTTGTCCTTGGCGACGCGGCTGAGCGCGCCGAACGCCTTCGCGCGGCACGCGTCTGGGCGGTCTGGGCCGCATTCGAGGATCCAGCGCTCGGCCGCTCGACGCGCCTCGGCCAGGTCCTTCCGCGCGAGCCGGTCTCGGCAGTGGAGCGCTTGGGTCAGCTGCCGCTCGCGGGGCGTGAGCAGATCGGCGAGCGCCTCCAGCTGTCGGAGCGGCTCGTCGCATCCAGCGGCGTTTGAAGTGTCGACACAGCGCTTGGCCTGCGGCAGCGCGCCGTCGAACTGCCGCTTGGCGTCCATCTTGGCCTGCTCCGTCGCGCTGGGCGAAGGGGGCGGCGCGGCGAGCGGCGGCGAAGGCGGCGGGGGTACCGCCTCTTCCGAGAACGGCTCGGGTGAGGAGGCGGCGCTGGGTTGGGGCGCGTCGAAGGCCTTGGCCAGCTCGTCGTCGCTCGCCGCGGGCTGCTCGAAGCGGCGCGTGTCGGGATCTTGCCCTTCTGGATACTCGAGCTCGTCGCCAGGGGGGAGCGGCCGCTGGGCAGCGCAACTGGCGAGCACCATGCAAATGAGAAAAACCGGCCAGCGCACCTGCCCATTCTATCCTTAGCTTCTCGGGTATGGCGCAAGCCGTTCGACCGTTGGAAGAGCTCGTCCGCGCCGCGCTGGCCGGCGCGGTGTACCCGCTAGAGCGGGGCGCACTCGTCCTCGTGGCGCGCGAGAACCTGGCGCCCGCCATGGTGGTGACGGCGCTCGCGTCATTGCCGGATCGAAGCTACCGCTCTCCAGACGACGTGAACCGGTCGATCTCCCAGGCCCCGTCGCTCTTCGCCTGAGGGCCGCGCAGCCCGAACGCGTTGGAGAGGAATCGCCGCAGCCGTTCCCGCGCGTCCTCCTGCTCGGCGGAAATGTGCGCGACCAGCACCTCGCGGTAACGCTGTCCGCCGCTGTCTTGAAACTCCACGTACAGACCGCCGCGCCCGTCGCCCTGCTCGAAGGGCTGGACATCGAGCACCTGGTCGAAGGGGACGTGGAGGCTGCGGGGGCGCCCGGCGAGCGGGGTCGAGAAGTCGAGCCGCAGCGTCTCGCTCGGGAAGATCAAGACGAAGCGGCGCTGCCGGCGCTCGCGCTGCTCGAGCACGCCGGCCGCCACGAACGCGATCGCCGCCGCGCCTGCGAGCCACGCCGACCAATGCGATTGGGAGGGCGGCGCGAAGCCCAACACCGCGATCGCGCCGATGGCGGTGATCAGGGCCACCCCGAGCGCCGCCACAGGGCCCCAGCCGCGGCTCGGGCGCGTCGCCTGGCCGACCCACACCGCGCCGTCGTACTCGAAACGCACGTCGCCCAGACGGCTCAAAGGCCGGGTCTGCTCGAGCATGGCCTCGAAAGGATTCATGGGGGCAGGCTACGCAAACCCAAGCCAGATCGGGTAATGGGAGCGGCCGTATGCGCCGTGCCCTCGCCCCCATGGTCGTTCTCTCGTTGGCGGTTTCGCCCGCCTGGGCAGAGTCGGGGCGCCTGATGGTCACCGGGTCCGGGAGCTGCTCGGACGCGTCGATGGAGGCCGACCTCGCGGGCTTCGAGAAGGCGCTGCAGCAGCCCGCGCGCGGGCGCGTCGTCGACGCTCAGGCCGTCCATCAGCGGCTCGGCGTGCCGGCGGCCAAGACCGAGGCCGAGCTCCAGCGCCAGGTCGACGCCGCGCAGATGCAGTTCTACGAGGCGCAATACGCCAAGTCCGAGCGGCAGGCCGAGGAGGCGCTCGCCGAGCTGCAGCGCCTGCCTGCGTCCGACGAGCGCGTGCGCCTGTTGGTTCAGACGCAGTTGCTGCTCGCGCAGGTCTACCGGGAGCAGCGGCGGTTCGAGGCCTCTGACCAGATGCTGGAGCAGGTGCTGCGCCTGGCGCCGACCACGCGGCTCGATCCGGATTTCTTCGCGCCCAGTGTGCGCGCGCGCTTCGAGAAGCTGCGCCGGGAGCTGGAGCGTGCCCCGCGCGGGACGCTGATCGTCACTTCGAAGACGGCCGGCGCCGAGGTCTTCGTGTCGGGCGTGCGCGTGGGCGCGACGCCTTATTCCGGCGCGCACCCGCGCGGCACGTGGAGCGTCGAGCTGCGCCGAGGCGGAGAGGTGTCGCTGCCCCACCGCGTCGACTTGGGCGCCAAGGCCACCTTGTCCATCGACCTGAGCTTCGAGGCGCGCATCCGCCGCGGCCGTGTGCCGTGCCTGCTCTCCGAAGGTGACGACGGGCTGCGAGACGCCGCCAAGCTGGCGACCCTGGTCGGCGCGGAGCAGGTGGTGGTGCTCCGGCAGCAGCGAAGGGAACACGACAAGCGGTGGCTGCAGGCGACGTTGCTCAGCGTGACCTCGGGCCAGAAAGTGCGTGAAGGCGGGCTCGCGCTCAGCGAGTGGGGAGATGGCGGGCTCGAGGAGCTCGCGGCCTTCGTGGCGACGGGGAAGGGCAGCGAGCGGGTGGTGGCCACTCCGATGAGCGCCGAGCCGCTGCGGATCAGCGCGTCGGCGCACGCGACCCAGGCCGCCGAGGGCACGCGCCCCTGGTCGAAGGCGGCGGTCGGGCTCGGCGGCTTTGGGGTCGCCGCGCTCGGGACGGCCGCGGTGCTGCAGGTCTTCGCGTTGAACGCCCAGGCGGAGTTCAACCGCGCCTACGAGAACGGCGCGCTGTCGGGTGACGACGAAGCAGGCAAGGCGGCGGCGAGCGCGGCGCGCAGCCGCGCGAAGGAGTTTCAGGCCTTCGCGTACACGGGCGTCGCGGTGGGCGCCACGGCGATCGCCGGCGCCACGGCGCTGCAGCTGTTGCAGCCCAAGCAGCATCAGTCGGTGACGATGGCGTGGAGCCCCACCTCAGGCGGCGGGGTGCTCTTCGTGCGCTGGCAGCGGTGACCTGGCGACCGCCGCGCGTTCACGCTCTCGAGACTTAGGTGAGGTTCGGCAGCGGGCCAGTGCAGATGCTCGGCTCGCCGAAGGTGGTGTCGGGCACACCCATCGCGTTGAGAATCGAGACGAACAGGTTGTTGTGTGACTGCCCGCTGTACTGAACCACGCGGCCGGTGCGCAGCCGCCCACCGGCGGAGCCAGCGAGAATCATCGGGATGTTGTTGTGATTGTGGGTCAGCGCGTTCTCGTGCTCGTACGTCTGCCAAAGCAGACAGTTGTCGAGCACGGTGCGGTTGCCTTCGACGTGTTTGTCGAGCTCGGTGCACAAGTACGCGAACTGCTCCGTGTACCAGCGCGAGGTCGTGTCGAGCAGGTTGAAGTTGGAGCTGACGTGGTTGATCTCATCGTGCTGTTTGAGCCCGATGTTGAGCCACGGAAACATCATCTGGCTGACGCCGTAGGAAGTCTGAAACGAGAAGACGCGGGTCAAGTCACAGACCAACGCCTGCACAATCAAGTCGAGGTGCAGCTTCACCAAGGTGGGGTAGCTGCTGTCGGGGTAGCTCGAGAAGCTCGTCGGCCGCGCCGGCTTCGTACAGGACGTGCCGCTGGTCGGAGGAACCGCGGTCGTCAAGCGCTTCTCGAGGGTTCGCACCGACTCCAGATGCGCCTCGAGCTTCTGCTGGTCTTCGGTCCCCACGCGGGCATTGAGCGCGGAGTACTCGGCGCGCACGCCGTCGAGAATCGAGGCGCGTCGCAGCCGGGTCGCCTCGAGCGTTTGCTGGTACGTGGTGTCGGTGGTGTTCAGGTCCTTGAACAGCACGTCCCACAGCTGCGCGGGGTTGTTGTACGGGTCGACGGGGTCTGACGCCGCGCGATAGGACGTGCGCGTGCAGTCGTCACGCCGAGTCAGCCCCGGCGCGACGACGAGCGAGCGGTACGGGTCTTTGCCGATCTTGTTCGCCAGGTGTTGATCAATCGAGATGCCACCTGCCCAGCCGGCGTTCAAATAGAACTGCCCGCGGAGTTGCTTGGCGCCCGTGAGCATTCCGGCGAGAACCTTGTGATGGTCGTCGCTGTAACCCAGCTCGAAGTCGGCGACCTTGTAGTTGACGCCTTTCAAGAACAAGAGCTTGTTCTTCACCGGCTGGAGCGAGGCGGTGGTCGGCTGCAGGGTGAAGTTCGTCTCGGTTCCGGTCGGCCACCACTTGGACGACACCGGCGACGCCATCACCAAGAAGGTACCGAAGCGGCGCGGCCCTTCCGCCGCTTGGCCCCGCGCTTCCATCGCATGAAGCAAGGGCAGGCTCACTGCAATGCCACCTGCTCCGCGCAGCACCGTGCGCCGACTCAAGGGTTGCTTCATGGCGCGGCTCCTGGAGCACCGGCGCGGTAGAGGAAGGCTTCGCTCTCGGAGAGGGCCAAGAGCAACTCCAACGGGTCGTGGTTGTTGTCCTTCAGGTGATGGCCGATACGCGAGAGAGTACAAGCGTCGCGCTCGGTTTCGAGCCGCCCAAAGGCGAAGCGGAACCACTGACGGGTCAGACACTCGCTGGCGACCTCGCTCTGCGCGAGCTTCTGCGCGAGCTCGACGCCTCCGACGAACGTGCCCGAGCTGGCGCCCGCGCCCATGAGCTCGCCGCTCGCGTCGACCGGCTTGCCCGCTTCGGTCGAGCGCCACCGCCCGACCTGGTCGTAGTGCTCGAGCCCCAGGCCAATCGGGTCCATCAACGCATGGCAGCCGGAGCAGCTCGGGTCGCTCTGGTGCGCCGCGTAGCGCTCGCGGGTGGTGGCGGTGGCGCTGACTTCCGGAACGGTCGCGGCCACGCCCGGCGGCGGCGGCGGCAAGTCTTTGCAGAGAAACACCTGGCGGATGAGCAGGCCGCGGTGGGTCGGTGACGTGGCGGTGGTGTGCGCCGACTTCGCGAGCAGCGCGCCATGGGTGACGAGCCCGCGCCGCTGTGAGGTGAGCGCGACCTTCGAAAAGCCCGCCGTCGTCGGCGCCGTCAATTGGTAGAAGCCCGCGAGCTCGGCGTTGACGAACGTGTAGTCGGCGTCGTGCAGCTTGAGCAGATTCCGGTCATTCCAGAAGGCGGCCTCGGCGAACAGCTCGGTCTCTTTCTGGAGAGAGGTCTTGAGCGTCGACCAGCCGGGTTCGACCTTCTGCAACGCATCGAGGTCGCCAAGACCCAGCCACTGGCGATGGAACGAGGCGACCTGCGTCTTCGCCCCAGAGGACTTCATCAGCCGCTCGGCCTGCGCGCGAAACCCTTCCGGCGTCTCGAGCTCGCCATCGCGCGCCGCGCGGAACAGCTCGTCGTCGGGCATCGAGCCCGTGAAGAAGTACGAGAGCCGGCTGGCGAGGAAGTAAGGCCCCACGCGTACCAAGTCGGTGCTTCGCGGCGGGTCGAGCTCGACGCGGTAGAGGAATGCGGGCGCTTGAAGCAGCGCCTGCAAGGCGAACTTGAGGCCGGAATCGAAACCAGGCCCTTGGCTCACTCCCGCTTGAAAAATGGCGAACAGCCGATCTTTCTCAGCCTGCTCGAGCGGGCGACGGTATGCGCGAAAACCAAAGTCGGCGATGAACTGTTTGGCGCACGCGTCGTTGGGTGAAGTTCCGCTGCAGGGCACGAGGGTGCGCAGGTTGACTTGCTCCGAGAGAGTCTCGGCGGCGAGAAGGTACGCCTCCGCCTGACTTTCCGAGACGCTTTGCACGCTCGCGTTGTTGTCGAACCCGCGCGTGGTCGAGTCGGCGGGAATTTGCACGCTCGCCGGCACCTGAACCTTGAGCAGGTCGCCGACCGTGGCGAGGTACTCGCGGCGCGTCAGCCGGCGCAGCGGCGACGGCCCCGGGTCTCGAAAATCTTGGCAGGCCTCAACCGCGGGTATTTCGACAGCGCTGCCCGTCGCAGGCGACTGGGGCGGCCCGAATTCCTTCGCCGATGGCGCCGCAGGCTGGGTCGAGGGCCCGCCGGTGTTCGATTCGGCGACCCCGAAACAGCTGCTCGCAAGAAGGCAGGCAGCGAGAGACGGGTAGAAATGGAGGGGCGCTCGCCGGGCCATACGGCCTCAAGAGAGCAATTGCGGAGCCAGGGAGCGGGCTAGTTGTTTCAGGGTGTTAGCGCACGAAATGCGGCGTGCATGCACCAGATCGCTGACTCGGGTGTGTTCAGTCTGTCGAGTAAGTCCCAGCCTCAGGCCAAAGCCGCGCCGAGCGACTCGCCTCAAGGTGAGTAGAACACCTTCAGGTCGGAGCCTTCGAGATAGAGGATCCCGGGATACGCGCCGAACATGATCGGCTGGTATTGGCTGACGGCCCCCGACGTGTTGATGGCTCCGAGCTGTGTCCACTGGCCAGCGCAGCCCGTGACGTCTCGTTCGAACAGCAGAAGCGTGGCGCCGTTCGGCGCGGCGCCGATCATCTTCTTCCCTTCGTTGCGGGGGCCGATCTCCAGGCCCGGCTTGGTCGCGCCGGAGACCGGCGCCGAGCAGGTGCTCTGCCCGCACCACACCTCGCACAGCTCCGAACGTCCGTACGTCGCGTCGTCGTAGACGAGCAAAGACACGTCGCCCGCATGGGCCGTGCCCAGCGAGCCAGGCAGGCTCAGGTTGCTCACCAAGGCGCGCAGGTTCGGGTCGTCCCTTTGCGGCGTGACGCGACAGCCGGTGCTGCAGTGGCAGACGAAGGCCTGGCCGGCGAGCCGATCGTCGAGGCTGGGGAGGTCGAGCCGCGCCAGCATCCGCCAACCCGTCGGGAGCAGCTGCACCTGCTCGGGATTGAAGTCGAGTGACACGTTGGGGCGGCCGGCGCGCTTGTAGACCATGTTCTCGATGACGCCGTGGGCGCCGAGGTTGGCCCCGGTTTCTCCGCAGGCCGGCGCGGTGGGGAGCACGGCGTGAACAGCGCCGAGGCTGACGGCGGCGCCGTCGTTGATCTGAATTGCGCCGCTGCTTCCCGAGGAAGACCGCAGGAGGCGGCTGAACTGCCGGCGCGAGCTGCCGTCCGGGTAGATGGTCCGAGCGGCGAGGACCTCCGCGCTCGTCGGCGGCGAAGCGGTCCCTGTCGCGGACACCACGAACCGCTGACCCGTGTCGGAGCGGAACCGAATCCACTCGGGGTTGGGGCCGAGCGTCTGGATGACGACCGCGCCTTCTTCATCGTAGCTGGCGGCGAATCGAGCCACGTCGCTCGCGACGACCGACCCGTTGGGTGGAGGCGCGGGCGCCACGAAGAACTCCGCAGCCCCTCGGGCGTTGGTGTTCCCGTGCGCGTCGGTCACCGCGCCGGCGGGCACCTCGGCGCGAACGAACGTGTCGTACGGCAGCCCGGGGAGGGTGAACTCGCTGGCCGAGCTCCAGCTGCCGCTCGAGCTCGCGCCCGGCGACACCGTCATCGGGGACTGGGCCTTCGCGGTGACTGGCTCGGAGAAGACGACGCGGGCGACCGGCTTGACGCCGCGTGTGCCGTGGGCCGGCGTGATGCTGAGCGTCGGTGGCTTCACGTCGACGCTGAACCTCAACGTGGCGAGGCCGACGTTCCCCAGCTTGTCTTCCGCGCGAACGGTGATTGCGTACGGGACGGCGTCGACCGCGGGGTTCGCGCTGAACGTGGCGCGCGAGCTCGAGACCGTCGTGAAGGGCCCGTTCTCGGTGGTGCCG
>CAZEDU010000131.1:965-13982 GCA_964511185.1 uncultured Myxococcaceae bacterium | reverse complement strand
CTGGCGGCTCGAACGTGAACGGCCAAACGGAGCGGTGCGCGTCGCTCGGCCCGGCGTCGTCGGCCTCTCGTCCGGGGTGCCCGCGGACCACCTCCCGCGCGAGCCGAAGCACGAACGCGTCGAACCGCTCGTCTCCCGACCGCTCCAACACCGAGATGTCGGCCAGCGCGCCCGCGGTGTCCTGGGTGAGCTCGAGCACCGTCTTGAGGCGTGGCCGCTGGAAGGACTCCAGAACCGCCAAGCCCGAGGCGATGCCCTGCTGGAGTTGCTGTTGAACGGCGGTTTCGTCCGTGCGGCCCCGCCACACGCCGCCGCCGGAGTCGAGCTGCCGGCCGATGCCCGAGCGCGCGAGCTCGTGCTGCGTCTTGGCGCTGAGCGACGGGGCGCCGGTCTTTCCGTAGTTCTCCATGGGGAGGCGAAAGGACTCCACGGCATCGACCAGCTGCTCGCGCGTCGTCGAAGGCCGCACCTCGACCTGGGCGGTTCCGAAGGTCTCCCGCAGGTTCGCCTCCAGCCGCCGGAAGTAAGGCTCCACGAGCCCGCTCGCGGCTTGGTGCTCGCCGAACACGGCGCCCAGCTCCCGGTTGAGCCGCCGCTCGGTCTGCTCCGCGGTGTACTCCGCGACGGCGCGCGGGTCGGGCGCCTCTTCGGGGGTGTTGCGAAGGGTCCGCCCGCGGCTGGGCGCTGGCTCGGGCACGCCGCGCTCCAGCTGCTTCTGCACGCTCTCGAAGCGGGGCACCAAAGTTCCGCCGCGCGCGGTCGAAGGGGCCAGCGGGACATCGGTCGCCGCCGAGACCGGCGTGTCGGCGGCGGCGCTCGAAGCACTCGCCGCTGGGCCTGTGGCCTTCGCCCTTTGTCGAGTGCGTGCCGGCGCGGCGCCCGTCGGCGTCGCGGGCGCGTGCTCGATGATGTCGACGTCGAGCGCGATGGCCGTGGACGGGCTCACCCCGGGCGGGTGCGGCGTGGGACCATTGCGCAGCGCCACGAGCAGGAGCGCATGCAGCCCGACCGAGAGGCCGAGCCAGCCGAAGCGAATCCAGCGCTGTCGAGAGAGGCTTCGCACCGTGCGTCTTCTTGCCACAACGCGCGAAGGAGGCGCCAATGGCCGACGGGCTTAGGGTTGTGGCTGCCAGTGGCGCACGTAGTCGACCTCCATGGTGAGGGGGACGTGCGCGGTGTAGGTGCCGTCGAGGCCGAAGTTGAGGATGAAGTAGTGCGGCGAGCTGGTGATCTGCGCGCCCCCGGCGAGCTGGCTCGACTGGACGCTGCCGACGTCGACGCCGTCGTAATAGAACGTGATGCGGCTGGTCTCCCAGTGGGCGGCGAAGACGTGCCAGCCGCCAGCGCTCACGAGCGTGGACTGCGGCGCGCCGACCTGCGCCGACGTCACGCCGGGACCCGTGTTCGAGTCGTAGTGGTAATGCCACTTGACCGACGGCCCGCCGCTCAAGGTCTCCATGACGTCGATCTCTCCGTCGGTCGGCCAGCTGGCGCCGTTGGTCCAGAACGCAGCCCAGTTCTGCGGCGCCGCCGCCGCGCTGGGCGGGAGCCAGATGCGCGCCTCCACGAAGCCGCGCGTGAAGTTGTAGCGGCCGTCCGACATGACGAGCCCCGACGCGTAGAGGGCTTGCGAGCCGTCTTTCTTCTTGCAGTTGGGTTGGGTGGTCGCCACGGCGGTGAGCTGGAGCGTGCCGCCGCTCACCGAGACCTGCGCTGGGTCGTAGCAGTTGATCTCGAGGGTGTTGACCGGCTCGGTGATGCTCGTGCTCGACGCGCCGAACCAGTTCGGCCGCCACTTCGTGAGGTCGAGCGCGCTGCCATCGAACTCGTCATGCCACACGAGCGCCCAGTCGCCGGTGATGTTGCCGTGCGGTCGCACGCCGCCGTCGCTCCCGGCGTCGCCTGCCGAGCCCCCGCCGTCCTTGCCGCCGTCCGAACCTGCGTCCGAGACGTCGCCGGCATCGCCGCTGCCACCGTCTGCGGGCTCACCCCCGTCGGTCACTTCGACGGCGGCGGTGCACGCGGCAAAGACAGCCAACGCCAAGGCCACACTCCCGGCCCGCGACACGCCGCTCATGGCGTCGGCTTGGTGTGCGCCACCGCGCTTGGGGTGACCTCGCCGCTCGCCTGTACCTCCATCGCGTCGGCGACCAGCTCGGCCACGTCTTTCACCTTGAGCGTCTCTTCGCGGCCGGTCTCGTTCACGCCGTCGCGCAGCATCGTCATGCAGAACGGGCAAGCCACCGCCACCGTCCCTTCACCCTTGCCCGCGTACTGGCCGACCAGGCCCGGTCGCTTCTTGTCGGTCGCGTCGGGCATCTCGATGGACGGGTCGGCCGCGTGCGCGAGCGAGAGCGCTACCTCGTTCACGCGGTTCTGGTTGATGCGCGTGCCGATGTGCTCTTCCATCCACATGCGTCCGCCGCCGGCGCCGCAGCAGAACGACTCGCGCTTGCTGCGCTGCATCTCCACCACCTCGAGCCCGGGGATCGCCGCGAGCGCCTGCCGAGGCGCGTCGTAAATCTGGTTGTGCCGGCCCAGGTAGCACGGGTCGTGGTAGGTGAGCCGCTCGTTCATCACCTGGGACAGCTTTATGCGCCGGTCGTTGATCAGCTCGTTGATCAGCTCCACGTGGCTCAGGACGCGGTAGTCGCCGCCGAACTCCGGGTACTCGTTCTTCAGCGTGTTGAAGCAGTGCGGGCACTGGGTGATGACGGCCTTCACGTTGAGACCGTTCCAGGTCTCGACGTTGTTCTTCGCCATCGTCTGGTACAGGTACTCGTTGCCCATGCGGCGGGCCGCCTCGCCGTTGCACATCTCCTGCTTGCCCAGCGTGGCGAAGGAGATGCCCGCTTGGTTCAGGATGCGAATCATCGCGCGGCTGACCTTCTTCTGCCGATCGTCGTACGAGCCCGCGCAGCCGACGAAGAACAGGTACTCGTACGCGCCGCCCTCGGTCCACTTGGGGACCTTCAGGTCGCCTTCCCATTCGTCCCGCGCGTCTTGCGCCAGGCCCCACGGGTTGCCCTGCCGCTCGATGCCTTCGAACACGCGCTGAATCTCAGGCGGGAAGTCCGCCTCGACCTGCACCTTGTAGCGGCGCATGTCGATGAGGCGCGGGATGTTCTCGATGAACACCGGGCACGCGGTCTCGCACCAGCCGCACGAGGTGCAGGCCCACACCGTCTCCGGCTTGAGAATCTCACCGATGATGTTGGGCAGCTCGGCCGGCTCGCCCTTCTCGTTCTTGCCGGTGGAGATGAGTTGCTGGTGGTGCCACATCCACTCTTTCAGGTCCTGGTTGACGCCCTTGTGCGTCAGCGGCTTGCCGGTGATGTACGTGGGGCAGTGCGTCTGGCAGCGGCCGCACTCGGTGCAGGTGTACAGGTCCAGGCCCTGCTTCCAGGTCAAATCCTTGATGGTCTTGGCGCCGAACTCTTCTTTCTCCAGGTTCGGCGTGCCGAGCTTGCCGCTCGGGCTGAGCCGCCGCAGGTACACGTTCGGCAGGCTGGTGATGACGTGGAAGTGCTTCCCGTACGGCAGGAAGTTCAAGAACGTGAGGATGATGGTCAGGTGAATCCAGAAGCCCGCCTGGCCGAGGAACGCGACGAGGTCCGGTGAGGCCCCCGAGAGCATCGCCGCGACCGCGCTGGTCACCGGCTCGTAGCCCGCAAACGCGTGGCCGCCCGCCAGGTGCTTCCAGGCGCCGAAGAAGAACTCGGTCACCATCAGCATGCCGATGAAGCCCAGGATGAGGTACGCCTCCCACGAGGCGGTCATCCGGTCGGGCTTCACGCGCCAGCGCAGGTACCAGAAGTACGAGACGCCCAAGAGCGCGCCCAGGGCGACGATGTCCTTGACGAACAGGTAGCCCTGGTAGACGCGGCCGAAGCCCGCGTGCTCGAGCCAGAACGGGTGCGACAGGTCGGTGAGCAGCGCGACCGCCGGCTCGCTGAAGCCCATCACGAACAGGCTCGTGGTGCGCACCACGAGCACCATGAACGCGCCGAAGATGGCGGCGTGCATCAGGCCGGGGATGATCTCTTCGGGGTCCACCATGCGCTTCTGGCCGAAGCCGAAGAGCACCAGCGCCTCGGCGCGGTCGACCGGGTGGTCCAGGCGGTTGCCCGGCTCGGCCTTGAGCGAGAAGAGCACCCGCAGCCGCCAGAACATGGTGACGCCGAAGAAGACGAGTGCTGCGAGAATCAGCGCGCCGGTGACGAATGGGTTCATGGATGAGCTCGAGAGATGGCCATATCAAAGGCCATCGAGGCGGTTGGGCCAAAGAATTACCTGCGCTTCTCGACGGGCGCAGAACAGTTCGCGCCGCTACTTCGGCTTCATCGCGCGCGTGTCGAGCTGGTACTTCTTCACCAGCCGCTCAATCGACTTGCGGTGCAGCCCGCTCTCGCGCGCCGCGCGGGAGATGTTGCCGTCGCAGCGCCGGAGCACCTGGCCAATGTACTCGCGCTCGAAGTTCTCGAGCAGCTGCTCCTTCGCGTCCTTGAACGACAGGTGCTCGTTGAACGGGAGCGGCGAGTCCTTCTGCTGCCCCTGCACGCGCGGCGGCAGGTGGTGAACGTCGATCTCCTCGCCGTCCGAGAAGGTGAGCACGTGCGACATCACGTTCATCAGCTCGCGCACGTTGCCGGGCCAGTTGTAGCCCGCGAGCACCCGCAGCGCGGCGGCCGAGAAGCGCTTGGGCCCGTGCTTTTGAATCGTCTCGGGGTCGCTCATGCCGGCGCGGAGGATGAGCGGGATGTCCTCGCGCCGTTGCCGCAGCGGCGGCAGCTGGATGTTGATGACCGAGAGGCGGAAGTAGAGGTCCTCGCGGAAGTTGTTCGCCTGGATTTCCTTGACCAGGTCGCGGTTGGTCGCGGCGATGACGCGCACGTTGACGCCGATGACGTCGTTGCCGCCGACGCGCCGCACTTCCCGGTTCTCGAGCACGCGCAACAGCTTCGGCTGCAGGTCGATGCGCAGCTCCCCGAGCTCGTCGAGGAAGATGGTGCCGCCGTCCGCCCGCTCGAAGGCGCCAGGCCGGGACGCCACCGCGCCGGTGAAGGCGCCCTTCTCGTGGCCGAACAGCTCGCTCTCGATGAGGTTGGGCGGAATGGCGCCGCAGTCCAGGACGACGAACGGGCCCTTCTTGCGCGTCGAGTTGTCGTGAATCGCCTTCGCGACCAGCTCCTTGCCGGTGCCGGTCTCGCCCTGGATGATGACCGACACGTCCATCGGGGCGATTTTCTTAATGAGGCCGAAAATCTGCCTCATCTTCACCGACTGCCCGACCATGCCGCCGAGCTGTCCGTCGCGGTCCGGCTCGACGGTGACCTCTTCGTCGATCGGCGCGAAGGTGATGGTCGAGCTGCCCGCGCGGATCTGCGAGCCCGAGTTCAAGTACGCGCGCTCGACGCGCCGGCCGTCCAGGAACGTGCCGTTGGTCGAGTTCAGGTCCACCAGCAGGTAGCCGCGCTCGGTGTATTGAATCTCGAAGTGGTGGCGGCTCGCGGTGCGGTCCTCGGCGAGGATCAGATCATTCGACGAGTGCGCGCCGATGCGGATGCGCTCCTTGTCCGAGACGACTTCGCGGCCGGTGTCGGGCCCCGCGCTCACCGTCAGCCGGCACTTGCGCAGCTTGAGCGTCGTGCGGTTCTCCACCACCAGCGTGTGCGTGGCGGTGATGAACGAGTCTTCGGCCGGGTCGATGTACGCCTGCTCGCCCGGACTGGTCATGATCTCGTCTTGCTGAGGGTCTTTGGTCGACATTCGCGCCAACAAAAGGGCTTGGAAGAACAATAGCTCGTATTGCGTGGAAGCGCGCCAGACGTTTCAGCGGTACCTTGGGGAGGTCATGTCGGACAAAAAGGCCAAGACGCGCGGCG
Organism: uncultured Myxococcaceae bacterium; assembly: GCA_964511185.1. GTDB lineage: Bacteria > Myxococcota > Myxococcia > Myxococcales > Myxococcaceae > CAZEDU01. The sequence goes on along the minus strand of CAZEDU010000131.1, from coordinate 8,097 downwards.
GCAAGACGGCGCGTCCCCTGAAGGAGCCCATCGCGCTCAAGGGGCCGCGCTGGCGGCTGACGATTCTCTCGCGCAAGCGGTCCCTGTACTCCACGCGTCGGCTGGTCGAAGCGACGCGCGCGCGGGGCCACCGGCCGCTCGTGCTCGACACCTTGAAGTGCAACCTGATCCTCTCGCCGCCCGAGCCGCGCATCACCTACCGCGGCGTCGAGGTGAAGGGCATCGACGTCGTCATTCCGCGCATCGGCGCGAGCATCACCAGCTATGGGCTCGCGGTGGTGAACCACCTGGAGATGATGGGCATACCGGTGGTGAACCCGTCGAACCCCATCTCCAAGAGCCGCGACAAGCTGCGTTGCCTGCAGCTGCTCTCGCGCGGCGGGCTCGACGTGCCGTGCACGGTGATGGCGCACGACCGGACGAACGTGTCCAAGCTGGTCGAGGAGGTCGGCGGGCTGCCGGCCATCATCAAGCTCCTGCGCGGCACGCAAGGCGTCGGGGTGATGATCGCCTCGACGATGCAAGAGGTGCAGACGATTCTCGACACGTTCTGGGACCTGGGTCAGGAGATTTTCATCCAGGAGTTCATCGCCGAAGCGAAGGGCACCGACCTGCGCGCGCTGGTGGTCGGCGACCGGGTGGTGGGCGCGATGCGGCGCAAAGCGAAGAAGGGCGAGTTCCGCTCCAACCTGCACCGCGGCGGCGAGGGAAAGCCGGTCAGCTTGAGCCGCGAGGCCGAGCGCGCAGCGGTGCGCGCGGCGCAGCTCATTGGCCTGGGCATCGCCGGCGTCGACCTGCTCGAGTCGAAGGACGGGCCGAAGGTGATGGAGGTGAACTCCAGCCCCGGCTTCGAAGGGCTCGAGCGCGCGACCAAGACAGACATCGCGGGGGAGATGGTCGACTACGCGGCGTCGCTCGCGCGGGCGCGGGCGGAGCGCGGGAAGCTGCGCACCACGGCGGGCTGACGAGGGCGCGGCTTCTCGCCTGCCCTGACGAACGTGACAGATTGTGGGGGAGCGGAGCGCTTCTCTACAGTGGCGGGCCATCCATGGAACATCGCCCGGCTCCGCTCGAGGTCTTGGTGTACCAAGATGTGCTCTGCGCCTTCTCGCACGTCGCGGATCAGCGCCTGAACCAGCTGCGCGAGGAGTTCGGCGAGCGGTTTCGCTGGTCAACCCGTCCTTACCCGCTGCGCATTCCCGACGCGGTGCCGAGCGAATCGGCTATCGCCGCCTGGGTGCGCGACTACAAGAAGGCCGCGCTCGAGCCGGAAGGACAGTCGATTCGCACCGACCTGTGGACCGGGAGCGACCCGCCGAAGTCGAGCATGCCCGCGCTCGTCGCGCTCGAGGTGGCGCGGCTGCACGGGGAAGAGCAGCACGGCCGGATGCTGCGCGCGTTGCGGCAGCTCGGGCTGGAGCAAGGGGTCAACGTCAACCGGTCCGACGTGCTCTACGAGGTCGCCGAGCGCCTGGGGTTGCCGCTGCACGGCTTCATCGCGGCGCTGGGCTCCGCCGAGCTGCGAAAGCTGATCCTCGAAGAGCTGCGCGACGCCGACAGCCGCGGCGTCAAGGGCGCGCCCACCGTGGTCATCGCCGACAAGTGGATGATCACCGGCCTGCGCTCGGTCGACGAGTACCGCGAGCACCTCATCCGGTGCCTGGAGAGCTCCGGCATGTCGGGCGACGCGCCGCCGGACAGCAGCGTGGACTAAAGCGACACGTGGCGACGCCTGGCTCTGGACACCTGGCTCTGGACACCTGGCTCTGGACACCTGGCTCTGGACACCTGGCTCTGAAGGAGCGGGTGAATAACCGCGCCGCCGCCGCGTCGGGTTCCTTCAGCTCCCAGCTTTTCGAAAGGCACCCCATGCGTCTCGTGCTCTCCGCCGCGCTCCTCGTGTTGATCAGCGGCTGCACCGTTCACACCGCGGGCGTGCGCACCCGTGCCGTCGTCGAGTACCGCTACTCGGGCTACCACCCGGTTGAAGTCCACCACGGTGACGGCTGGTGCTTCATCGAGCACGACCACGTGCACCCCTACGCGCCGCCGCCCCAGCACTACGTCCACGACGGCGGCAGGTACACCTATATTGGCGTGACGCAGATTTGGTACGTGGACCCGCACCCGTTCCACGGCGGCCACTGCCATCTTTCGGGGCGCCACACCCACGACTTCGCGCCCCACCCGCAACAGTTCAGCTACGACCGCGGCCGGCGCGGATATGTCTGGCAGGGACACGGTCGTCCGCAGCCGGCCCCCGGCGTCGTCACGCGGCCTCCCGCTGGCGGCCGCCCGTCGTGGTCGAATCCGCCCAGCCGACCGGGCGGCACGCCCCACTTCCCTGGAAACGACCACGGCCGGCCGCAGCCCCCGCATGGCGCGCCACCGGGACAAACGGGACCTCGGCCTGGCGCCCCTTCGCATCCGTGGGGCGGGCCTCCGGGACAAGGCGACGGGAAGGGAAATGGCAACAGCCCAGGGAAAGGAAACGGCGTCAACTCATGGGGCCTGGGCCACAACCCCGGCCGGCCGGGCGTGACGCCGGGGCCGCGCGGGAACGGCGGGCTCACGGTGGTGTTTCCTCCCGGCCAGGACCGCAAGGACCTCGACTCGAATCCGCCGTCGCCGGGCGGTCCGCGCCCGGACTTCCAGCGCCCCTCCGGCCATCGCCCCGGCTTTCCCGAGCGTAGCCCGCCGCCGGCGCCTCCTCCGGTGGCGAGCCAGCCGCGCGAATTCCTCTACGACATTCGCGTGCCCAAGACGGCGGCCGAGGCGCCGCCGAACCCGCGCGCGCAGCAGCCGTCGGGGCCCCGGCCGCACACCGAGCCCCTGGCGGTGAAGCCGAAACCTCCGCCGTCGCCGACGCCTTCGTCCGTGGCGTCGAATCCGTCCTTCGACCGCTCCAGCTTCGGTGGCCAGCGCCCGCAGAACCTTCCGCAACCCCAGACGTCCCAGGCGCAGCCTTCGCGGCCGGGACGTTCGATTCAGTCGCCGCCGCCCAGCGTCCGGCCTCCAGGGAGCCCGGGCCCCGCGCGTGGCGGCAGGGGCGCTCCGGGCCCCGGCCGGCGGTTCTAGCGCGCAAGCGGCACGACAGGTCGTGTAGGGTGCCGGCCCTCTTATGGGAACCGGCCTCAAACCATTTCTGGCGGCACTCGTTTTCTGCCCGGCGGCGGCGCTCGCGTCCGGCTATTACTTCGGCGAGAACGGCACCAAGGCGTTGATGCAGGGCGGGGCGTTCACCGCTCAAGCCGACGACCTCACCGCCGTTCAGCACAACCCGGCGGGGCTCTCGCAGCTGTCGGGTTTCCACGCGCTCCTCGATGGGCAGCTGCTCAGCCACGACGTCCGCTTCCTGCGCAGCGACGCGCGCGCGCGGCCTGAAGAGGCGCGCAATCAAGCCGGCCTGTTCTTTCTGCCCAACCTGGGCGTCGGCTACGGGCTGAAGGCCTTGGACCGGCCGCTCACCTTCGCGTTCGCGGTCTACGGGCCGCCGAGCGTCGGCCGGTACAAGTTCGAAGCGCCCAACTACGAGCGCAACGAGCGCGGCGAGTTCGTCCGCTCGCCGGTGAAGCACTCGCCGCAGCGGTACATGCTGATCGAGAACGACATCATCATCGCGTACCCGACGCTGTCGGTCGCGTACGGCCCGACCGACTGGCTGTCGGCCGGCATCTCGCTGCAGTACGTCTACTCGAGCGTCACCTTCTCTCAGGCGGTGTGGAACGCGCCGTTCACGCCTTCTGACGCGCTGAACGAGAACCCCGCTTTCGACTCGCTGGTCCAAGGCCACATGGTCGGCGGCGCCTTCACCGGTGTGTTGGGCGTGTTGGTGCGTCCCAACGAGCGCATCGCGGTCGGCGCGTCGGTGCGGCCCGGCTTCGCCATCAAGGGCAGCGGCAAGCTCGAGGTGACCCGCTTCAGCGAAGCGGCGCAGTCGTTAAACGCGAGCGTGAACGGAGACCAGGCGGAGCTGTCCTTCCGCCTGCCGCTCGAGGCGCGCCTGGGCGTGCGGGTCACGCCCACCCCCGCGTTCGGCATCAACGTCGACGGCGTCTACCAGCACTGGCAGAGCGTCGAGCGGTTCGTCCTGCGGCCCATCGACATGACGCAGCAGTCGGACTTCACGCAGCAGCAGCCCGAGGCGCTCGAGCCCACCATCATCCCGCGCCACTGGCGGTCGACCTGGTCGGCGCGCTTGGGCGGCGAGTACGCGTTGCCGATGGGCCTCACCCCGCGCGCGGGTGTGATGTTCGAGACCGGCGCGTCGCCCACCGCGTACATGAACGTCGACTTCGTTCATCTGTCGCGGGTGTTCTTGACCGCCGGGCTCGGCTATCAGGCCGGTCCGGTCGAGCTGCTCCTCGCGGGGGCGTACACCCCGTACCAGAGCGTCACCGTGACGGACAGCGAGGTCCGCGCCGGCGCCACCGACCCGAAGGTGGTGGGCGGCGTGGTGGGCAACGGCGAATACGTGTCCGGCGGGTGGATCGCCACCGCCGGCGTGAGGCTGCACTTCGGAGGCAATCGATGAAGGGACTGACTTTCGTTTCGCTCTCTCTTTCGGCGTTCGCGCTCGTTCTCACCGGATGTCCCAATGGTCCGGGCAGCGGTCAAGACGACGCGGGGACGGAGGACGAAGGGTTGTCGATCAACGTGAGCGGGGTGGCGACGGTGCACCCCGAGGCGGTCAAGTACCTTCAGTCGCAGAGCGCGCCGGTGCCGACCCTGGAGGGGCTGACGCTTCGCGTGGAGGAGCCGTTTCGCGTCGGCGTGGAGGATCCGCTCGGCATCTTCAGCGTGGAGACGTTGGCCGACGGGGGCACCTTCCGCGCCGAGAACGTGCCGCACGACGTGGTGACGCTGGGCGTGGCGGCCGGCATTCGCGACTGCGACGCCGACGGCGGCACGCCGGGCGTGGCCTGCACCCCGCGCGTGGTCATCTCGGCCACCGTGCTCTACGACGTGGCGCTCGAGAACAAGAAGCCCGACAAGGACATCGTGGACGCGAAGGCCTACGCCATTCCGCGCGCGTTCCACGACCAGCTCACGCTCGCGGTCGGCGCGCAGAACATCCAGAACCTCACCTCGCAGACGTTCAGCGATCTGATCAGCGCCGGCTTCATGCTCGGCCAGATCGTCGACGCGCAGGGCAACCCGGTGTCGGGCGCCACCGTCGAGCTCTCCGGGGCGGCGGCGTCGCTGGCGAACCGCTTCTTCTATTTGAAGGGGGACCTGTCGGGCACGCAGGAGAGCACGTCGAGCAACGGCCTGTTCATCTACGTGCACGACGGCGGCCGGGTGAACCCGTTTCAGTTCAAGATTACCGGCAAGCCGGAGTACCTGACGCGCAACGCCGGCGCGGCGAAGAACGCCTGCCTGGTGACGCGCGTGTACCCCGGTTTGGTGCCACCTCCGTAAGGGCACCCGTGAAGCTGTTCGCGATTGGCGATACGCACCTTCCTTCGACGCGGAACAAGGACATGGACCGCTTCGGGTGGTTGGGTCACCCCGAGCCCCTGCGCCGCGCCTGGGACGAGAAGGTCGGGGCGGACGACGTCGTCATCGTGGCGGGTGACATCTCTTGGGCGACGCGCCCGAACGAGGTCGAGGCGGATTTACAGTGGCTCGACGCGCGGCCGGGCAAGAAGGTGCTCCTGCGCGGCAACCACGACTACTGGTGGGGCGATTCGGCGTCGAAGCTGCGCCGCCTGTTCGCGCCGTACCCGTCGTTCGTCGGCTTCCTCCACAACTGCGCGGTGACGGTCGGTCCGTTCGTCATCGCCGGTTCGCGGCTGTGGACCGCGCCGGAAGCGCCGCCGATGCCGGGCGGAGAGATGGGCGACGAGGCGCAAAAGCCCGACTACATCGAGCGCGAGGCGCGGCGGCTCCAGTTGTCGGTGGACGACGCGCTGAAGCAGGAGAAGGCGTCGGGCGGCGGCTTGACGCGCGTGGTGGCCGTGCACTTTCCGCCGCTCTACAGCAACGCGCAGGAGACGGCGTTCTCGCGCGTCATCGAGGCGTACCGCCCAGAGGTCTGCGTCTACGGCCACCTGCACGGGCCGGGCATCGGCGCGGGGTTCGTCGGCGAGCACGGCGGCGTGCGGTACGTGTTGGCGAGCTGCGATGCTGCGGGTTTTTCGCCCGTGGAGCTCTTGTCGCGATGAGTGAGGGCGGCGCGGGTGCGCCATTGGCCCCCCAGACGGTGTGCGACCGTTGCGGCGCTTTCGTCGCGACCGGCGAGGCCCTTGTCTTGCGCGGCGCGCGGCGCTGTCCGTCGTGCTTCGAGCGCGGCCGCGCCGAGCTGAAGGCGGTCAAGCTCTACGCGAACTGGTACATCTGGGTCTGCGGGCTTTTGTTCGGGCCCATCTTGTTCGGGCCGATGGCGGCGGTGAATTGGCACCGGCTCGGGCGTCCACGGCGGCGGAATCAGGTCCTGTTGGGGATGGTGCTCGGCCTGGTGTTGATGGGCGTCGCCAACGTGTTGAGCGGCCGCGAGGAGCTTCGCCTCGTCGGCCGCGCGATGCGGTACCCCGTGTCGATTCCGCTCTTGTTCTTTTTCACCGCGGGGATGAAGCCCGAGCTGGACGAGCACCTGGCTGCGGGCGGGCGAAGGACGTGGTGGATGCCCATTGTCTTCGCGCTGTGCTTCGGGGCGTTGTTCTTGGTCTTGGGGATGTATCAGCTTTACTCACTGGCGCCGGTCGCCGACTGAGCTGGCCGCCGCGTCACGCGTCGGTGAGGCGGCTGCCCCGGGCGAAGGCCCTGAAGAAGTCGCCGAGCAGGGGGGAGTGCTGCTGCGCGGTGTCCGCGAGCCGCCGCAGGTCCTCCGCTGAGCTGAGCCGAAAGCGACCCAGCGCGCCCATGTCTCGGGCGACCTGCTGGAGCTGACCGTCCACCAGCTCCTTGCCGAACTTGAACTGCGACGCTTCGACCACGTCGTTGCCTTGCTTGGCGAGCTTGATCCACGTGCCGTTCCACATCTCGCCGGGGTTGCCCGCGGGCGGCAGGCTCCCGACCACCACGCTGCGGACTTCGTCGGGGGACACGTGAGAGGCGATGAAGCGTTCGGCGCTCCGGCCGTTGGGGAGGACGCGCCCCGTGTCGGCGATTTCGAAGACCTGCATGACGC
>CAZEDU010000131.1:0-955 GCA_964511185.1 uncultured Myxococcaceae bacterium | reverse complement strand
AGCGACCCGGGCTGCGCTTGGTGAACGCGCCGCGCGTCGGCGTAGGCATAGGCCATCGCCTCCAACGGGAGCTTGGACGCCGCGAGGAAGGCGGCGCCTTGCGCGGTTTTCTCGCGGTCGTCCATGTTGATGAGCGTCTTCCTCTGCGCATCCTTCACCAGCCGTGGAATGGCGTCCGGGTCGCGCAGCTGGCTTTCGACCTCTTCGAGGATTTTTCGTTCGGCCAGCGCCAGGCTGTGGCCTTGGTCGAGATGCCGCTTCAGGCCCCAGCTTCGCAGCGTGGCGCTCGGGTCGCCGCGCAAGAGCGCGTGAAGGTGGCCGGGGCCGTAGGAGCGGCTCGAGATGCCGCGGAAGACGGTCGGGGTTCGCTCGGTGCCGCGGTAAGCCTGGGCAAGGTGGGGGGCGAACAGCGCGCGGTACCGAGGCGCCACGACGACAGGGCCTCCACCGCTGAAGTCCGTGGAGGGGCTTCGCACCAGCCGCGCGGACGAGACTGATGAGAAACGCATGGAAACAGGAGGCATGTCACGACTCCGGCAGCGGGTGGGGGCTGCCCGGAGATTGTCCGGGTGAGGGGGCCGATTGTTGCCGAAGGGCCTGGAGGGGGGTGCACGACGGCTTTCAGCGGAGAGGAGAGGGATCAACTATTTGCGGGCTGGTTCGAGCATCGCTGCATGGCACGTAAACCGAAATCACAGGAAGAGGCGCGGCGGCAGTTGGCCCAGTTGGCTCGGCAGGGCACGGCCGAGGTGGGCAAGATGACCAGTTGGGAGCGGGAGCTCGAAGAGCAGGCGCGTCAGCGCGGCCAGGCCGAGATGGACAAGCGGCTGGCTGAACTACCGCCGGAGAATGGCAGGCCGAAATCGTGCCCGTGGTGCGGAAAGAACGCTCGCGTGCGTGCGCGAGGCGTCCAACGGACGTTCACGTCGATGTGGGGAACGCACACGATTCGCCG
>CAZEDU010000130.1:0-14076 GCA_964511185.1 uncultured Myxococcaceae bacterium | reverse complement strand
CGCTCGGCGGCGAGCGTGAGCGCCACGCAGCCGGTGCCGGTGCACAGGTCGAGCAGAAAGGGCGCGGCGTCCTTGGTGAAGTGGCGGAGCACCCCCTCCACCAAGAGCTCCGTCTCGGGGCGGGGGACGAGCGCGCGGCGATCGACCTTGAACGGCCGGGCGTAGAACTCGCGCTTGCCGGTCAGGTACTGCGTCGGCTCACCCGACGACCGGCGCGAGATCAGCGCGCGGTACTGCGTCAGCTCGGCCCTGGTGAGCGGCCGGTCGAGGTCGACGTAGAGGCGCACGCGGTCGACCTCGAGCACGTGCGCGAGCAGCACCTCGGCGGTGAGCCGCGGCGCGTCGACGTCGAGCTTGGCGAAGTGCTGCGCGGTCCAGCCGAGCACGCTTCGAATCGTCCAGGTCTGCGGGGCCGGGGTTCGCTCGGTCATGACGTGGCCGACTTGCTCTCGCCGCTGTGCTGCCTGAGCGCTTCGGCTTGGTAGTGGGTGCGGCAGGCGGTGATCACGTCCTCGATGTCGCCGCCCATCACCGACGGCAGGTTGTGGCGGGTGTAGCCGATGCGGTGATCGGTGAGGCGGTCCTGCGGGAAGTTGTAGGTGCGGATCTTCTCGCTGCGATCGCCGGTGCCGACCTGGCCCTTGCGCATGCTGTCGCGCTCCGCGCGAATGCGCTCCTGCTCGATCTCGTAGAGCTTCGCGCGCAGCATGCGCATCGCCATGTTGCGGTTCTTGAGCTGCGACTTCTCCTGCTGGCACTTCACGACGATGCCGCTCGGCTTGTGGATGAGGCGCACCGCCGAGTCGGTGGTGTTGACGCTCTGCCCGCCGGATCCGGTCGAGCGCATCACCTGCATCTCGATGTCGGCCGGGTTGATGTGGATGTCGACCTCTTCGGCCTCGGGCATCACCGAGACGGTGATGGTCGAGGTGTGGATGCGGCCTTGCGCTTCGGTGGCCGGCACGCGCTGCACGCGGTGCACGCCGGACTCGTACTTCATGAGCGAGTAGACCGCGTCGCCCGACAGGGTGATGGTGGCGTCCTTCACGCCGCCCACGTTGCCGCGGCTGATGTCGATGATCTCCGACTTCCACCCGCGCTTGTCGGCGTAGCGCAGGTACATCTGCATCACCTCTTCGGCGAAGAGGCTGGCCTCGTCGCCGCCCGCGCCGGCGCGAATCTCGAGGATGACGTCCTTGTCGTCGTTCGGATCCTTGGGGAGCAGGAGGATCTTGAGGCTCTCCTCGAGCTCCACGCGGCGGGCCTTGAGCTGCGGCAGCTCCTCACGCGCCATCGCCTTCAAGTCCGGGTCGGCGCCGTTCAGGAGCTCTTCGTTGCCCGAAAGGTCCGCGAGCACCTTTTTGTAGGTACGAAAGGTCTCGACCAGCTTCTCGAGCGACGAGCGCTCCTTCGCCACCTTCTGCAGCTTGGCGGAGTCCGCAAGAATGTCCGGGCGGGACAGCTCCGCGGTGAGGCGCTCGAAGCGCTGTTCCACTTCTTCCAGCTTGTCGATCATCGATGAGGGGCGGCTACTTACCGCTAAAAAGCTCGACGGGGCAAAGAACCCCGAAGACAATCGAGGCGGTTCCGAAGCAGAACGCCAACGAGGGCCTGAAACATGCCGAAGCAAAAGGGAAACCGCAGCAAGAAGAAGCTGAAGAGCCGCGCCAAGACGAAGAAGGCCGCGCTCAAGCGCCGCCGCGTGCGGTCGCGCAAGGCCAAGGGCAAGTAGCCACAGCTGCCTGAAGCAGGTTTGTTCAAGAAGGCAGGTGCTCGAGCGAGCGCCTGCCTTTCCTTTTGGGCCATTCGTCGCTCGAGTCGGCCGGCGCGGTGGGCAACCTGAGCCAGGCTCGTGTCGACCAATAGACATGTACAAAGCCAAAGCCGTCTGCCGCGTGCGTATCGACCATCCCAAGAAGCCGGCCACCACCCTCTCGCGGCCGGGACAGGGCTCGGACCACAACCAGAAGATGTTCGCGCTCGCCAAGGCCGAGCGCTCGGCGATCGACAAGATCGGCCTCGTCTTTCAGCGGCTCTACGCGCGTGGCTGGCGGCAGGCGGGTGAAGTCCAGTGCCGCGGCCGCGCGTGGGACGCCGGCTCCTCCGCCTAGTCTCAGCGCGCTCGTTTCTTCTTCTTGCCCGCCGGCTTCGCCTTCGGCGGCGCCGTCAGCTGGGGCAAGGTGGCTTCGAAGGCAGCGGAGTACGCGGTGAGGTTCGACAGGAGCTTCTGCGCGACCTCGCCTTCGACGAAGTACGGCTGCAGCGGGACTTCGGGGTAGCGGTCGGAGTGCGCGGGGTGCAGCTCGGCCGAGAGAAAACCCGCTGACGAGAAGCGCGTGGTCAACAGGAGCGTCTCTTTGTTGCGCGGGTTCCAGTTGCCGCCGAACACGAAGTTGCCCAGCGAGTAGACGATCGGCGCGCCGCGAAACAGCTCGATGCCTTGCAGCACGTGCGGGTGCGAGCCGATCACCGCCGCCGCGCCCGCTTCGACCGCCGCGCGGCCCAGGTGAAGTTGGTACGGCTCGGGGTCGGTCTTTCCCTCGCGCCCCCAGTGAAAGAACGGAATGACCAGATCCGCCCGCGTCCTCGCGAGCGCGATGTCCTCGCGCAGGATGCGCTCCATGAACGCCAAGTCGTGGTGATGCCCGGCGACGCCCGGCGTGGTGTCGGTGGCGATCGCCTCGGGCGGCTCGATGTTGCGATCGCCGAGGAAGAAGTAGCCCAGGAAGGCGATCCGGATTCCGTTGCGCTCGACGATCGCGGGCCGCCGCGCCTCGGCCAGGTTCTTCCCCGCGCCGAAGTGCACGATGCCCGCCTCGTTGAGCACCCGCACGGTGTCCTCCAACCCGGCGACGCCGAAGTCCATGGTGTGGTTGTTCGCGAGCGACACGACGTGCACGCCGCCCGCTTTCAGCGCCTCGACCATCTCGGGCCGCGCGCGGAAGTTGAAGTTCTTGGGGATCTTCTCGCCGCGATCGGTGAACGGGCACTCCAGGTTCACCACGAACAGGTCCGCTTTCTGGGCGCGCTCCTTCACGCGCTGAAAGCCGTGCGCCATCGCCTCGGCCTTCGGTTTGCCCTTCGCGACCTGCTCGTCGAAGTACGTCTCGTAGTGGTGGCCCAAGGTCACGTCGCCCCCGAAGGCGATCGAGATGCTCTGGGGGGATCCGCCGTCCGGCTTCTGGGCCTGGGAGGATGTCGGATAGGCGGCCAAGCCAGCGATAAGAGTGAGCTGGACGGCCAAAGCCTTCAGGTTTCGACCGGTTGAGCGAACAGGTGTGCTATTTCGGGGTTCAGTCATGGCTCGTGAGAAGGACCACATCGCGCTCTCCGACGAGCACAACTCCCGGGGCATCGAGCTGGCCGATAGAGGATGGCTCGACGAGGCGATCAAAGAGTTCAAGAAGGCCATCGACCTAGACCCTACCTCGGCCCACGCCCACGACAACCTGGCGACCGTCTACGCCGAGAAGAAGCTCTTCCGCGAGGCGCTCGGCGAGTACCTCACCGCGCTCAAGCTCGAGCCCGACAGCGCGACCGCGCACTACAACCTGGCCTGCTTTCTCTCGACGCACGGCTCCGAGATGGCGGTCGCCGAGTACAAGGACGCCATCGAGCTCGACCCCGAGTACCCGGACGCGCACCTGAACCTGGGGCTCACCTACGCCGACCACGGGCGCGTCGAAGAGGCGGTCAAAGAGCTGAACATCGCCATCGAGCTGGATCCGGCCGACGCGTTTCCGCGCCACGAGCTCGCCGCGCTGCACATGGATGACGGCGACTACCGCTCGGCCATCACGCAGCTCAAGGAAGTGGTGCGGATCGAGCCGGACAACTTCGAGGCGCAGCTCGACCTGGGCATCTGCTACGCGCAGAAGGGCTTCTACGCCGAAGCCGAGCGCAGCTACGAGAAGGCCCGCTCGCTCAACCCGGACGACCTGCTCCTCAACTACAACCTGGCCGCGCTCTACGCGCTCTGGGGCCGCCCGAAGGACGCGCTCTCGTTCCTGAAGCGCTCGATCGCCATCGACAAGGAGAAGGTCGCCGGCTGGCTCGCGAGCGATCCGATGTTCGATTCACTCAAAGGAGACGCGGAGTTCGAGGCCCTGCTCTAAAGGGCTTTCTATGGAGCATTACGTCTACCTCGGGCTCGCGCTCTTCCTCGTCTTCCTCAACGGCTTCTTCGTCGCCACCGAGTTCGCGATCGTCAAGGTGCGGCCGACGCGCCTCAAGGCGCTGCTCGACGAGGGCAGGCCCGGCGCGGCCACCGCGATGCTGATGACGCAGCGGCTCGACGCGTACCTGTCGGCCACGCAGTTCGGCATCACGCTCGCCTCGCTCGGGCTCGGTTGGTTGGGCGACCCGGCGTTCGAGCACATCCTGCGGCCGGTGGTGACGCCGCTCCTCCAGTCGATCGGCGCCGACGTCGAGCTGTGGTCGGGGCGGCTCGCCTCGGGTGGCGCGTTCGCGATCATCACCTTCCTGCACATCGTGGTGGGGGAGCTGGCGCCCAAGAGCCTGGCGATTCAGAAGTCGGAGGCGACCACGCTCGCGGTGGGGCCGCTGATGCGGCTGTTCCACTTCCTCTTCTATCCCGCCATCTGGCTGCTCAACGGCGTGGCGCGCTGGCTGTTGGGCCGCTTCGGCCTTCAGGCCGCGGGAGAGATTCACGAGGCCCACAACGAAGAGGAGCTGAAGGTCATCTTGAGCAGCTCGGCGCAGGCCGGCGCGATCAACGCGCAGCGGGCGGAGCTGCTCGAGCGCGCCCTCTCGATGGTCGAGAAGACGGCGCGCCAGGTGCTCGTCCCGCGCAACCAGATGCGCTACCTGGACAACGAGGAGCCGCTCGAGAAGAACATCGCCGACGCGCGCGCGGCCGGCCACACCTGGCTGCCCGTCTGCCGCGGCGAGCTGGATCGCGTCGAGGGCATCGTCAACGTGAAGGACCTGTTCTTCCTGCTCTCGAAGGGCGAGCTCAAGTCGCTCGCGCAGGTGCAGCGGCCGGTGCTCTTCGTGCCCGAGAACGTGACGCTCGAGCAGCTGCTCTCGGAGTTTCGGCGCCGCCGCAAGCAGCTCGCGGTGGTGGTGGACGAGCACGGCGGGACGTCGGGCATCGTCACCATCGCCGACGTGGTCGCCGAGCTGGTGGGCAACGTGGCCGAGCTGGGCCGCCGTGAAGAGCCGGTGCGCGCGCTCCCGGGCGGGCGCATCGAGCTGCCGGGCACCGCGCAGCTCGACGACCTGGAGCACACGCTGGAGATCGAGTTCGACGTGGAGGAGGGCGAGGTCACCACCATCGCCGGCTATCTGATGGCGAAGCTGGGCCGCGTGCCGGCCGAGGGCGACAGCTGGGCGTTCGAGGACTACCTGATCCGCGTCGTGAAGATGGACGGGCCGCGCGTGCAGACGGTGCGGATCGAGCCGAAGGCCGAAGCGGCCGCGGCCCGCTCACAAACGAGCTGACGGGCGCCTACGGCGTCGCGACCGAGTTCTCTTCGTTCAAGAACGACTTGGTCTTGCGGTCGACGCGGATCAGCTCCAGGTCGGTGCTGTCGCCCGTCTGAATCTTCAGGATGCCGACCTTCGGCGCGATCCACACGAAGCTCTCCACCGCGCGGCTGTGGCCGCCTTTGCTGCCTTGGGCGGTGGTCTTGTTCTTCAGCTTGAGCGCCTCGAAGGTCCCGGCCTCGACGGTGATGGTCTCTTTGCCCACCACCTCGGACTCTTTGCTGAACGTCGTGGTCACCACCGGCCGAAACTGACCGGGCAGCTTCGCCTGCGTCGGCGGGCTCAGCTCCACCGAGATGCTGTTGCTCCACGGCTTGCCGGGCTCCATCGCCGCCGCGGGCGGGAACACCACGCCCTCCGACGACAAGACCTTCACGTCCATCCCCGACGACTTGAGCACCACCCCTTCGAGCCCGCCGGCCTCGGTGCGGATGCCGTCGCGGCCGCAGGTCGCCTGCGTCGCCCCCTGCCGCTCGCCGACCTTGACCGAGAGCGACGACGCCAAGCCCCCGGCGACCTTCTTCGTGCCGTGGAAGCGCAGCTGCACCGGACGGCCACCTTCCGGGTTGCTGGGCCGGGCGCCGGTCCGGTAGGTCAGCCGCAGCCCTTCTTCCATCGGGAAATAGGGATGCGGGCAGGACGGGGCGGCGGTCAGGAGCAACGCGGCGGTGAGCGCGATCATTGGCCCGAAGTCTAGTCATTCCGCGGATGCAGCGCCCTGGCGACGCCGGCGATATGTGAAGGTTCACGTATCGTCACTGACCGTAGCGTCACGCTTGATCCACGATTTCCCCGCGTGGTACACGAACGTGCGCAACCCGCGATTTTTCGGCCTCCGGCGCGTTCTAGCCCACCCTGAAGGAGTGGCTCCTCCATGCGGATTCGTCGCCTGGACATCACCGGTTTCAAGTCGTTCATGGACCGGTCTGTCTTCACCTTCGATGACGGCGTGACCGGCATCGTCGGCCCCAACGGCTGCGGCAAGTCGAACGTGGTCGACGCGATTCGCTGGAGCATGGGCGAGCAGAGCGCGAAGAACCTGCGCGGCCGCGGCATGGAGGACGTGATCTTCAACGGCTCCGAGAGCAAGCCGCCGCTCTCGATGGCCGAGGTCACGCTCACCTTCAAGGTCGAAGAGGGCGACGTCCTGGCGCCGCAGTACGCGGGCCTGCCGGAGGTCTCGGTCACCCGCCGGCTCTTCCGCTCGGGGGAGAGCGAGTACCTGATCAACAAGACCTCCTGCCGCCTGCTCGACATCACCGAGCTGTTCCTGGGCACCGGCGTCGGCACGCGGGCGTACTCGATCATCGAGCAGGGGCGCGTCGGGCTCATCGTCTCGGCCAAGCCGGAGGACCGGCGCTCGTTCATCGAAGAAGCGGCCGGCGTCACCAAGTACAAGGCGCGCCGCAAGGCCGCCGAGCGCAAGATGGAGCACACCCAGGCGAACCTGCTCCGGGTGACCGACATCGTGAACGAGCTCGAGAAGCGGCTCGACGCGCTCGATCGCCAGGCCAAGAAGGCGGAGAAGTACAAGAAGCTCAAGGCGCGCCTGCGCGAGATCGAGCTGCACCAGGCGTCGCACCGGTACCTGGAGCTCCACGCCGAGCGAAAGGTGCTGAGCCTCAAGCTGGAGAGCGTCACCGGCGAAGAGCGCGCGCTGTTCGAGCAGGTCCGCGGGATGGAAGAGGCCATCGCCGGCCGCCGCGAGCAGCTCGAGGCCGAGGGCATCGCCATCGAGGCCGAGGCCAGCCGCGTGCACACGCTGGAGAGCCAGGCGCAGCTCGACGCGCAGAACCTCGCGCACTGGCGCGCCGACGTGGAGGCGACGCAGCGCCGGGTGGATCAAGCGCGCGACGAGGCACAGTCGCTCACCGAGCGCGAGGCCGAGCTGCGCGGGCTCATCACCCAGCTCGAGGCGGATCAGCTCACCGCCGAGGCGACCGGGAAGGAAGAAGAGGTCGCGCTGCAGGTGGCGCAAGAAGAGCTCCGGCGCGTGCTCGCGCTCGAGGCGGACGTGCTGCAGCGGCTCGATCGGGAGCGCGCCGAGCTGGTCGAGCTGGCGGGCCGCTTGGCGAACCACGAGTCGAACCTGAGCGGCTTGAGCCGCGCGCGCGGCGACCTGGAGCAGCGCCGGGCGAAGAACCGCGCCGAGGCCCAGACGCTCCAGCAGGAAGAGCAGCTGCTCGAGGCGATGCGCTCCGAGGTCCACGGCCGGGTCGGCATCTCCCGCCAGCTGGCGCAGGAGATCGCCGAGCGCCGCGGCGAGGAGGAGCGCGCGCTCACCCAGACGCGCCAGGAGTTCGCCGAGAGCGAGGTGCGCGTCATCGCCCTGCGCGAGGAGCTCGCCGACAAGCGCAGCCGGCTGCACTCGCTGGAGGAGATTCAGCGCAACTACGAAGGGTTCGATCGCGGTGTGCGCGCGGTGATGCGGCGCTCCGGCGTCGACCCGCGGGCCGAGGGGATCTTCGGCCTGGTCTCGGACGTCGTCTCGACGAGCTCACAGTACGAGCGCGCGATCGAGGCGGCGCTGGGGGACCGGCTCCAGCACGTGATCGTCGAGAGCCGGGCCAAGGGCTTCGAGCTGGTCGAGCACCTCAAGTCGATCTCCGAAGGCCGCTCGACCTTCGTGCCGGTGGAGGGGCTTGGCGCGCGCGAGCGGCCGCAGCCCGACCTGTCGCGCCCTGGCGTGCTCGCCGCGGCGGTCAGCGAGGTCCGGTGCGAAGAGGCGCTCCAGCCCGTCGTCGATTCGCTCCTGGGCGACGTGGTCATCCTGCAGGACCTGGCGAGCGCGCGCGCCTACGCCGAGTCGGGCGGCGAGGCCTTCACGCTCGTCACGCTCGACGGTGAGGTGATCCGCCCGGGCGGCGTGGTGACGGGCGGCATGCTCGAAGGCCCGGCCATCGGCGCGCTGCAGAAGAAGCGCGAGATCGCCGAGCTGTCGGCCGAGGTGGCGCGCGTCGAGGGGCTGTACAACGACGTCATCACCCACCACTACGCCCTGCAGAAGCAGATGGGTCACACCGAGGGCGTGCTCAAGGGGCTGGCGAAGAACCAGCACGCCGAAGAGCTGAACCTGGCGACGCAAGAGAAGGACCTGCACAAGGCCGCCGCCGACCTGGCGAAGCTCCGCGAGCGGCTCACGGTGCTCGATCAAGAGGAAGCGCAGCTTCGCGGGCAGCTCGAGCAGGTGCAGCGCGACGAGGAGGCCTCGCGCGGCGAGCTCGCGCACGGGCAGGCCGAGAAGGAGTCGCGCGACGAGCGCGTGCGGCAGCTCTCCGCGGAGCTCGACACGCTCAAGCGCAAGGCCGAGGCCTTGAGCGACCAGGTGACGCAGCTGCGCGTGCAGGTGGCGTCGCAGGCCGAGAAGTCCGAGGCGGGCAAGAAGGAGCTCGAGCAGCGGCGCGCGCAGGTGGTCGAGGTCACCGAGCGGCTGCAGCGGCTGGCCGAGGCGCTCACCGAGGGCACCACGAGGCTGGCCGAGCTGGACGCGCGCATCGGCGAGACCGAGAGCACCCGCGTGGCGCGCGAGGCCGAGCTGGAGGAGGCGCGCCAGCGGCTCGAGGCGATGCGCGGCGCCCACGGCGAGGCGACGGTGCAGGTGCGGGAGCAGGACGCCGAGCTGCGCCAGCTGCGCGGCCGGTTGGACCAGCTCACGCAGGGGCTGTCGCAGATCTCGCTCAAGGAGCGCGAGCTGACGCTCGAGCTCGAGCACCTGCTCGCGCAGGTGGAGGAGCGGCACCAAGTCCCGCTCATCCACGCGCTGCACACCTACCACCTGCTCAAGCCGCTCTCGGCGGAGGTCGAGCCCGAGCTGAAGGAGCTGCGCGCGCAGCTCGAGCGCATGGGGGAGATCAACCTCACCGCGATCGAAGAGCACGCCGAGCTGGCCAAGCGCTTCGAGTTCCTCTCGGGCCAGCAGAAGGACCTCGTGTCGTCGCTCGAGCAGCTCAAGGCGGCGATCGTGAAGATCGACAAGACCAGCCGCGAGCGGTTCAAGCAGACGTTCGAGATCGTCAACGAGAAGTTCCAGCAGATCTTCCCGCGGCTGTTCGGCGGCGGCCGCGCCGGGTTGGTGCTGACCGACGAAGGCCCGGGCCAGGAGCCGGGCGTGGAGATCATCGCGCAGCCGCCCGGCAAGAAGCTGCAGAACGTGGGGCTGCTCTCCGGCGGCGAGAAGGCGCTCACCGCGGTGTCGCTGATCTTCGCCATCTTCCTCATCAAGCCGACGCCGTTCTGCCTGCTCGACGAGGTCGACGCGCCGCTCGATGAGGCGAACGTCGGCCGCTACAACGAGATGGTGAAGGAGATGAGCAAGCAGTCGCAGTTCATCCTCATCACCCACAACAAGCGCACGATGGAGGTCGTCGACACGCTGTACGGCGTCACGATGGAAGAGCCCGGCATCTCGAAGCTGGTCTCGGTGCGCATGAAGGAAGCGGTCGCGGCGAACACCAACCAGGTCGCCTGACCGCCCGACGTCGGCTGTTGAACGGTCCCACGCGCCGCGCGCGCTTGGAATTCCGCTCGGCCGACGTCATCTTTCCGCTTCGTGGAAGAGCTCGGGACCTACCGCGCGCTGTCTCCGCCGATGAGCTACCTGGCCGCGCTCGTCTTCGTCGGCGTGCTGTGCGTGGCCGCGCTGCTCGAGCGGCTGCAGTTTCAGCCGCGCGCCACCGAGGGCTCGACCTGGTGGGCGTCGAACGGGCGCGACGTGGTCAACCTCTTCGCGTTCGCGGCGATCTCCCTCGGCCTGCGCGTCGTGGGGTTCGCGGGCCCCATCGCGCTCGCGATCTCGGCGACGATGCTCGTCGCGCTCATCGCGCTGCAGAGCTCGCTCGACAAGTACCCGCGGCTGTCCGCCGGGCTCTCGGTGGCGCTGGCCCTGACGCTCGGGGGGCCGATCCTCCTCGCGCCCCGGTGGGTACACGAGACGTTCCGGCGGACCATCGAGGCGCTGTTTTAGGCCAGCGCGCTCAAGGAAAGAGCACCTCGGCCATCTCACCGGTCGCGCGCCGCACCTTGAGCGAGACCGGCACCGGCGACAGCCGCACGCGCTGCCACCGGCACGGCAACGCCGGCTCATTGTCGATGCGGATGATGACGTCGCCGCGGGCGAGCTTCCACGCGGCCGGCGCGCTGCGCACGTAAAGCCCGGCCGGCAGCCGCACCAGCTTGGAGAGCTCGTCCTCCTGGATGCCCGGGTTGGCGAAGCGGATTCGATCTTGGGTGAGCAGCTCGAGCTCGAGCGCGTCGATCTGCTCCTTCTGCTCGGCGATCGACGGTCGTCCCTGGTCGGCGTACTCGAGCGCCGCGCGCGCAATGAACGCGAACGACACGTCTTCGGGCAGCGCGTTGCTCTGCGCGCTGGGCGGGGGGGTGAGCGCCGGCTCCAGCGCGGTCACCGCTTCGATCGCCAGCCGCTCCATCAGCGCGGTCAGCTCGGGGGACTTGTCGCCCGTCTCTTCGGCCTGCTCTCCGAAGGGGTCGACCGGCGCCTCGCCGGTCACTTCGACGATCACCGCCTGCGTCGTCGGGTGGAGCACCTCGACCCGGCCGAAGTAGGTGGTCTGCTGCACGGTCGTCGTGCCGACCCGCTTGCCCTGGGTGTTCATCAGCTCCTTCTGGCCATCGACGATGCGCTTTTCGCCCCAGGCGCGCAGCACCACCGCGGCGTCGGGGCGGACGCTGTGCGCCGGCAGGAGCGGCAGGGCGGTGCTCGCGGCCCAAGGGTTGTCGTCCTCGAGCCGAAACACCTTGAACTCGGGAGGGCCAAAGAGCAGCACGCGCGCGCCGACCCTTGGGTCGATGGCGGCGATGAGGCGCTGCGACAGCTCGAAGGAGCGGTACGCCGGCTCGTCCCAACGAAAGCCGAAGGGATAGACGATGATCGCCGAGATCCGCGTGTTGGGGTCGAGGCGCACCGTGGCGCTCGGCCCCGACTTGCAGGCACAGGCGAACGCCGCCAGGCCCAGAACCGCTGCAATCCCCCTCAGCCGCACGCTCCGGAGTCTGCCGCAAAAACGGGGGACTGTCCCCGAAGGGGGCTGTCACCAGAAGGACTGGGAAAATCGAGTGCCGGCCCGCTTTGGGATGCCCGTCCCGCGTCGCTCACGTCCCCGGGGGCTTTGGGCCAAATCCACGGATCTTGTGTCGGGTGGACGGGAAGCGGACCGGCACTCAACCAATGAGTATTCGACCCAACGGACATTCGCCCAATACGCGGTGCGTCACTGTGCGGAGACCTGCTCCACTGCCTGCCAACCGGGCGGGCAACCATGCGAAAGGACGGTGGTCGGTCATCACCAGGCGGTGGGTTTGTAGTCCTTGAAGAAGTTGCCCCAGGTGAGTTCGCCGGTGCGCACCGCGTGGAAGACCGGGTCGACCACGCGCGCGGCGCCGTCGACGATGTCGAGCGGCGGCTGAAAGTCGAGCTCCTGCAACTTGCGCTCGGCGTGGACAGCCGGGTCCTCGTCGGTCACCCAGCCGGTGTCGACCGCGTTCATGTAGAGGTTGCTCTGCGCGTAGTCCTTGGCCGACGTGAGCGTCATCATGTTGAGCGCCGCCTTGGCCATGTTGGTGTGCGGGTGCTTGTCGGTCTTGGTGCCGCGCGAGAAGCTGCCCTCCATCGCCGACACGTTCACGATGTGGCCGGGCTTGGTGCGGTCGCGCAGCATCAGCCCCTTCAGCTTGCCGCAGAGGATGAACGGCGCGACGGCGTTGACGAGGTGCACCTCGAGCATCTCGGCGGTGGCGACCTCGGCCAGCGTGAGCCGCCACGTGTTCACCGCGCGCAGGTCCACCTGTTGCAGATCCGCGTCGTAGCGGCCGCTCGGGAAGAGCGCCTCGACGTCGCCCTGCTGCTCGAGCGCGTACGGCACCTGCGACAGCGCGGCCGACGCGCGAATGCCCAGCGACGGATCGCTGCTCCGCCAGCTCGGGGCGAGCGCGTCGGCCGCGGCCCCGGCGCTCAGCGGCTGGCTCAGCTGGGCCACGCACCGGGCGTGCCCTTCGAGCAGCGGGCGGACATGGGCTGGCAGCTCGTGCGCCAGCTTGCTCTCCAGGTCCGACAGGTGCGCGTAGAAGCCGGGCGGGCGCCGCACGGTCTGCGCGGCGTTGTTGATGAGGATGTCCAGCCGATCGAACGTGGCCTCGATGTGCCGCGCGAACAGCTCGACGCTCGGCGCGTGGCGCAGGTCGAGGCCGTAGATGTGGAGCCGGTCGCGCCACGCTTCGAAGTCCGGCTCGCGCGCGTAGCGCATCGCCGCGTCGTTCGGAAAGCGCGTGCTGACGATGAGCCGCGCGCCGGCGCGGAGGTGCATCAGCCCGATCTGGTAGCCGATCTTCACGCGCGCGCCGGTGACCAGCGCCGTCATGCCGTTGAGGTCCGCGGTCTGAAACCGCTTGGCGTGGTTCAAGTCGCCGCACGCGGTGCACATCGCGTCGTAGAAGAAGTGCAGCTCGCGGTACTCGGCCTTGCAGACGTAGCAGTGGCGCGGCTGCTCGAGGACGCGGCGCGGGGTGGACGGAGCGGTGGTCTCCGGCAACAGCGGCGCCTGGAAGATCGGCGCGCGGCGCAGCTCGCGAATCTTGGTGGTGGCGAGCGCCTCGCGATCCTTCTTGCGCTTCTCTTCCTTCAGCGCCCGGCGGCGCGCCTTGGCGAGGCGGGACTTCACGTCCCGGGTGGGGTGGACCAGGCGGCCCGCGGCTTCGAGCAGCGCGTCTCGTTCTTCTTCGGGGAGCGCGTTGAGCAGCGTGCGGTCGACCGACAGCGCCTTGATGACCTCCGCGCTCGCGCGCAGCGCGTCGAGTGAGAATTGGGGGAAGGGGAGGACCGAGCCTGGCTTCTTCATGGGGGCGGCAGGCTTGTACCACTCGACCCGCGCTCAAATGAAACGGCCCCCGACTCTCGAGAGTCGGAGGCCGCTGGGAACCGGGGACAGTCCCCGTTGGGGACAGTCCCCTGCTGGGCCCAGTTACATGCCCATACCGCCCATGCCGCCCATCCCGGCGCCAGGGGCCGCCTTGCCGTCGTCCTCCTTCGGACGCTCGGCGACCATCGCCTCGGTGGTGAGCATCAGCGACGCGACCGACGACGCGTTCTGCAGCGCGGTGCGCGACACCTTCGCCGGGTCGATGACGCCCGCGGCGAGCAGGTCCTCGTAGGTCCCGGTGGCGGCGTTGAAGCCGTTGGCCCCGGTGCCTTCCTTGACCTTGTTCACGATGACCGAGCCTTCCAGGCCGCCGTTGGCGACGATCTGGCGGAGCGGCTCCTCGAGCGAGCGGCGGATGATCTCGACGCCGAACTTCTCGCCGTCGGTCCACTCACCCTTCTCGAGCGCCTTGAGGCAGCGGATGAACGCCACGCCGCCGCCAGGGACGATGCCCTCTTCGACGGCTGCGCGGGTCGCGTTGAGCGCGTCCTCGACGCGGGCCTTCTTCTCCTTCATCTCGGTCTCGGTCGCGGCGCCGACGTTGATCACCGCCACGCCACCGACCAGCTTCGCCAGCCGCTCCTGCAGCTTCTCGCGGTCGTAGTCGCTGGTGGTCTCCTCGATCTGCGCGCGGATC
>CAZEDU010000129.1:0-14398 GCA_964511185.1 uncultured Myxococcaceae bacterium | reverse complement strand
CTCGGCCTCCGCGCCCACCCAGACGAAGAAGGCGATGAGCAGAAGGATGAAGTTGAACGACAGAAAGCCGAGCACGCCGAAGACGAAGGCGAAGCCCTTGCCGATGTTGGCGGCGATGCGGGTCGCCGGCAGCAGCCCCTTGCGACGCGCGAGGAGCGCGCGCACCACCCGCCCGCCGTCCATCGGAAAGGCGGGCAGCAGGTTGAACACGCCCAAGATGAGGTTGAGCGTGCCCAGGTAGAAGAGCGTGAAGCGCAAGACGAAGCTCTGCGTGACGAACAGGTGCGCCGCGTACAGCCCCGCCCCGAGCGCGAGGCTGAGGAGCGGCCCCACGAAGGCCATCATCGCCTCGTGGCGCAGATCGCGGGGCGGCTGCGTCAGACGGGAGACGCCGCCGATCATCAGGAGCGTGATGTCGCGCACCTTGCCCTGCTTGCGCAGCGCGTAGAGGGAGTGCGCGAGCTCGTGCAGGAGCACCGACGCGAAGAGCGCGAGCGCGATGAAGAGCCCCCACAGCCAGGGCGCGCCGGGCAGCGCTTGGGCGTCGACGCCGGCCGCGCGCGCCGCCTGCACCAGGTTGCGCGAGAAGACGAACGCCAGCAGCGGCAGCACGAGCAGGAAGCTGAAGTGAATGCGAATCGGGATGCCGCGGATCGTCGCGATGCGGAAGCCGTCCTGCATGCCGACAAGCTAGGGGCTCCGGCGCGGCCCGTGGCGGAGCCCGCGGCTGCCCGGCGGAGGGGCGCCCGGCCAACCGGGCGCGTCAGCCCTCAGGCGCCGCCGAACAGCTCGCTCATCCGCAGCCGGAGCGCCGAGGCGATCTTGTAGAGCGACGAGATCGACGCGGACGACTCGGCGCGCTCGATCTGCGAGAGCAGCGAGACCGACAACCCGGTGCGCCGCGCCAGCTGTTTGAGCGTCAGCTCCTGGGTCTTGCGCGCGTCGCGGATGGTGCGGCCGATCGCGCGGTGCAGGTCGGCCTCGGGGTCCTTCGAGAGGCCCTTCTTCGCCAGCGCGCTGCGCACCGTCTCCAGAAAGGCGGGCGGGTCGATCGGCTTCTTGACGTAGTCGGAGGCCTGCGCCTTGAGGCTCGCCACCGCGGTGTCGACGTTGGGGTACGCGGTGGAGACGATGACCGCGATGTCGCTGTCGATCTTACGGATCTGCTCGAGCACCTCGGTGCCGGACATCTGCGGCATCATCATGTCGAGCACGACCAGGTGGTAGTCGGCCTTCTTGAGCTCCGCGACGGTGAGGGTCGGGTCGGTCAGTGTGGTGACCTCGTAGCCCTCTTTCGAGAGCAGCATCTTCAGGTACTCGCAGTTGTCCTGCTCGTCGTCGACCACCAGGATTCGGATCTGCACGGTGCCCCCGACTTCGTGTGGTTGTCACCTCGCGAGCTGCTCGTACTCGTCGAGGATCTTCTGAACCTTCGGTGCGTCTTTGTCGTTCGGCGCCAGCTCCAAAAACCTTCGGTAGTGGAACGCGCCTTTCTCGTTCTCGCCCAGGCGGGCGTTCGCTCCCCCGAGCGCTTTGTGACAGGGCGCGAAGCCCGGGTTCACCTTCACGCAGCGCTCGAGCTGCGTGCGCGCTTCGCGGAACTGCTTGTTCTTGAAGAGCAGGAGCCCGTCTTCATAGAGCTTCTGCACGTTCTCGAGCGGCGGCGGCGCGGGCTTGGGCTTCGGCGCGGCGACCACCTTCGGGCCCCGGGCGTCCATCGCCTCTTTCCAGCGCCTGCGCAGCTCCACGTACGGCTTGCGCAAGAGCTTCGTCTGCTGGGCGCCGTTGAGCGCGGCGCCGGCTTCCTCCAGCTTGCCCGCCTCCAAGAGCTTCTCGGCGCGGTCGAGGCTGCGCTTCTGCTCGGCCTCGCCCTTCATCTCGGCGAGCAGCTTCTTCGCGTCGGTGTGCAGCGCGCCGTCCGGCAGCTTGGCCGCGGCGAGCAGCTCGGCCGCGGTGTCCCAGGTGCGGCTCTCGATGGCGATCCGCGCTTCGGCGATCTTCTCTTCCGCCAGGACGACCGGGTCCGGCTCGATGGTCGGCTCCGGAGGCGCGGGCTCCGGGACCGGAGCGGGCGCGGCGACGGGCGCCGGCGGCTGGGGCGCGGGCCGGGGCGCCGGCTTCGACCCCAGCAGGTAGTACGCGCCTCCGGCGGCGACCGCCACCAGCAGCGCGGCGACGGCGACGAGCGGCCCCCGCCTGCGGCGCGGCTTCTCGGACCAGTCCTTCGGGTCGTACTGGAAGCTCTCCTTCGGGCCCACGAAGCGCAGCTTCACGTGGCCCAGCTCGAGGACATCGCCGGGCTGCAGCGACGCCTGCGCGTAGACCTCGCCGTTGACCTTCACGCCGTTGGCCGACTGCATGTCGAGCACGCGCCACTCGCCGTCGTCCTCGCGGACGATCTTCGCGTGCGTGCGGGAGAGCGAGCGGTGGTCGAGCGCGATGTCGTTGTCGTCCGCGCGGCCGATGCGCAGCTCGGTGCAGATGCAGGCGAACTCCCGCCCGGCCAGCTCGGTGGAGACGACCACCAGGCGCGGCGCGTCGGCGGCGTCGATCTCGACCACCTGGCGCGGCCGGCCGCCGTCGAGCTGCGAGAGCTTGATGACGCCGGTGCTCTGGCGCCGCGCCGTGTCGGCCGACGCGACGGCCGGCGCGGGCGCGGTGAGCGGCTCCGGTTCGGGCGTGAGCGGGGCAGGCGCGGCGGCCGCGGCGAGCGCGCCGTTGCCGCTCTGCGCGTGGGCGAAGGTCGGGGTGCCGTTGCTCGACGGCGGGTGCAGCGGCGGCGGCGCGGTGGGGACCACCGGGTGCAGCGGCGAGGTCACCACGTCGTTGCGGACCGGCGGCGGCACCGCCTGGGCGCGCGGGTCGGAGTCGGCCTCGGCCGGGGTGGGCGGCGGCGCGGCCTGCGCCGGCTGTGACTGAATGGCCAGGTCGTAGTCGCCGATCTGGATGAGGTCGCCGTCGCGCACCGGCACCTGTCCGGTGATGCGCTCCCCGTTGATCCGAATGCCGTTGTAGCTGCCGAGATCTTCGACGAGGACGGTGCCGTTCTGGCGCAGCAGGCGGGCGTGTCGGCGCGAAACGTTGCGCTCGGTCAGGCGGATGGTGTTTCCCTCCTGCCGACCGATGGTGATCTCTTCCCGAACGAAGGGCACCACAGTCTTTCGCCCTTCGTCGTCTTCGATGATCAGCTTCAACACTTGAGGGAATTTTTATACCATTGCACTCGCCCGGCGAACAACCGATCCCCCCTGAATGACAAGGGATTTCGACCGCTTCGGCCTGTTTTCCAGTGAGCAAATGGGGCAAAGGGCACCCCAATGCTATGGACTAGGGGCCTTGAGTCAGCCGCTCACACTGCGCACCGAGACCGGCGACGAGCACCTGGACCTGGAGGAGTTCGAGGTGCGCACCCGCAAGGGAGAGGTGTCGCCGCAGTCGTTGGTGCGCTTCCCCGCAGTGACCGGGGACGCCTTCGTGCCGGCCTGCGAGCTGGAGATCTTCAAGGTCCTCCACGAGCCGCGGCGGGCCTACTTCGCGCGGGCGTTTCGGCTCTCCCAGTTCCCCTGGGTGACCGCGGCGCTCATCTTCGTGAACCTGGCCGCCTACCTGTGGACGGTGCGGCAAGGGCCCATCGACCTGAACGCGATGGTGCGCTACGGCGGCAAGGTCGGCCCGCTCATCACCGACCTCGCCGAGACCTGGCGGCTCATCACCGCGAACTTCCTCCACCACGACGGCCTGCACATCGGCCTCAACCTGTTCGTGCTGTTCAACGTCGGCGGGGTGCTCGAGAACGCGTACCGGCGCCTCGACTTTCTGTGGCTGCTCGCGCTGTCCGGGGTGGCGACGATGGGCGTCTCGCTCGCGCTGTCGGACGCGGCCAGCCTGGGCGCGTCCGGCATGGTCTACGGATGCCTCGGCGGGGTGGTGGTGTTCGGGCTCAAGTACCGCTCGATCCTGCCGCCGCGCTACCGGCGCGTGATGGCCGAGGCCGCCATCCCCACGGTGCTCGGGCTCTTCCTCATCGGCCTGCGCTCGGAGCGCACCGACAACTGGGCGCACCTGGGCGGCCTGGTGGCGGGGCTCTTGGGGTCGCTGCCGCTCAAGCCCCAGCTGCTCGTCGAGCGCGCGTCCGCGTGGCCGGCGTCGATGCGCGCGCTGCCGCCGCTGCTGCTCGCGGGGCTGACGCTCTTCGGGCAGCCGCTGTGGGGCAGGCTCTTGCCGGTGTTTCGCGTCGAGCACGACGACGCGTTCGGCATCTCGGTGCCGGTGCCGCGCGACTGGCGCGCCGGCGGCGCGAACCAGCTGGGGCAGGTGGCGTACTACAACGGGCTGCCCGAGCTGGGCCGCGCGACGTTCGCCGCCAACGTCATCGAGACCGACGACCCGGATCAGCTCGCGGAGCAGGCGCGGCGCTTCGTCGAGGAGGGGCTCTCGCGCGAGGCGCTCGGTCCCGAGGTCCGGCAGGTGATGCCGCGCGCGCCGGAGGCCGTGAAGGTCGCCGGCGAGAAGGCCCTGTTGGTGCGCGCCTTCCTGGAAGAGTCCGACGGCGACAACGAGCTGAGGGCCTACTTCGTGCCGCGCGGCGGGCAGGTCTATCAGCTCGTCTTCAGCTACCCGGCCGAGCTGCCGCGCTACGGGCGGGTCATCGACCAGATGGTGAGCGGCATTCAGTTCCACGAGCCGCAGGCGCTGCGTCAGGCGCGCTCGCGGGCGCTGCTCTTCCCCAACGCGCCGTGGAGCCTGGGGTTGCTGGGGGAGACGCTGCTTCGACAGGGCGAGCCGCTCGAGGCGGCGGAGGCCCTGCGCGCCGCGGTGAGCCGCGAGCCGAGCAACGTCGAGCTCCGGGCGGAGCTGGCGCTGGCGCTGTTGCAGGGCGGCAAGCTGGAGGAAGGCTGCTCGGCGGCGAAGGACGCCGTGCTCTACGCGCCCGACAACCCGTCGGTGATCGCCGTCGACGCGCGCTGCGAGCTGTTCCGCGGCAACGGGCAGCAGGCGCTCGGCCGCATTCGCGACGCGCGCAAGCTCTCACCCGGCGACGAGCGGCTCCGGCAGCTGGAGCTTCGGTTGCGGGCGGCGCTGAGAAACACGCCTATTGAAAAGAGTCGATGATCGCGTTCCGAATGCGCGTCTCGACATCGAGGACGCGGTCGAGCTTCGCCGCCACCTCGCGCTGAGCCCCCGCGTGCCGCTTGGCGAGTTGCTCCCGGAGCAGCGCCAACGCCAACTCCAGCGCGTCTTTGTGGGGAAGGCCCTCTCGCCTGGCCTTCTTGTAGACGACGCTCGCGCGCGCGTCCTTGAGGCTCGGTTGGAGCTTGGCTTGCGCCAAGTCCTGGCGAATCGCTTCGAGCTGCTCGCGCGCTTTGGCCAGTTGCTTGAGCGCGGCGGTCGGAGATCGACTCTCGCTGGCCGCGCGGAGGTGCGCATCGGCGCGGGCCAGCCGGTTCGCTCGGGCTTTGGGGGTGGATGCCTGCGGGGGGCTCGGAATGCGGGCGGCGGCGGAGCGGACGCGGCTCATGAATTTCTCCAACAGGCCAGGAGTTCCGCCGAAGAATCGCCGGCCATCCTTCTCGGCGTCAACGCCAGCGCGCGACTTCGTGCAAGGTGTTGTTTTTTGAAGCTGCCCTCCCGCCGATGAAGGCGGTAAACCCCTGCGCGTCACCGACTGCATGGACCGCACGATGCGAAAGACCTTGCTGGGCGTTTGGCTGTTGGGCGCGGCGTTGCTCCTGCCCGCGGCGGCCGCGGCGGAAGAGAGCGCGGCGGAGATCTCGAAGAAGAGCCGAGAGCGCGGCTCGCTCAACCTGGTGGGGCTCACCGCCGAGCTCAAGCTCGCCACCACCACCAAGGACGGCAAGGTGAAGGAGCAGGTGCTCACCTCGAGCGCCAAAAAGGTCGGGGACCGGACGCGCTCGCTCTCGCGCTTCTCCCAGCCGGCGGGCGTGGCCGGCGTGGCGGTGCTCACCATCGAAGGCGCCGGCGACGAGGCCGACGACATCTCGCTCTATCTGCCCAAGCTGAAGCGGGTGCGGAAGGTGGCGAAGGGCGACCGCGGCAAGTCGTTCATGGACACCGACTTCAGCTATTCGGACTTGGGCGGCTTGGGCGGCAACGACGACGCGCTCAAGCGGCTCGACGACGCGACCGTCGACGGGCGCGCGGCGTACGTGCTGTCGGGCAAGGCGGGCGACGAGTCGCCGTATGGGCTGGTCACGATCTACGTCGACAAGGCGACCTACGTGCCGCTGAAGGTCGAGTACCAGGACAAGGCCGGCCAGCCGTTCAAGCGCTACCGCAGCCTCCAGCTCAAGAAGTTCAAGGACCGCACCATCGCGGCCGAGGCGATGATGGAGAACCTCCAGACCGGCTCGAAGACCACGCTCCAGGTGCTCAAGCTCGAGGACTCGCAGCTGGCCGACGACGCGTTCACCGAGCGGGCGCTGGAGCGCGGGTGATTCGAGCCGCGGCGGCCGCGCTGGCGCTGTGGGGGGCGGGCGCGTGGGCGCAGGACGTGCCGCCCATCGAAGCGTTCACCCCGGTGGAGCCTCCCCCGGCCGGCGAGGCGCTCGCGTCCTTCGAGACCGAGGCGCCGCCGCGCTTCGACGTGCAGCCGTTCGGCGTCGCGCGCGCCGCGTTCGGCGTGGACACGCGGTTCGAGTCGATGCGCGGCGATCCGCTCGCGGAGAACGTCTTCGACTTCCTCGGCCGCGCGCGGCTGGGCGCCGACGTGAAGCTCACGCGCGCGGCGCGGCTGTACCTCGAAGGGCGCCTGCGCTGGCGCGCGGTGTCGCAGCGCGCGTTCGACCGCGCGAAGGGCGACGCGGAGCTGTCGTTGGGCGAGACGTTCGCCGACCTCTACACCTCGAGCGTGGATTTCCGCGTGGGCAACCAGATCGTCGCGTTCGGCGCCAACGCGATGTTCGCGCCCGCAGACGTGCTGAACCCCCGCGACCTGCGCGAAGGGCTCGTGCTCTCCGAGCTCGAAGACGTGAAGCTGCCGGCGCTCGGTGCCCGCGCCCGCGGCGAATACAAGAAGCTGCGCTGGCAGGCGGCCTACTTCCCCTTCTTTCAGCCGCACCGCTACGACGTGTTCGGGCAAGACGAGGCGCTGTTGCAGCCCGGGCTCGACGTCGCGCTCCCGCGCCGGCCGGATCCTTCCATCGAGGACGACCTGCAGCCGCACCTGCTCGAGACGAGCCACCCGAAGGAGCTCGGGTACCTGGGCGACTTCGGCCTCGAGCTCGGCACCGGCTCGGCGTTTCGCTTCTCGGCGTCGTGGGTCTGGGCGAACGAGAAGCTGCCGCAAGTTCGGCTCGACCCCGAGCTGGCGGCGGTGCTCGCCGCGAGCGCGCGCGGCGAGAGCCCCAACCCGGCCGCCGCGCTGTCCGTGCAGAACCGCCTGCTCGCGGGCGAGAGGCTCTACACCGGCGTGTACCAGCGCCAGCACATCTTCTCCGCCTCCGGGAGCTTCCTGCTCGGCCCCACGCAGATCGACTTGGACCTGGGCTACTCCCCGCGCCAGACCTTCTTCGACGCGCGCTTCGCTCCCGTGTCGAAGCAGGCGATCACGTGGGTCGCGGGCGTGAGCCCCGCCGAGGCGTCCGACTGGTTCTATGCCGCGACCTACGTCGGCCTGGCGATCCCCGACGTCGACGCCGGGCAGCTGCTCCTGCTCATCGAGCCGTCGACCGCGTTCGGCGCCGCGCGCACCGCCTGGCTGCACCTGCTCGTGGGGCAGGTGGGCAGGCGCTTTCGCGACGGGCAGCTCGAGCTCAGCCTTCGCGCCGCCTTCGAGCCGATTCAGCGCTCGTACGCCCTGTCGCCCCGCGTGAAGTCGTACGTCTTGCCCAGGACGCAGCTGTGGCTCGCCGGCGAGCTGTACCAGGGGCCGGTCTACAGCCCGTTCGGCTACTACGACCGCAACGACCGGGTGCTGATCGGGGTCGAGCAGGCGCTCTTCTAATCCGCGCATGGCCGTTCTCGCGCGCCCCTCTGTCCGTCTATAAGCCTGCGCTCTGCACGCCGCACATTCAGGAGACGCCGTGAGCGCCAAGACCGAACCGACCCACGCTCCAGACGAGACCTTCGCCCGCGCCACCCTCGGCGACGCGGTGTTGGGTCTCAAGCCCGTGCAAGCGTTCTTGAGGTGGCCGCTCGATCGCCGGGTGATGGCGGTCGCCGGCGCGCTCGCCGCGCTCCTCTTCATTCCGTTCTTGGGCGCGGTGGGCCTGTGGGATCCCTGGGAGACGCACTACGGCGAAGTCGCGCGGCAGATGATCTACCGCAACGACTACGTGCACTCGTATTGGGAGAACGCCTGGTTCTTCTCGAAGTCGCCGTTCACCATGTGGATGCAGGCGCTGGGCATGCAGCTGGTCGGCGCGGTGCGGAGCCCCGGCCCCTTGGGCTTGTGGACCGAGTGGGGCTTTCGCCTGCCCTTCGCGCTCTTCTCCATCCTCGCGGTCGTCTTGATGTCGCTCGCGGTCACCCGGCTGGCCAGCGCGCGCGCGGGGCTCGCCACCGCGTTCGTGCTGTGCACGATGCCGCTGTACTTCCTGCTCACGCGCCAGGCCGTCACCGACACCCCGGTGGTCGCCGCCTTGATGTGCGGCACCGCCTGCTGGCTGATCGCCGAGCTCGACCCGAACACGCGCCACCGCGCCGCGTGGTGGTACGGCTTCTACATCTCGCTCGGCGTCGCCACGCTCGCCAAGGAGCTGCTCGGCCTGGGCATCCCGGTCGGCATGTTGGTCGTCTACCTGGTGCTCGCGGGCATCGACTGGAAGCAGTTCGACTTCGACGCGCACTTCGACTGGCTCGCCAAGAAGGCGGTGCTGCCTTTGATCGCGGGCGGCGTGGCGGCGGCGCTGGTGTTCGGCGTCTTCGTCGGCGCGGGCATCGTCGACCTGTCGCGCATGTCGACCGAGAGGGCCGCGCAGATCATGCGGTTCGCGCTGCCGGCGTTCGCCGCGTTCGTCGCGGCCTTCCTCGCGGTGCTCCGCTACACCACCCGGGCCAACAGCTCCGGCGCGCCCGTGCTCTTCGCCAAGATGTACCAGATGAAGCTGGGCACCGGGCTCCTGGTGTTCGCGGCGGTGAGCTTCCCCTGGTACTCGGTGATGTTCGCGTTCAACGGCGTCGACGACGAGAGCAGCTCGTTCTTCCGCCGCTTCGTGCACGACAACATCCTGCGGCTGTTCGCCGGCGTGCACACCACGACGCCGGGCGGGACGTTCACCTACTTCATCGAGCAGGGCGGCTTCGCCATCTTCCCGTGGGTGGCGCTGGTCCCGGGCGCGCTGGCGTTGGCGGCGCGGCTCAAGCTCAAGGAGGCGACCGCGCGCGACCGGCTGGGGCTCGTCGCGGTCATCTGGCTGGTGGTGAGTTGGGGGCTCATCGGCGCGTCGGCCACCAAGTTCCACCACTACGTCTTCCCGCTCCTGCCGCCGCTGGCGATCCTCCTCGCGCTGTTCATCGACGAGCTGTGGCGGGACGGCATCGCCAAGCACGGCGTCGCGCTGATGATCGGCTTGCCGCTGCTCTTCCTGGTCGGCAAGGACCTGTACACCTCGCCCAAGAACTTCACCGACCTGTTCGTCTACAACTACGGCCGGCCGTACCCGTTCGCCGAGCTGATCAACCGGCCGATCGCCACCCGCATCCACGAGGAGCTCAACGCCGCGTTCCTCGTGCTGGCGCTGCTCGCGGCGGTGGCCGCGGTGCACTTCTTCCTCCAGAGCGGCCGGCAGAAGGTGACCGACAAGTCGGCCGCCTTGATGCTCGCGCTGGTGTTCGGGCTCCTCACGCCGGTGTTCGGGCTGGTGGGCATCGGCCGTTGGCCGTTCGGCGGCATCGGCAGCCTCGAGCGGCTCACCGTGCAGGGCGGTCTGCGCGCCGCCGTCATCGGCCTGGTGCTGGTGGCGGCGGTCACCGCGCTGTGGCGCTCGCGCACCGCGCTGTTCGGCGCGTTCGTGGCCTTCGCGTTCTCCTTCGCGCTCTGGTTCAACTGGTCGCACTGGGTCGACCTGTCGCACCACTGGACGCAGCGCGATCAGTTCTGGCGCTACTACGCGCAGCGGAAGCCGGGCGAGCCGATCACCGCCTTCTTGATGAACTGGCGCGGCGAGACGTTCTACTCGCAGAACGAGGTCAAGCAGATCCGCGATAACGGCATCATGCGCCAGTACGCCGATCAGCCCGGCCGCGAGTGGGCGCTGGTCGAGCACGACCGCTTGCCGCTCCTGCGCTCCGCGGTGGGCACGGACAAGGTCGTCACGCCCATCGAGCCCGGCCTCAACAACAAGTTCGTCCTGGTCACCATCGATTGAGCCAGGGAATCGACGTGGTCGCGCTCGCCAAGCGGTTCGGCGCGCGCACCGCGGTGGAAGGGCTGACGTTTCGCGTGCGCCCCGGCGAGGTGTTCGGGCTGCTCGGCCCCAACGGCGCGGGCAAGACCACCACCGTGCGCATGCTGACGGGGCTTTTAACGCCGTCGGAGGGCGATGCGTACGTGGGCGGCGTCTCGGTGCGCACCGGCGGCGAGGCCTTGCGCGGCAGGGTCGGCCTGCTCACCGAGCAGCCGGGGCTGTACGACCGGCTCACCGCGCGCGAGAACCTGCTCTTCTACCTTCGGCTCAACGGCGTCGACCGGAAGACCGGGTGGGCGCGCGCGGAGCGCTACCTGGAGCGGTTCGGCCTCGCCGGCCGCGAGGGCGAGCCGTGCGGCAGCTTCTCCAAGGGCATGCGGCAGAAGCTGGCCATTATCCGCGCGCTGCTGCACGACCCCGAGGTCATCTTCCTCGACGAGCCCACCAGCGGGCTCGACCCCGAGTCCGCGCGCACGGTGCGGGACGCGGTCGCCGAGCTCGCCACCGAGGGGCGCACGCTGGTGTTGTGCTCGCACAACCTGGCCGAGGTCGAGCGGCTGTGCCAGCGGGTGGCGGTGGTGAAGAACCGGCTGCTCGCCTTGGCGACGGTGACCGAGCTCAAGCGGCAGGGCGTGTCGCTCGAGCTCAAGCTCGACGGCGACGCGGCGAAGTGGCGCGAAGGCTTGGCGGCGCTGCCGTTCGCCGTGGTGCTCTCGGCCGAGGCGCGGCTCTTGCGCGTGCGGCTCGAGTCGGAGGAGCAGACGCCCGCGCTGGTGGCGCACCTGGTGGGCCAGGGCGCGCGCGTCTACCAAGTCGTTCCGGCCGAGCGCCCGCTGGAAGAGGTGTACTTGAAGCTGGTGCGGGAGGAGGCGGCGTGACCTTCCGCTGGAGCCGCGCGCTCGCCGTGTTCTGGAAGGACCTGCTCGACCTGCGAAAGAACCGCGGGCTGCTCTTCTCGCTCTTGGCGCTGCCCGCGGTGTTGGTGGTGGTGCCCGCGGGCATCGTGTGGAGCTACGTCCGCAGCGCAGGCGACCCGGCGCTGCGCACGATGGCGCTCTACTACGACCCCACCTTCACCGATGCGGGCGCGGCGGCGCGCTTCCTCATCGACCGAACGCTGACCGACTGGTTCGGGCTGTACCTGGTGATGCCGGTCTTCGTTCCGATTCTGATTTCGTCGCAGGCGATCGCGGGAGAGAAAGAGCGGCGCACGCTGGAGCCGCTGCTCGCCTCGCCGCTCACCGCCGCCGAGCTCTTGGTGGGCAAGAGCCTCGCCTCGCTCGTCCCGGGCGTCGGCATCAGCTGGGGCGCGTTCGTGCTGTTGTGCGTGCTGGTCGACGCGGTGGCGTACGCGCACGTCGGCGGGCTGCTCCTACCCAACGCGATGTGGCTCTTCGGCGTGCTGGTGCTGGCGCCGCTGTTTGCGTTCTTCGGCAACGGCGTCGCGGTCACCATCTCGGCGCGGGTGGGCGACTCGCGGCTCGCGCAGCAGATCTCGGGCTTGATGGTGCTGCCGATTCTCGGCCTGGTCGGCGGACAGGTGGCGGGCTTTCTGAAGGCGGGCTTCGTTTATTACGCCGTGCAGGGCGCCGTGGTGCTGGTGCTCGACGTGCTCTTGGTGTGGGTGAGCATCCGGCTGTTCGACCGCGAGCGCCTGGTCAGCCGCTGGGGGTGACGGCGCGATCGCCGGCCTGAGCGGGGTGCACGATCGGTTTCAGCGCCCCGGAAGGGGCTCGTTCAGAGAAAGCCGTCGCCGTTCACGTCGCCGTTCACGTCAACGTCAACGATAGACGTCAACGTAGTCGTAGTCGTAGTCGTAGTCGTAGACGGCGACGTGAACGGCCTTTCGCGAACACTCTGTGCACGCGCTCGCAACTCCCGTCCAACAAGCGCCGAGAATCCTTAAGCCTTCCGCGTGTCACCATGCCCGCTCTTCCCGTTCGATTCCCCGTGCGCCCGCAGCTCCGTGTTCCCGCGGGGTTGGCGATGCGTCAGGCCCGGGCCTGGCGGCCGGCGGTGCCCTTCCTGCGCGTCGACGCCACCGGCGGGCTTGGCGCGAAGCGGGGCGGCCGCAGCTTCGGCATCGAGCTCGAGTACGACCTGCCGCTCAACCGCGACCTGCCGCCGCGCGAGCGCTTTCCAGATCTCGACCGGCGCAGCCAACAGATCGGCAAGGACCTGTTCGCGCTCGGGCTGACGGAGGACGCGTTCAAGCGCGACCGCCACGCGCGCGTTGGCACCTCGCGCTGGCGGTACGAGATCGATGTCTCGACTGACAACGGCGGCGAGGTGGTGAGCCCGGTGCTCCACGACCAGCCCAAGACTTGGCGGCAGCTCGAACAGGTCCTCACGGTGCTCCGCAGGCACGGCGGCACGGCCGGCGTTCGGACCGGTGGCCACGTGCACGTCGGCATCGGCGACTACGGCAACTCGCTCGCCAAGCACGGCGCGCTGCTCAACCTCTTCGAAGCCTTCTCGGAAGAGCTGTACCTGCTCGCCGCTGATCCGGCGCGCGGCACCTACCGCGACGGAGCGCACGCGCGGCCCAACCGAACCACCGTCGAGACGTTCGCGTCGGTCGAAGCGCTGGTGGCGAAGAACTCGACCCACCATGAAGGGCTCAACTTTGAGTCGGTCGACGGCTCGAAGCAGAGCCACGTCGAGTTCCGGCTGTGGGATGGCTCGCTCGACCCCGGCGTGATTCAGGCGCGCGTGAAGCTGTCGCTGGCGATGGGCGAGCTGGCCTCCAAGCCCGCCGCGGTGGAGCGGCTGATCCTGCGCGCCGAGCGGGTGAAGTCGCCCCAGCGGCGCATGGCGCTGCTCCTCGAGGCGCTGTTCCAGCGGCCGCAAGATCGTCGGCAGGCCGCCGCGCTGTACGCGAGCATTCTGCGCGCGCGGACCTGATCTGCCCACATCGCCCTTGCGTCATCTGCCCCTTACAGGTGCAATGCGGCGAACGGACGCGAGGTCGTCCGCGAAAGGGACATGTCGATGGGCATCTTCGACACCATCAAGGGTGAGGCGAAGCGCAACTTCATCGCTCGGGCGGACGAGGCGAAGGACGACATCATCTACAAGTATCCGGAGAACAACGTCCGGGTGCTGACGCAGCTGACGGTCGACGCCGACGAGATCGCGCTGTTCGTGAAGGACGGGAAGGTCGAAGGGCGGTTGGGCCCGGGCCGTCACACCCTCGACACCAACAACATCCCGTTTCTCTCCCGGCTGCTCGAGAAGGTCACCGGCGGCAACCTGTTCATCGCGGAGATCTTCTTCGTCGGCACGCGTGAGTTCGCGGGGCTCAAGTTCGGCGGCCCCATCGGCGACGTGCGCGACCCCGAGACCGGCTTGGGCATCGGCACCATGGTGTACGGCGACTTCTCGCTCCGCGTGCTCGACGCCGAGAAGCTCGTCATCGGCCTGGTCGGCATGCGCCGCGCGTCGAACGAGGAGTTCCTCTCGTGGTTCAAGAGCCAGGTGCTCAAGGTCACGCGCGACCGCGTCGCCGAGCTGTTGGTCAAGAAGAAGTGGCCGCTGCTCGACGTGACGAGCGGCGCGTACACCGAGGAGATCGAGCAAGACGTCATCGCCGGGGTGAAGCAGCACACCGACCCGTACGGGATGCAGATCGTCCGGCTGGGGAACTTCCACGTCAGCATCAAGGAAGAGGACGAAGCCACGCTCAAGAAGCTCTCGAAGGACGCGGCGTACTCGCGGCTCGCGGGCGGCTTCCAGAACTACGCGCAGGGCCAGGCGATGCTCGGGGCGGCCGAGGGCATGGCCAAGGGCGGCGACGGCGGCGGCGCGGCGCTCCAAGGCATGGGCCTGGGGGTCGGCTTCGGCATGGCGCAGCAGTTCGCGGCCCAGCAGGGCGCGCGGCCCGCCGGGAATGACGCGGGCGGCGGTCAGCGCACGGTGGCCGAGCGGCTCAAAGAGATCCACGAGCTCAAGCAGGCCGGCGTCCTCTCCGACGAGGAGTACAACGCCAAGAAGGCCGAGCTGATGAAGCTGCTCTAAGGCAGCTTCAAGGC
>CAZEDU010000128.1:10133-14569 GCA_964511185.1 uncultured Myxococcaceae bacterium | reverse complement strand
AGTTCGAGAGGGCAGCGGCGTAGTCCAACTGTCTACCGAACCGGATCAAGCCCACGGCCTACACGTACTTGCAGAAGACCCACGGCGGCGCCGATGAGCGGAGCGCGCCGGCGCGTCGGCTCGACGACGTGCGGGGCGCCGCCGAGAAAGAAGCGCAGGAGCGGGCGGATCAGGTGATGGAGAAGGTCTCGGACTAAGGGCTTTCAGCCCGCCCGGCGCAGCGCGGCCTTGCCGTTCTTCTTCTGCTCGTACCGCGCGGTCACCAGCGTGCCGATGCCGCCGCGCACGAAGAAGTTTCCCTCGACGGTCATCTGCCGGGGCTTGGTCGCCTTCACCAGGTCGTCGAGGATTCGGTTGGTCACCGCTTCGTGGAAGGCGCCTTCGTTGCGGTAGGACCACAGGTAGAGCTTGAGGCTCTTCAGCTCGACGCACAGCCTGTCGGGCGTGTAGCGAATCTTGAAGTGCGCGAAGTCCGGCTGGCCGGTCATCGGGCAGACGCAGGTGAACTCGGGGCAGTCGAACGCGATCTCGTAGTCGCGGTCCGGCGCGGGGTTGGGGAAGGTCTCGAGCTTCTTGGTCGGCTGGCTGGGCATGACTTGGGTTGTGCTTAGCCTAGGTCCGACGCGCATGCTATGGACCGGCCCGTGGCCTCCACCCGACGGCAGAGCAAACGAGTCGACATCAACGTCACCTTCCGGGGCGGAGGGGCCAGCACCAACCTGTCGGGCCGCATCACAGACTTGTCCGGGACGGGGTTGTTCCTCGCGACCCGCCGCTTCATCCCCTTGGGCAAGGAAGTGCACCTGGAGTTCGAGCTGCCGACCGGTCCGGTCGAGGCGGTCGGCGAGGTGCGCTGGGTCGCGCGCGGCACCAAGGCGGAGGAGCCGGGGCTGGGCATTCGGTTCTTGCGGTTGTCGGCCGCGTCGGCGCGCGCCATCGACGACGCGATCGGCGACTGAAAAGACGCCATGCCTTGCCAGCTGATCATCAATGCGGACGACCTGGGCTACGACCCGGCGGTGACGAAGGGCATCGTGCGCGCCATGCGCGAGGGCGTGGTGACCAGCACGACGTTCATGGTGAACACGCCCCACAGCGAGGACGCGGCGAGAGAGGCCCAAGGGCTCTCGGTGGGGCTGCACCTCAACCTCGCGCGCCACCCTCCCTTGTCGAAGGTGCCCGCGGCGCTCTTGCGCGACGGCGCGTTCGACGAGCCGCGCGCCGGGGAGCTGCCGCCCGAGGTGGTCCGTGCCGAAGCGCTCGCGCAGCTCGCCCGGCTCCAGGAGTGGCTCGGCGTCGAGGCGACGCACGTCGACGTGCACAAGCACCTGCACCAGCACCCGGGCGTGCTGGAGGGGCTCGCCGCCGCCGCGCGCGAGGCGAAGCTGCCGGTGCGCAGCATCGACGCGCCGATGCGACAGTTCCTTCGGTCCCGCGGGGTCGCGACCAATGACCACTTCATCGGCGACGCCGGGAAGAAGGCGCACTGGACGCTGGAGCAGCTCGAGCGCGACCTGGCGCAGCTGCCGGCGGACGGCATCGTCGAGCTGATGTGTCACCCGGGCTATGCCCCGACGCACACGAAGAGCGGCTACGCCCACCAGCGCGAGGTCGAGCTGCAGACGTTCATCCACCCACGCGCGCGGGAGCTCCTCCAGCGGGCCGGTGTCGCGCTCGTCGATTTTCGGGCGGTCCGCTAGGAGCAGCCGGCGAGCAGCTTGGCGGCGTCCTGGGGAAAGCGCTGCTCGATGAGCTTGCGCGTCGCGTCCAAGTCCTTCGACTGGGTCTGCGCCTGCATCTGGCAGAGCGCGACGAGCGGGCGCGCGTCCGTCGGCTCGAGCCGGTCCGCCTCGCGGTACGCCTTCTCGGCGGCCTTCACCTCGCCCTGCCGGTAGAGCACCGCGCCCAGGTAGTAGTGCGCGACCGCGAGCTTGGGCTCCTTCGCCAGCGCGCGCCGCAAGAGCTTGAGCGCGCCGCCGGCGTCCTCCTGCCGGTAGCGAACGAACGCGAGCTCCGCCGCGGACCGCGCATCGAAGCGCCGCTCGAGCACCGACTCGAGCGTCCGCGCCGCCTCGTCGAGCCGACCCAGCTGAGACAGCCAATAGCCTTGCCGCATCGCGAGCTCGGTCTGCCGCGGGCTCTTCTCGAGCGCGCGCGCCAAGGACGCCACCGCGCCGGGCAGGTCGCCTTGCTTCTCTTTCAGGTCGGCGAGCAGCACGTCCGGCGTGCTGTCGTTCGGGAGCAGCTCGGAGGCCTTGGTCAACGCGGTCTCGGCGCGCTTGCCGAAGCGGAGCACGACCGCGGCTTCACCCTCGTAGAGCGCGGCCTTGGCTTCGCTGCCCCCCCGCGCGCGCAGCGCGTCGGCGATCGCCAGCGCGGCCTCGGCGGCGGCTGGCGTCGGCGTGCCATCGAGCAGGAGCTTCGCCGCGGCGTCCAGCTCCTCTGGCGTGCTGCGCGCGTCCGCCGCGAGCGGCCCGAGCTCGGCGATCCGCTCGTCGAGCGAAGGGGCGGTCTTCGCGGCGGCGATCCGCTCGGCCGGCGTCTTCCCGTTACTTCGCGCGAGCCACACGCCGCCGGCGAGCAAGAGCACGCCCACCACCGCCGCGCCGGCGAGAATCCACGGCCGCCGCGACGGGGTCGGCTCTGGCGGACGTTCGGCGGGCGGCGGGTCGAAGGGAATCGACAGCTCGGAGATGGAGTTCGCGCCGGGAATCGAAGGGTCGAGCTGGCGGGACACCTTGATCAGATTTCGGCGCGGGTCGACCTCGTCGGGGAACACCGACGAGACGTACGCGCCCACCTCGGCGCGGGTGGCGACCTGCGCGGCGCCGCCCACGCCGCTGATGGCCTCGGTCAGCTCCTCGAAGTTCTCGAACCGCTCGTCCGGGTTGGTGCTCAGCGCCTTCAGGCAAATCGCTTCGAGCGCGGCGGGGACCGACGGGTCGAGCTCGCGCGGCGGCTTGGGCCGCCCCTCCGAGATGCGCGCGAGCACCTCGTCTCCGTGCGTGCCGGTGAAAGGGCGGCGCCCGCACAGCTGCTCGTAGAGCATCACCCCCGCGGCGAAGATGTCCGCGCGGTGGTCGACCGCCCGCCCGGCGATCATTTCCGGCGACATGTAGAAGAACTTGCCCTTCAGCGTGCCGGGCTCGGTGCCCGCGTTGAGCGCGGGCGCCTTGGCGATGCCGAAGTCGATGACCTTGACCTCACCCATCACCCCGACGTGGATGTTCTCGGGCGTGAAGTCGCGGTGCACGATGCGCAGCTCGCGGCCTTCGGTGTCGACCGCGCGGTGCGCGGCGTGCAGCCCTCGGCACGCGTCGACCAGGATGCGCAGCGTGACGCCCAGCGGAACGCGGCGGCCCTCCTCGGCGACCTTCTGCCGCAGCTCGGCGAACGTCTTGCCGTCGAGCAGCTCCATCGCGATGAACGGCTCGCCGTTCTCGCTGCCCAGGTCGAGGATGCGCACCACGTTGGGGTGGTGAATCTGCGCGGTGATGCGCGCCTCGTTGAGGAACATGCGCACCACGTTCGGGTCCTTGGAGAGGTGCGGGAGCAGCCGCTTCACCGCGACCATCGGGCCCGGCTTGCCGTCCGGCTCCACGCGCCGTCCGACGTAGACCTCCGCCATGCCGCCGGTGGCGAGGCGCGACGTCAGGCGGTAGCGCCCAAACCAGGAAGGGTTCTGCAGAACGGACACGCGGGAGAGATTCTAGCCCGCCCGCCGCTAACGCTTCGCGTACTTCTTCAAGTTGGCTTCGCTCTCGAAGTACAGCACGTCGTTCGCCGCGTCCGCGCCGATGACGGCCTTGGCCTTGTCTACCTGCTTGCCGCTCACCGGGTCGACCGCGGTCCGGAACGTCGCGTCCTTCTGGATGCGCTCCACGCACATCTGGCAGCAGCCGTAATAGGTCTTGTTCTCGTGCGGCACCGGTATCTGCGGGCTGCCCATGAACTTGTTGTTCACCATGCAGACCTTGTCCGAGTCGACCTTGCGCAGCTCGGCCGCCTTCGCGGTCGCCGGCGCCGTACCTTGCGCGAAGCCCGGAGCGCCGAGCAGAAGAACCGTCAGAACGAATGCGTTGCCCATGACGCCTTCCTACTCCCGACGCGTCGCCAGCA
The DNA here is from genome assembly GCA_964511185.1 of uncultured Myxococcaceae bacterium. GTDB lineage: Bacteria > Myxococcota > Myxococcia > Myxococcales > Myxococcaceae > CAZEDU01. Next base: position 10,450 of record CAZEDU010000128.1, on the reverse strand, counting down.
GCAACCGCTCGGGGGTGATGGGAATGTGCTTGAACCGCTGCCCGCACGCGAACGACACCGCGTTGGCGATCGCCGCCGCGACGGGGATCAGCGACGGCTCACCCACGCCCTTGGCGCCGTACGGCCCCAGGCTCCACGGCTGCTCGACCAGAATCGACTCCACCGGCGGCGCGTCGAGCGCGCTCGGAATCAAGTAGTCGGTGAAGTTCGGGTTCAAGCAGCGGCCGTCGACCACCTTGAGCTCTTCCATCAACGCGTAGCCCAAGCCCTGCACGACGCCGCCTTCTATCTGGCCAACCAACATCGAGGGGTTGATC
>CAZEDU010000128.1:0-10123 GCA_964511185.1 uncultured Myxococcaceae bacterium | reverse complement strand
CGGCGGTGACCTGGTCGACCGTCACGCGGCCGCTGCGCAGGTCGACGGTCACCTCGGCGATCTGCGTGGCGAAGCAGTACACCGAGTACGCCTCACCCACGCCGAGCGACTCGTTCCACTCCTTGCGCGGCGGCGCGAACCAGCCCTCGGCGGACAGGTTCATCTTGCGGTCGTACGCGGCCTTCGCCACCTCAGCGAACGTCGACGCCTTCGGACCGGCGCTGAACTTCCCGCCGCGCGCGCTCACCTGCTCGGGCGTGACGCCCAGCTTCTGCGCCGCCACCTCGCGCATGCGCTGGTGGAGCTTCCTCGCCGCGTCGAGCACGGCGTTGCCGCTCATCACCGTGGTGCGCGAGGCGACCGTCGGCCCTGAGTCGGGCACCAGGTCGGTGTTCACCGGCACCACCTTGACGCGGTCGAGCGCGCAGCCGAGCGCCTCGGCCGCGAGCTGCGCCACCACGGTGAACGCGCCCTGGCCAATCTCGGTGCCGCCGATCGCCACGTTCACCGAGCCGTCGGGCCGCACGTGCACGAGCGAGCCGGAGCCTTCCAGGAACTGCCCGCCGGCGTGCAGGCAGCAGCCGTACATGCAGCAGCCGATGCCGATGCCCTTCTTCACCTTGCGGCTCGTTCGGTTGAAGGCCTCGAGCTGGGCGCGCTTGTGCTCGAACTGGCTCTTCTCGACGGCCGCCTCGAGCGACTCGAGCGCGCCCACGCTCTCGGGCAGCGCCTGATCCGTCGCGGTCTTGTCCCCGACGCGCAGCAGGTTCCGGCGCCGAAGCTCGGCGGGGGACAGGCCCAGCCTCGCCGCCGCTTCGTCGAGCTGCGCCTCCATCGCGAACGTCACCTGCGGCGAGCCGAACCCGCGGAACGCTCCGCCGAAGAGGTTGTTCGTGTAGACGACGAACGTGTCGACCTGGACGTTCGGCACCCGATAAGGCCCGAGCGCCGTCGCGTTCGCCCGCTCGGCGACCACCGCCGACAAGCCGTTGTACGCGCCGGCGTCGCAGTAGAGCGTCACCTCGCACGCGGTCAGCACGCCGTCCGCGCCGACGCCCAGCTTGTGCACGATGGTGAAGGGGTGCCGCTTCGACGACCAGAGGATGTCCTCGCCGCGGTCGTAGCAGAGCTTCACCGGGCGCCCGGTCTTCGCCGCGAGCAGCGCCGCGCACGCCGCCGGCTCGGAGGGGTAGTCCTCTTTCCCGCCGAACGCGCCGCCGGTCGTGGTCTGGATGCAGCGAATCGCCGCCAGCTCGCGGCCCAGGACGCGCGCCACCGCCTTCTGGATGTAGAACGGGCACTGGCTCGACGCGTAGAGCGTCATCATGCCGTCCTGCTCGGGCACCGCGATGACGCCGTTGTTCTCCAGGTACGCGTGCTCTTGGTAGCCGGTGGTGTAGCGGTTCTCCACCACCACGCTCGCCGCCCTCCAACCGCTGGCCATGTCGCCTTTGAGCACCTGCTTCTTGGCCAGGAGGTTGCCGCGCTCGTGCACCGGCGGCGCGTCCGGCGCGAGCGCCTTCTCCGCGTCGCTCACCACAGGCAGCGGGCGGTATTGCACGTCGATGCGCTTGGCCGCCGCGCGCGCGTTCTCCGCCGTGTCGGCCGCGACGATCGCGATGCGGTCGGCCAGCATGCGCGCCTTGTCCCGGACCAAAAGCGGCTGATCCGCGGTCGAGACGCCGATCTGGTTCTCGCCCGGAATGTCGTCGGCGGTGAGTACGCAGAAGACGCCGGGCATCGCCTTCGCCTGGCGCGTGTCGACCGAGAGCACCTCGGCGTGCGGGTGCGCGCTCGTCACCACGTGGCAGAACAGCATGCCGGGGAACTCGAGGTCGTCGACGTAGCGCGCCGCCCCGCGGACCTTGTCGACCGCGTCGACGCGAGGGGAGGGCTGACGGACCACATCGAGGGCGTCGGCGGGCGTGCTCACGGTTCCCTCGGGGGACGCTCACGCGCCGCCTGCCGCATCGCCGCGAAGATCTTCGCGTACCCGGTGCAGCGGCACAGGTTGCCCGACAGCGCGTCCTTCAGCGCCGCGTCCTCGAGCGCGCCGCCGGTGTCCAAGTGGCGGCTGCCGCTCACGATGAAGCCCGGCGTGCAGAACCCGCACTGCACGCCGCCTTGCTCCACCATCGCCTGCTGAAACGGGTGCAAGCCGTTCGGGTGGCCCTGGCCAACGCCTTCCACCGTCACCACCGCGCGGCCTTGCACCTGCTTCGCGTAGAGGATGCACGCGTTCACCGCGTCGCCGTCGACGAGCACCGTGCACGCGCCGCACTCGCCCTCGCCGCAGCCTTCCTTCACGCCGGTGTACCCGAGCCGCCGGAGCGCATCGAGCAGGCGCGCGCCCGACGGGAACAAGCCGGTGCGCGTGGTGCCGTTCACCACGAACGTGAGCTCTTCGTGCTTCATGCCCGCACCTCGTCGAGGCACCGCTCGAGCGCGTCTTCCACCGCGTTCACCGCGAGCGATTCTTTGTACTGCTTCGAGCCGCGCACGTCGTCGATCGGCGTCACCTCGGCGCGCACCACCTCGCCGATGCGGCGGATCAACGCCTCGTTCAACGCCTCGCCCACGAGCGCGGCGGAGACCTGCTCGGCCACCAGCGGCTTGGGCGCCACCGAGCCGAACGCGACCTTCGCGTGGCGGATCCGCTCTCCGTCGAGCTCGAGCGCCATCGCCATGTTCACCACCGCGATGACGTTGGCCCCGCGGCTGCCGAACTTGGCGAAGGCCTGAAACGTCGCGCGGGGCTTGGGCAGCACGACCTGCGTCAAGAGCTCATCGGCCGCGAGCGCCGTCTTGCCGAACCCCAGGAACAGCGACTCGAGCGGAACCGTCCGCGCGCCGCGCGCCTGCGAGACCGCCGTCACCTGGGCGCCCAACGCCAGGAGCGGGGGCACCAGATCCGCCGCGGGCGAGGCGTTCGCGATGTTCCCCGCCACCGTGGCGCGGTTTCGAATCTGGGGGCTCGCGAACTGCTGCGCGGCCAGCCAAAGCGCGCGGTAACTGTCTTGAATCAAAGGGCTTTTGAGCAGCCGGGCCGCGGTCACGTTGGCGCCGAGCGCGACGCCCCCGGCCCGCGCTTCCAGCTGGCCCAGCGCGTCGAGCGCGAACACCGAGATCAGCCGCCGGGCCCGAAGCCGCCCCGCCCGGACCCTCAGCATCACGTCGGTGGCCCCCGAGACCGGCCGCACCAGCGGATCCGCGCCGGCGAGCAGGGCGAGGGCCTCGCTAACGTCTTGAGGAAGCTCGATTTCCAACGCCGGCGGACTGTAACAAAGCTGCGCCGACCCGAAGCATCAAACTCAGGGCCCTTTCGATAATCTGTTGTAGTGCTTTGCCCTACGACCGTTCGCCCCGGCGGTTCGAATAGAGGTTATTGAACGTGAGCGCAGATCGAGTATCCCGTCGCGACATCTTCCGCACCGCGGCTCCGAAAGCGCCGCGCGCTCCGACTCGAAAGCCGAGCCCCAGCGGTCAGGCCGCCTACCAGCAGGCCGTGCAGCGCCACGCCGCATACCGCCAGCAGCAGATCCAAGCGGCCACCCAGGTCGCGCAGCGGGTGCAGCAGCAGATGCACCCCAACTCCACGGCGCTGGGCGAGCTCGACATCCGCACCGACCCGCAAGGCGCCTACGACGACCTCCGCAACAACCTGCTCGCGCTGCGCGGCGAAGGCAGCGAGGACAAGCTCAAGAGCGGCATCGGCAAGCACGAGTCGTCGCTGCGGTGGATCGCCGGGTCGCTGCGCCCCGCGGCGATGAAGCCGAACGACGACGGCAAGTTCACCGTCGGGACCGAAGCGTTCACCCAGATGATGCTGAGGTCGCTCCAGCAGCGCTACAAGGGCGCCGACATCGCGCTGGTGGCGATCAGCCGCGAGGGCGAGAAGATCGGCGAGACCGGAAACCCGATGCTCTCCCCGGACACGGTGCTCAAGCAGGGCACCGGCACCGTCATCGAGGTCCGGCCGAAGAACTCGGACAAGCCGCTCTACTTCAAGCCTGACTTGAGCTCGATTCTGCCGGGCCACACGCTGGCCGACTTCGGCAGCCCGGCGAAGTTCGAGAGAATCCGGAAGGTGATCGAGTCGAACCCCGACCTGCTCGAGGACTGGAACCAGGCCTACCGGACGCTGGTTCCGCCGCGCACCGACGGCAAGGGCGCGCTCCCGCCCGGGCAGGACACGGCGCAGGCCACGCTCGATTCGCTCGACCCGAAGAAACGCGACCACGTGATGGCGATGCTCGCCGCGGTCGTCTCGATGAAGCCGCGGCGCCAGATCGACTTCCTCAACGCCGCCGAGCAGGTGGTCGGCGAAGGCGGCTTGCTCAAGCCGCGCGATCCGGTCGATCCGGCGAAGATGGTCGCGCACGTCTTCGTGAACGAGCTCGCCGCCGGCAGGACGCCCGAGACGGTGAAGGGCGCCGCCAGCATCGAGCCGATCAACATCGGCAAGGAGTTCAAGCACTACAAGGAAGATCGGCGCGCGCAGGACTTCGCGCAGGCGGACTTCGTGCGCTTCCGCGAGGACTTCGGCGACGAGGTTCGCGACATCGGCCAGATCGAGCTGCCGAACCCCGATGGGACGCCCATCACCAACCCCGACGGCTCGCCGCTCAGCAACGAGCAGAAGCTCGCGGTCGTTCTCTTCAACGCCTACGGCGGCGAGCTGCAGCAGACGCCGGAGAACCCGCTCGGGGTGCCCGAAGACTTCATGCAGCAGATGAAGCCGACCATTGATCAGGTGATCAAGGTCGGCGGGCCGTCGCCGCGCGTCAGCATCGTGCCGGTGCACGTCAACGCGGAAGGCCAGCGCGGCCCCTACCTCGAGCCCGTCATCCGGGTGACGGGCAAGCAGCGGAGCATCACCGGTGTCGAGAGCGAACAGGAGATGTTCGTCGACACGCTGGGCCGCTCGTATTCGAGCTGGAACGACTGGCGAAAGAACAACCAGCTGCCGCCCGGGCGTATGACGTTCCCCAAGGACGGCAAGCTCGGCACCGGCCCGGGCCTGGTCACCGCGGAGTCGGGCGCCACCCCGATGACGCGCGATAACTGGAAGGAGCACGCGCTCCACTGGGCGGATCAGGCCATGCGCTACGGCATGGTGCCGATGATGGCGCTGATGGTGGTCCCGCCGCTCGCCATGCCGATGCTGGGCGCGCGCGCGGCGTTCCTCGCGGCGTCCGCGGCCCGCGCCGGCAGCGCCGCCCGCGCGGCCACTCTGGCCGGCCGCGCGTCGCGCATCAACTCCGCGATGCAGCTGGTCGGCAAGACGCCGATGACGATGATGGGCGCCTTCGCCGGCATGTCCGCCTACGGCGCCGGTCGCGTCGGCCAGCAGATGCTCGACCGCAGGGCCCACGGCGGCGCGATGAACCCGTTCAACGACTCCGTCGCCCGCAGCCTCTGGCTCCAGTTCGGCGCCGCGGCTGGCGGCGTCGTCGGCATCGGCGGCTTCGTGTACGCCCAGAGCCTTATCCGGGCGAGCATGGGCCAGAAGACCTTGCTCGCCAGCCGCTATACCGGCACCACCACGGCCTTCGACCGGGGCGTCAGGCTCGAGTCGTACGCCGCCACCAGCTTCAACGTCACCTGGGGTCCGTCTCTTTGGGACCAGTACCAGATGCACAAGAAGGAGTGGGGCTACCTGGAGCCCATCGACAAGCTCAACTTCTTCGCGTCGATCGGCATGTTCGTCGGCTTCACCGGCTGGCAGGCGAAGCGCTACGGCATGAAGAGCTTCGTGTGGCCCAAGTGGTACGAGTCGGCCGCGCGCCGGGTCTACGGCGACATGGGCATGGGCGCCGCTCCGAAGTTCACCGAGCAAGACGTGTCGGCCGCCCGAAAAGTGCTCGGCCTGGAGAAGGACTTCACGGCCGAAGATCTGAAGTCGGCCTTCCGCAAGATGTCGAAGGTCACGCACCCGGACGTCGAGGGCGGATCTGCCAGCGCCTTCCAGGAAGTGCACGCCGCGCAGTCTTTGCTCACGATGCACTTGGAGCAGAGCGCCGGCACGGCGCCTCGCACCGGCTTCCAGCAGAACGCCCCGAAGCCCAAGCGTGGCGCCAAGGGCTCGTCGAAGAACCTGCCAGTTCCCCGCAACAAGGGCTGACGGTAATGCGCGCGCCACCCCGCGTGGAATGCTAGACGTTCAGGGGTGGCGAACGACTCCTCCGTGGCGGGCAAGCTGCTCGTCGTCGACGACGACCCTGCCTTCTTCGCGCTGGTCGAGCAGGCGGCGCAGGCGACCGGCATCGCCTGCGTGTCGGCCCGCACCGCCGAAGACGCCCTGAGGCTCACCCAGGATCAGCCCCCGCTCGCGGTCGTCATCGACGGGCTGTTGCCTGGCATGCGCGGCGACGAGCTGGCCATGCGCCTTCGGCGGCTCTACCCGAAAGACAAGCTCCCCATCCTTTTCATCTCGGCCTTCTTCCGGGACATGAAGAGCCGCACGCGCTTGCTCAAGGCCTGCCAGGTCGATGAGGTGCTGCACAAGCCCTTGAGCGTCGCGGACCTGGAGCGCGCGCTGAGCCGCTACGAAGCCCTGCGCTCCACCTCCCTCGCGCCGCCGTTTCAAGAGACGCCGACCGACGAGATTGAAGTCGAGATCTCGAGCGAAGGGCTTCTGCCCGAGTACCTGGCGCTCTGCCACGAGCAGCTCCAGGCGATGCGCGAGGCGCTGGCTGGTTTGGGCACCCAGGAAATGGCCAAGCACCTCGAGACGCTCAAGACGCACGCGCACCGGCTGCGTGGCTCCGGCGCTTCGTATGGGTTGCCCGCCATCTCGCGGCTCGGCGCGCGCGTCGAAGACCTGGTCGACGGCCTCAAAGGTCCGCCCAGCGCCACCGCCCGCGCCCAGCTCACGGGTCTGGTCGACGCCATCGCGGGCAAGGTCGCGCGCGCCGCCGCCCAGCTCCCCATCGACACCGCCCGGCCCGAGCAGCGGCGGCTCGCCATCGTCCTCGTCGACGCGGCTGGCCGCTTGAGCGACTCGATTCAAGAGCTGCGGCAGCCAGCGGTGCGCGCGTTCGACGAGGTCGCCGCCGCGGTCGAGGACGCCCAGGCGAACCCGCCCGACCTGGTGGTGGTCGCCGGCGACGTGCCGCGCTGGGACGCGCTCGAGGTGGCCGAGCAGTTCGATGCGGGCGCCCACCCCGTGGTGGTGATGGGCGGCGAGGGTTCTCTCGAGCGGCGGCTCCAGGCCGAGGCGCGCCACGTCGCGGGGCTGGTGCACCGGGTGCCCGACGCCGCCGCGCTGCTGCGGCTCGCCGAGGAGTTCGCCGCCGCCCGCCTCGACGCGCGGGTGTTGGCCGTCGACTCCGACCGCGTGGTGCTCGGGGCCATCGCCGAGGCGCTCGGGCCGTTTCGCATCGACGTCGAGCCCTGCACCGAGGTGAGCGCGTTCTCCCGCGCCCTGGAGTACGTCGCGCCCAGCTTCGTCATCGTCTCCGACACGCTGAAAGACACCGACGGCCTCACGCTCGTGCGCGTGCTCCGGCAAGACTTTCGGTACCGGCGCGTTCCCGTGCTGGTGCTGCAGTCGCGCGCCGGGGAAGCCGAGCGGCTCAAGGCCCTGCGCGCCGGCGCTGACGACGTCATCGCCAAGCCGCTCAACCCCGAAGAGCTCGCCGTGCGCGTGAAGAACCACGTCGGGCGGTTTCTGCAAGACGAGCGCGATGCGTATGTCGATCCGCTCACCGGCACCTTGCGCCCGCGCGCGCTGGTCTCCGCCGTGCGCCACGCGCTCGAGCTCGCCCGCCGAGGCCGTTCGCTCGCGGTGCTCGCCTTCGAGCTCGACGTCGAGCGCGTCACCACCGAGAAGGGCCGGCTGGCCGCCGACGCGTTGGTGGCCGGCGTCGGCTCGCGGCTCATCAACTCGTTCCGGGCCAGCGACGTGGTGGGCCGCCTGGGCCCTGGCCGCTTCGCGGTGTTGCTCAACGACGTGGTGCAAGAAGACGCCGAGCGGCTCCTGCAGGCGAACCTCGAAGCGCTCGAGGCGGTGGCGCGCGAGCACGGCGCCACGCTCAAGCCCAAGGGCGCGCTCGCGTCGTTCCCGCAGCTCTCCGCGGACGCGGAAGGGCTCATCGCCCACGCCGAGCGCGGGCTGACCGCGCGCTGAGCGGCGGCACCGCTCGTCGACGCTCGCCCGAGCGTTCGACAATCCAGCCCGACTTCCCTCCAGGCAGAAGCCGCGCGCGTTCTCTAGTCCACCGTCGCGCGTCGGCGCCGCGCCAGGAGCCCGGCGAGCAGGCCGAGCCCCAGGAGCCACGGGCCACCGACACCCTGCGCGCACGAGGACTGCGCGGGCGTCGGCTCGGATGCGGCGGTCGGCGTCGGGGCGGCCTCCACGGGCTTCTCCGTGTTCTCGCAGTAGCTCTGGCCCGAGCCGCTCTTCTTGCAGACGTACTTGTTCGGGCAGTCGGAGGTCAGCTCGCACGGCTTCTGGCAGGTGGTCGCGCCATCGGCGCCGGCGCACACCGAGCCGCTCATGCAGTAGGTGCCGCCCACCACGCACGCCTCACCCACCGAAGCGGTCGGCAGCTGCTCCCACTGGCAAACCCCGCGCTCGCACGCCATGCCGCTCGGGCAGTCCGAAGCGCTGGTGCAGCTCGACGAGCAGTAGCGGCGCGGGTGCTGCGGGTCGTTCACGCACTGACGGCCTTGGCACTGCGTGGCGTCGGTGCAGGTGGAGCCGAACGGCGTGCAGTCTGGATCCGGCGTGGGACAGGTCTGGGTCGAGCAGACGCCGTTGTCGCCACAGTCGCGCGGGCAGTCCGGGTCTTCACCGGGGAACTGGCAGGCGGCGGTGCACTGACCATCGCCGACGCAGGCGCAGTCGGGGTCGACCGGCGCGCAGCCCGCCTTGCACAGGCCGTCGTGGTAGCACTGCGCGCCCTCCTTCGACGAGATCCACTCGTTGATGAACTGCGCGTACGCGTCGACGCGCACGTCGGCGCCGTCCACGCACTTCTCGGCGGTGGTGGTGTACGAGTGCACGCCGACCACCCGCTCGACCCCGTCGGGGAAGGTGTGGAACGACGGGCCGCCGGAGTCGCCGTGGCAGATGCCCCGGCCGACTTGATCACCCATGAAGATGTGGCTGCCGTTCACCGCGCGGAACGTCAGGTCGACGGTGCGCTTGACGCCGCTGCCGTTCCCCGAGCCGGTGGTGCCGTAGCCCACCGCGCGCAGCGGCTTTCCCTTGAAGCTCGACACCGACGCTTGGTTCCACGGCTTGGGGGAGATGCCCGTCGGCCGCCGCTCGAGCAGCGCGAGCGCGATGTCGTTCGAGAGCCCGGCGTTCGGGTTCCAGCCGGGGTGAATGCGCGTCTCCACCACCTTGATGTAGTCGTTGTTTCCGGCCGAGAAGGTGTTGGTCAGGTGCGTCGCCCAGATGCTGATCGAGGTGGCGCCGCCCACGCGCGGGTCCACGCAGTGCGCGGCGGTGAGCAGCGTGCGCGGACCAATGAGCGTGGCGGTGCAGTTGGAGCCCTGACCGCCGCCGTACTGCATGCTGAGCATGAACACTTCGGGGTCGCCGTTCGAGACCGCGCCACCCACGATGGCGTCGCGGCGAACCTCGACGGCCGGCTCCACCTGGAGCGAATCAGGAGACGAGTCGGGCGATTCGAGCGGCGAGCAACCCACCACGGCGAAGAAGCCGAGCCACAGAGCGCGTTTCATCGAGAACTCCTAGAGCGATCGCCGCCGGCGAATGAACGCCAGCACGAGAGGAAAGAGGGCAGCGAACGGCGCGCCTGCGCCTGCGCCTGTGCTGCACCCGGTGGCCGCCGCGGGGGCCGTGGCCGGCGCCTTCTTCAGCACCGTCTCCACCGGCGGGTAGCCTTCGTCGGGGTAGCAGAACTTGCCGCCGCTCGCGCCGGTCAGGCACTTGTGCTTGGCGGGGCAGTCGCCGTGCACCGCGCACGTGACCGCGCAGCGGGTCGGCTCGTTCTCCAGGCCGTTGCACACCCCTTTTTGCAGACAGAAGTCGTCGGGGGTGCACACGTCGCCGATGGCCACTTCAGGCTTCTGCGCGAACACGCAGGCCAGCTGGCGGCTGCACTCCATGCCGGCGGGGCAGTCGCCGTCGGCGTTGCAGGTGTTGCTG
>CAZEDU010000127.1:10633-14747 GCA_964511185.1 uncultured Myxococcaceae bacterium | reverse complement strand
GGAGCAGTACGTCGACGGGCTGGTCGACCAGGGCGCGCCGATGACGCTCGAGCGGCTCTCGAAGATCGACGCGCTCGCGCGCGGCGACGGCGACCGGTACGCGCGCGACGCGCTGCGGGCGCCCGGCGTGCTGCGCGGCGCGGGGGTCGAGGCGTTCTTGGGGGTGATGGGGGAGAGCTTCGTGGCGGGCGCCGACGTCAAGGCGCAGGTCCGGGCGTTCCTGACCTGGAACCGGAAAGCGAAGCAGCGCGGCGTGCACCCGGTGGTGCGCGCGGCGATGGCGTACCAGTGGCTGGTGAGCGTGCACCCGTACGCCGACGGAAACGGCCGGACGTGCCGCGCGGTCATGGACTGGATTCTGAAAGAGAGCGGTTACCCGCCGGCCGTCTTCACGGGCAAGGCGCTGAACGTGGGCGTGTTCGGCTCGCGCCCGCGCAAGGAGAACCCCACGCCGACGCAGGTGGTGGCGGCGCTCGACCGCGCCATCTCCCGCGGGCTGGAGCTGTACGCGCAGGCGCTCGACTAGCGTGCGCGCGCGGTCGGTCGCGGGTATGACGGCCGGAGCGACATGCGCATCGACGACTTCGACTTCGAGCTCCCGCCAGAGCAGATCGCCCAGCAGCCGATCTCTCCGCGCGATGCCTCGCGCCTGATGGTCGTCTCCACCGCGACCGGCGCGCGCGGCCACCGCCGCTTCTTCGAGCTCGACGCGCTGCTTCGGCCCGGCGACCTGCTGGTGCTCAACGACACCCGCGTCATCCCCGCGCGGCTGGTGGGCAAGAAGGCGGGGACCGGCGGCAAGGCCGAGCTCTTGGTGGTGCGCCCCGCCGGGCAGCGCTCCACCCGGCAGGCGCTCTCCGGCGAGCTGTCCAGCCAAGAGTGGGTGTGCCTGGGGCAGACCAGCAAAGGGCTCAAGGCCGGGCTCGTCATCGAGCTGCCCGATGGGTTGATCGCCGAGGTCGTCGAGGCGCGCGGGGAGGGCGAGGTGCGCGTGCGCTTTCGCGCGACGGGCTTCGGCACGCTGGCGGCCGCGCTGGAGAAGGCCGGGCGCTTGCCGTTGCCGCCGTACATCGAGCGGCCCGCCGGCGCCGAAGACGCCGAGCGCTACCAGACCGTGTACGCGCGCGCCGCCGGCTCGGTGACGGCGCCGACCGCCGGGCTGCACTTCACGCCGGAGCTCTTCGCGCGGCTTCAGGCGAAGGGCGTCGCGCGCGCGTACGTGACGCTCGACGTCGGGCCGGGGACGTTCTTGCCGGTCCGCGAGGCCGAGCTCGACAAGCACCGCATGCACCCCGAGCGCTTCGAGATCCCGCAGGCGACGCGCGACGCCGTGGCCCAGACGCGCGCCGGCGGTGGAAGGGTGGTCGCGGTCGGCACCACGGTGGTGCGCACGCTCGAGGCGGCGACGGATGAGAGCGGCGCGCTGAAGGTCGGCGCGGGAGAGACGTCGCTCTTCATTCGCCCCGGCTTCGTCTTTCGTCAGGTCGACGTGCTGGTCACCAACTTCCACCTGCCCAAGTCCACGTTGCTCGTCCTGGTGAGCGCCTTTCTGGGCAAGGAGCGCGCGCTGGAGGCGTACCGGGAGGCGGTGCGCGAAGGCTACCGGTTCTTCAGCTACGGAGACGCGATGCTCATCGGAGAGGTGCCGGCGTGAGCCTGACGTTCGAGCTGCTCCACGAGGATGCCAAGACCCGAGCGCGCCGCGGCCGGCTGACGCTTCCGCACGGCGTGGTGGAGACGCCCATCTTCATGCCGGTCGGTACGGTCGGCAGCGTGAAGGCCATCGCGCCCGACGACCTCGAGCGGCTGGGCGCGCAGATTATTTTAGGCAACACCTACCACCTGATGCTGCGACCCGGAGAGGCCCTGGTGAAGCAGATGGGTGGGCTGCACCGCTTCGTCTCGTGGCCCCGGCCGATGCTCACCGACTCGGGGGGCTTTCAGGTCTACAGCTTGGCGCAGAAGCGAAAGATCACCGAAGAGGGCGCCGCGTTTCAGTCGCACCTCGACGGCTCCAGGCACCTGATCACGCCCGAGCGGTCGATCGAGATTCAAGAGGCGCTCGGCGCGGACATCATCATGGCGTTCGACGAGTGCCCGCCCTCCGCGAGCGATCGCGCGTACCTCGAGGCGTCGCTCGCGCGCACCACCCGTTGGCTCCACCGCTGCGCGAAGGCCTGGTCGCGCGGTGGCTCGTCGCTCTTCGGCATCGTGCAGGGCGGGCTGCACCCCGAGCTGCGCAAGCGCCACGCGGAGGAGATCTGCGCCGTCGATCTGCCGGGGTTCGCGCTGGGGGGCTACTCGGTCGGGGAGACGCCGGAGGCGATGCACGAAGGCGTCGCGTTTTCCGCGCCGCTGTTGCCCAAGGACAAGCCGCGCTACCTGATGGGCGTCGGCACGCCGCTCGATCTGATCCTCTGCGTCGGCGCCGGCATCGACATGTTCGACTGCGTGCTGCCCACGCGGTGCGCGCGCAACGGCCTTCTCTTTACCTCGCGCGGGCGCGTGGTGATCAAGAACGCGCAGCACGCCAGAGACGAAGGCCCGCTCGACCCGGAGTGCAGCTGCTACACCTGCCGCACCTTCAGCCGCGCGTACTTGAGGCACCTGTTCGTCGCGCAGGAGCTGGTGGCGATGCGGCTGAACACGCTGCACAACCTGCACTACTTCCTGGACCTGATGCGGCGCGCCCGCGAGGCGATCGAACAAGACCGCTACGCGGAGCTCCTCGCCCAGTTCATCCAGCGCGAGGCGGCGCTTCGCTCAGAGGCGTGAGGCGCCGTCCGGCCGGGCGTGCAGCTCCGCTTCGGTGTGGTGAACAGTTGCTCGCTGGGACAGCTTCTTTTTCCTTGCCGCGATCGTATGAAACCACCGTGTCAGGTGAATGCCTGCTTCGGCGAGTCCCACAGCGCGATGGGGGAAACCATGTCGGCTCAGTCAGGCGGCGGTGAAGGTCAGCCGGTGCGCCGCGTGCTCGTGGTCGAGGACGACGAGGACACGCGCGAGGTGCTCAAGGACCTTTTGGAGATGTGGGGGCACCAGGTCGAGACGGCGAAGGACGGCGAGGAGGGGCTCGCCCGCCTGCTCGAGCTGAGGCCCGACGTCGCGCTGGTCGACGTGGGGCTGCCCAAGCTCGACGGATACGAGGTCGCCCGGAAAGCGCGGGCCGACGGACGGGGCGCGCGGCTGTTCCTGGTGGCGCTCACCGGCTACGGCGGCGCGGACCCGAAGGAGCGCGCGCTGGAAGCCGGCTTCGACCTGCACGTGGTGAAGCCGGTCGATCCCGCCCGGCTCACCGAGCTGCTCGAGCGCCGCTGGCAGGCGGACGGCGTGGAGCAGCAGGACGCGCCCTCGCCGTGAATCAGCTCTTGGGCCGGCAAGCCTTCTCTTGGCTCGCGCCCACGCCGTTGCACTCGTAGCCTGCGCGGCAGTCCGACTGCTGCGTGCAGAGGGCCGAGCAATAGAGGCGGCCGGCGTGCGCCGCGCAGACGGTGTCGCGCGGGCAGTCGATGACGCTGCCCTCGAGGCTGCAGCCCTTGGTGCAATAGCCCTCGGGCGCCGAGGTGAGGCAGGTCTGGCCGTTGTCGCAGTCGGTGTCCGCCTTGCAGCTCTGGCCGACCGAGCCGCCGCAGGAGAACAGCCCGACGCAGATGGAGACGATCAGGAAAGGGAGCGCGCGCATTCTTGGTTCCAAAAGACTCCAGCAGGTGAGGAGGCGCTGCCTAGCACGAAAGTGTTCAGGACCGTCGCTGTAACTTGCGCGACAGACGAGGCGGCTGCTATGAGGGCCGCCCTTCGGATCGCGAGCGTTAAGCGTGCGCAATCTCGAAGAGATTTGCCGAAACTTTAACGATCAAGGCGGTTGTCACCGTGACTCTTCCAATCCTGCTTGCCCAGGCCGCGTCCAGCCCCGGAATCACCTCGCTCATTCCGATCGCTGGCGTGTTCCTCATCATGTACTTCCTGCTGATTCGTCCTCAGCAGAAGCAGGCGAAGGCGCAGCAGGCGATGCTCTCGGCGCTGAAGAAGGGCGACGAGGTGGTCACCCAGGGCGGCATCATCGGCAAGGTGTTCGTGGTGACCGACAAGATCGTCACGCTCGAGATCGCCAGCG
>CAZEDU010000127.1:6439-10623 GCA_964511185.1 uncultured Myxococcaceae bacterium | reverse complement strand
GGCGTGCGCATGCGCGTGATGAAGACCGCGATTCAGGGCAAGGTCGCCGCGACCGACGAGACCGCCGAAGCCAAGCCGCAGGCGGAAGAGAAGCGGGAGGAGAAGTAATGGGCCGCGGCTTCTGGGCCAAGGTCGCGCTGATCCTCGCTGTCACTTTCGGATCGGCCTGGTTCCTGGTGCCGACCTACTACTCGTTCTTCGTCCTCGACCGCGCCGACCGCAACAACATCGAGGCGCTCGAGGCGAAGCTGCCCAAGTGGGCGCCGCCGGCGCGGTACCGCCTGTCGCTCGGCCTCGACCTGCAGGGCGGCATTCACATGGTGATGCGGGTCGACACCAAGACCGCGCTCCAGAAGCGGACCGAGCGCCGCGGCGTGCAGATCGCCAACTACCTGCGCGACCAGAAGATCGGCGAGGTCACGGCGGTGAGCGACCCCGAGACCCTGCAGATCACCTTCGAGGCCAAGGACGCGGCCACGTTGGACGCGATCCAGAAAGAGATCACCACCCGCTTCAACGAGTTCTCGGTCGCGGGCCGCGAAGGCAACAAGCTCACGGTGCGAAAGCTGGACACGCAGGCCGACTTGGATCGCGGCGACGCGGTCGATCAGGCGATGCTCGTGATCCGGCGCCGCATCGACAAGTGGGGCGTGGCCGAGGTCGACGTGCGCAAGATGGGCACCGACTCGATTCAGATCTCGCTGCCCGGGCAGAAGGATCCCGAGCAGGCCAAGGAGCTGATCGGCACCACCGCGCAGCTCGAGTTCCGCATGGTCGACGACACCTCGCAGGTGCTCGCCGAGCTGTACCGCAACAGCCCTCCGCCCGCCGAGTCGAACATCACGCTGACCCAGGCCTATGGCTTTCCGCAGCTCGAAGGGCCCAGCCGGGAGGCGCTGCTCGCGTACGTGCAGGACAAGGTGCCCAACGATCGGTCGGTGCTGCTCGAGTGCGTGCAGCCGGGGCCGAAGAACACCTGCAACCGTTTCCAGACCTACCTGGTGGAGCGCACCGCGCCGATCACGGGCGAGAGCCTGGCGGCGGCCGACGTGAGCTTCGACCAGATGACCAACCGGCCCGAGGTCATCGTGACCTTCGACGCGCAGGGCGGCCGGGACTTCGCGGAGCTGACCGAGAAGAACGTCGGCAAGCTGATGGCGATCGTGCTCGACGACAACGTCCAGTCGGCGCCGCGCATCAACGAGAAGATCCCCGGCGGCACCGCGCGCATCACGATGGGCCGGCAGGGCAAGACGAACGAGGAGCTGCTCAAGGAAGCGCAGACGCTCGCGCTGGTGCTGAAGGCCGGCGCGCTGCCGGCGCCGGTGACGATTGGCGAGATCCGTCAGGTCGGGGCGTCGCTCGGTGACGAGCTGATTCGCCGCGGCAGCCTGGCGGCGCTGGTGGGCGTGGCGCTCGTCGTCCTCTTCATGGCCGTCTACTACAAGCGCGCGGGCGTCATCGCCGACGTCGCGCTGCTCCTCAACGGCGCGATGATCTTGGCGGGCCTGGCGCTGTTCAACGCGACGCTGACCTTGCCGGGCATCGCCGGCTTCGTGCTGACCCTGGGCGTGGCGATCGACGCGAACGTGCTCATCAATGAGCGCATTCGGGAAGAGCTCGCCGCTGGCAAGACGGTGCGGGCGGCGATCGACGCCGGCTACGACCGGGCGTTCTGGGCGATCTTCGACTCGCACGTCACCGCGCTGATCGCCGGGTTCATCCTCTTCTCCACCGGCACCGGCCCGATTCGCGGCTTCGCCACCACGCTCATCATCGGCCTGCTCGCTTCGCTGTTCACGTCGATCTTCGTGACGCGCATCATCACCACCGGCCTGGTGCACGGGCGCAACAAGCAGACGATTTCGATCTAACGACTCTTTCTCTGGGTAAGGCGCCCATGCAGATCATCAAGAACAAGACGAACATCGATTTCATCGGCAAGCGACGAATCGCGGTGCTCATCTCGACCGCGGTGAACCTCGTCATCCTCGTCGGCATCGCCGTGTTCGGCTTCAACTACGGGGTCGACTTCGCCGGCGGCACCGTGGTCGAGGTGAAGTTCCCCTACGACATCTCGGCGCAGGCGGTCCGCCAGGCGGCCGACAAGGGCGGCCTGCCGGACGTGACGGTGCAGGGGATTGGCGGAGAGAAGGACAACTCGTTCCTGCTCCGCATGGGCGGCGTGACGCAGCTGACCCGCGACAGCGCGACCGCGGCCGAGCAGGCGCTGCGGGGCACGGGCGAGGTGAAGCTCTTCAACGCCGATCTGGAGAACGGCATTCTGCAGATCCGCTCGGCCGCCAAGAGCGACCCGGCGCAGCTCAAGGAGCTGGTCGAGAAGTCGGGCACCGGCGTGAAAGAGGTGCGCGAGCTGGGCGAGGCCGAAGGGGGAGGCTTCGACTACCAGATCGTGTCCGCCGGCATGGCCGACAAGGTGCAGCAGGCCTTGAGGACAGGCCTGGAGAAGCCGGAGTTCGAGGTTCGCCGCGTCGACTACGTCGGCCCGCAGATCGGCAAGCAGCTGCGCAACAAGGGCGTGCTCGCGCTGCTCTACGCGATGGTGATGATCCTCGTCTACGTGGCGTTCCGGTTCGACTTCAAGTTCGGTCCCGGCGCGCTGCTCGCGATGCTGCACGACGTGATCATGGTCGCGGGCTACTACTTCATCGGCGGGTTCTTCGGGCGCGAGTTCAACCTGACGTCGATCGCGGTGCTGCTCACCATCATCGGCTACTCGGTGAACGACACCATCGTCATCTACGACCGAATTCGCGAGGAGATGCACCGGTTCAAGGGCAAGCCGTTCGCGGAGATCATCAACATCGCGATCAACGAGACCTTGGGGCGCACGATCCTCACTTCGGGCACCACCGCGCTCTCGCTCATCGGTCTGCTCATCTTCGGCGTCGGCGAGATCTGGGACTTCGCGATGGCGATGCTCGTCGGGATCGTCGTCGGCACCTACTCGACGATGTACGTGGCGAGCCCGCTCACCATCTGGCTCGACGAGCGGCAGGCGGCGCGGGCGCGTTCGCGCGACGGCAGCAGCGCCGGCATGAAGGCCAAGGTCGCGTAGCGCTAGAGTCGCCGGCCGTGCGGCTTTCGATGCGAAGACTCCTGGCCTCGGTGGCGCTCGGTCTGGCGGCGGGCTGCATTTCGGATGTCCCCGGCCCGCCCGGGCCCCAAGGCGAGGCGGGCCCCAGCGGGCCGCTCGGAGCGCCAGGCCCGAAAGGTGACCCAGGGCTCCCCGGCGCGCTCGGCGATCTGTACCTCTCCATCGCCGACGGCGGGAGCATGGTGATCGACGGCGGGCTGATCATCGTTCAAGGCCCCCGCGGCGAGCCGGGCACCCTGCAGGGGCTGCGCGCGTCGCGCCCGGGCTTTGGCGCCACAGGCCGTCGGTACTTCGCGACGGATCAAGGTGTCGATTGGTACGACGACGGGACGAAGTGGATCGCGCTGAACCGGTTTCCAGACCAAGCCATTGCCTGGCCGGGCGTCCCTTGGTCGAGCAACGACACCCGGCTCGATGCCTGGCAAGAGGTGATGAACAACGCGCGGTCCTTGAGCTTCACCATCTCGCGGCCGGGCCACTTGAGGGCCTACGCCACTGGACGTTGGGGATTCATGGTGTCGACCGCGCACCGCCACATGCGCTTCGCCATCAAGCGGGACTCGGACGGCCAATACGAGACGCGCCTGCCGCGGTACGACTCGCAGAGCATTCTCGACATGAACATGCCTGTCGGCGACTTCAAGCCCTTCTCGCTCGCGGCCGAGTGGCGCTTCGACGGCATCAACCCTCCGCTGCCCATCACCCTTCGCATCGCGTTGGAGACCTTCGTTCAAGGCGCCGGCAACCTCTACGTGAATGACTCGGGCGGGCTGGGCGGGATGCCGCACGCGGTGTTTCTGCCCGATGCGCCACAGTGAGTGCGTCCTTGAGCGGGATGCCCGCCGCAAGACACATTGGGTTTGAGGTAATTGGTTCGAACACAGCCCCGCGTTAGAGCGGCAGTCGAGTGTTCACTTCTCGCACCGTTCGCCTCGCTGCTCAGCTGCTCGCGCTCGTCGCGCTGTACTTCGTCGCGGGCCGGGCCGGGTTGGGCTTTGCCACCGAGACCCAGAGCGTCAGCCTGGTGTGGCCGCCGGCGGGCATCGCCGTCGCGGCGTTGGTGCTC
>CAZEDU010000127.1:0-6412 GCA_964511185.1 uncultured Myxococcaceae bacterium | reverse complement strand
TGGGAGTGGCGGTGGGCAACACGCTCGAGGCCGTCCTGCTCGCCGGGGCCTTGCGGCGCGTGGGCTTTCGCGCCGAGCTCGACCGGCCGGTCGACCCGCTCTGGCTGGTGTCGATCTCCGGCGGGCTCGCGACCACGTTGGGCGCCTCCATCGGGGTCTTCTGCCTGTGGTCGGGCGGGCTGCTCAGCGAGGGGCAATGGGGCAGCGCGTGGCGCGCTTGGTGGCTGGGCGACCTGATTGGGGTGCTCGGCGCCTTCTTGCTGGCGTGGGGGGCTTGGCGCGGGGCCGGCCTGAGCGCTCTGCGCTGGGCGGAGCTCGGGGCGGTCGTGGTCACGTTGGTGGTCTTGGGCCTCGCGGCGTTCGGGCTGGTGTCGTCGGCGCACATCTTCACGCCGCAGCACTACTGGGTCTTCCCGGTGCTCATCTGGGCCGCGCTGCGCTTCGGCGTCCGCGGCGCGACGCTGTCGAACGTCGTCGTCGGGGTGATCGCGGTGTTGGGCGCGCTGCAGGCGCCGGCGCCGTTTGCCGACCAGAGCGCCGGCGAGCGTCTGTTCTGGACGCAGGTCTTCGTCGCGGTGTTCGCGCTCACCGGGTTGGTGCTCGGGGCGGCGGTGGAGGCGGAGGGGCGCTCGCGCAGGAGCCTTCAGGCGACCCGCGCGGAGCTGGACGCGCGCGTGAAGTCCGCGACGACCCAGCTCAACGAGGCCCAGCGGCTCGCCCAGATCGGCAGCTGGACTTGGGACGTCGCGTCGAACCAGGTGGCCTGGTCCTCTCAGCTCTATCGAAACTACGGGCTCGAGCCTGATCAGTTCGCCGCGACCTACGAAGGCTTCCTCGAGTTCGTGCACCCGGACGACCGCGCGCACGTGAAGGCCACCATCGGGCGGGCGCTCGAGGTGCGGCAGCCGTTCGACTTCGAGCACCGCATCGTGCGGCCCACCGGGGAGATCCGCGTGCTGCACGCCAAAGGGCAGGTCGTGTCAGACGAGGAAGGGCGGCCGGTGCGCCTGGTCGGCACCGGGCAGGACATCACCGAGCGCAAGCGGGCGGACGAGACGCGGCAGCGGCTCGAGCGGGAGCAGACGGCGCGGGCGAGCGCAGAGGACGCGATTCAGGCGCGCGACGATTTTTTGTCGGTGGCTTCGCACGAGCTGAAGACGCCGCTCACCGCGCTCAAGCTGCAGGTGCAGGGGCTGCTGAAGGCCGCGCAAGCGCGTCAGGGGGTGCCGGTCGAGCTGGTGATGCGGCTGCAGGGGTTGGGCCGGCAGGCCGACCGGCTGGGGCTGCTCATCACCAATTTGCTCGACCTGTCGCGCATCACCGCGGGTCGGTTGGACCTGGAGCTGGAAGAGGTCGACCTGGTGGCGGTGGTGCGCGAGGCCGTGGCCCGCGCGCAGGAAGAGCTGCGCAAGACCGGCTGCGCGTTGTCGATCGATGCGCCGGAGGCGCTGATCGGCCGGTGGGATCGCGCGCGTTTGGATCAGGTGGTCACGAACTTGGTGCTGAACGCGGCGAAGTATGGGACCGGGAGGCCGATCGAGGTGACCGTCGCGCAGGGAGGTGGGGCGCCGGAGCCGTTCGCGTCGTTCACCGTGCGGGATCACGGCATCGGGATCGCGCTGGAAGATCAGGTGCGCATCTTCGAGCGGTTCGAGCGGGCCGTGCCGTCGCGGCACTTTGGGGGCATCGGGCTCGGTCTGTGGATCGTCCGGCGCGCCGTCGAGTCCATGGGCGGCGAGGTGTCGGTGCGAAGCGAGCTGGGCAACGGCGCTGAGTTCCACGTGCGCCTCCCGCTGCAGCCGCCGCGGATGCCCGAGGCTGAGGCTGATGCCGCGGTCCAGGGCGCGCCGTAGACGCCCCAGAGCTTTACCGATGTCTTACCGGCCGTCGCCGTCGCCGTCGCCGTCGCCGTCGCCGTTCACGTCAACGTCAACGTAGTCGTAGTCGTAGTCGTTGACGGCGTCGGCGACGTGAACGGCTGTTCCTTCCGACGCAACCTGGGGCCTGCGCGGCGCGATGATCCACTCAATGCGTCCGTTGACGCCTCGAGTCAGCTTTGGCCGTGCGCCCCACCCAGTCTCTGCCCAGCCGCGGCGGTTGACGCCGGCCCGCGCGCTCGCGGACGCCTCGGCCACGTTGCCGCGGGTCCCGTTTCTCCGTTCGAACGCGCTGGACGCCGCTTATGCCCGGCGTGGCTTCGGGCTGGAGATCGAGTTCGAGCTCCTGAAGCTCGCCGGCAAGCGCCGCGCCATCGAGCGCATCGGTCAGTCGCTCTTCGACGCGGGGCTGGTGGAAAGCCCAGTGCGTCAGCCGCCGCACCAGAACCGCGGGTCGCCGCTGTGGCACTACGAGAAGGACGGGACCGTCAGCGGCGGAGAGATCGTCAGCCCGGTCCTACGGGATAGCAAGAAGACGTGGGCCGACCTCGAGCGCGCCTTGAAGGTCATCGTGGAGAACGGCGGTGAGCTGTCGCTCAAGACGGGCGGACACATCCACGTCGGGGTGGGGGACTTCGGCCGGAGCCCGGCGAAGTACGTCGCGCTCGCGAACCTGTTCGAGGTCTTTCAAGACGAACTCTTTCACCTCGCGACCAACCCCGAGACGGGCGTGCACCGCTCCGCGTCGCGGTCGACCGAATGGTCGGCTCGGCTTCGCGCGCCCGTGGAGACTTACAAGACTTTCACGGACGTGCTGGCGCGCAACTCGAGCAAGTATGCCGCCCTGACGTTCCGGGCCGCGCGCGGGGGACCCAACGGCCACGTCGAGTTCCGCTTGTGGGACGGCGCGCTCGACCCCGGCGTGATTCAGGCCCGCGTGAAGCTCAGCCTGGCGCTCACCCAGCTCGCCGCGGCTCCCGAGCGTGCCCATCGCCTCGTTCAGCGCGCGCTCGACGCGGCGCCATCCGAGCGGATGCCGATGCTGCTCGACGCGCTGTTCACCCGGCCCGAGGACCTTCGTCAGGTCGCCGCGCTCTACGCCCAGGTTCGAGCCGCACGCCCCAGCTGAGGGGTGCCCCTCTTAGGCGTCGTCGAAAGAAGGCAGCTCGCCGCGCCGAAGAATCGTGGCTTCGTTCATCAAGCCAAGGGTGCCAAGAGCCCAGGCCCCCATCAAAACCTTCAGCATGATTCCGCCAACAAACGGCACGGTCAGCACCTGACAGACGAAGATGGGGTAGCCCACCCAGCGCCAAGCGGTGATGAGGGTGAGGGCGCCAAGCCCGAAAAGCGGCAACGCGAAGAGCGCGGCCAAAGGGCCGCTCGAAAAGAAGGCAAGCCCTCCTGCCAAGACGCCATAGGCGATGGCAAGTCCGCCGACGGCGCGAATGGTTCGGTTCGAGCGCTGCTGCGCCTCGCGCTTGCCCTCGGCTTCCACACACCTCGCGCAGGGCAGTGTTTCGTCGGACGCGAACGAAGGCGCGCAAAGAATACACACGAACGTGCCGCACCGAGCGCAGGTGCCGATCACGGGCCGATCCGCATGTTGCGGACAAGCCACGCTCGAACTGGACGTGCTCGGCGGGTCCGCCGATGTCGTGCTCGAGGGAGCACCCGGTGGGGCGCTGAGCATTCCAAGACAAGTTGGACAGAACTCGACGTTCGCCGGTGCCGGTGACGAGCAGTGCGGGCAGGTCATCGAGGCGGTCCGATAGCACAATCCCCTCGGTGTCACACGATTCGTACTACCCGTTGCGCCTGGTGTTCCGCGTAGCCTTCGTAAACCTTGCCCAGCTGAGGCCGCTCGAGGGTTGGAAAGGAATGCAACGATTCGCCATCGTTCTGGCCGTACCAATGACTTTGCTCGCGTGCTCGCAATCTGGCCCTCCTCAAGCCATCGTCGACGCGTGCTGGAAAGCCCTAGCCAAGTCCAACGAGTCGCTGTCCGCCGGTCGTATTCCAGATGCCGCCGCCTCCGCGCGAGCATGTGCTTCGCTCTACCGCGAGCCCGACTGCCGGCGCGCGCACGAAGAATTCAATGTCCCGGACGTCGCGGAGCGGTCAGCCACGCTCGCCCGCCGATGCCGCGAAGTGTACTGCCCGAAGCTCGCTGAGCCTCGACCCGCGCTCTGTGCGGTTTATCCGGGCGCTCTACATCCCCTAGACCTGATGTCGCTCTGGCATGACTTCGCTCGAACGGTTCGTCGTCACGACTACGGCGCCAAGGAGGCGGAGCGGCTTGAAGCCCGCTTTGCAGCTTCCACCGGTCGAGCCACGAGACATCGTGCTACCCGACGAGGAGTGATTCCTTAAGGCCCTTGACTGCCAAAGCTACGGCATTTATTTAACCAAATAGTTAATTAACTGAGTGGCTAACCATGACCGCCGCCAACCACCTCAACGCCACCTTCGCTGCGCTGGCCGACCCGACCCGTCGGGCGATTCTGGCGCGCCTCGCCTCGGGCGAAGCCTCGGTCATGGAGCTCGCCGAGCCTTTCGACATGAGCCTTCCGGCGATCTCGAAACATCTCAAGGTGCTCGAAGGCGCCGGTCTCATCACGCGCACTCGCGAAGCACAGTGGCGACCGTGTCGGCTTCAATCGGCGCCACTCAAGGAAGCGTCAGACTGGATCGAGCAATACCGTCAGTTCTGGGAAGAGAGCTTCGACCGACTCGACGACTACCTGCACGAGCTGCAAGGCAAACCCAAACCAAGCAAGAAGAAAGAAGGAACGAGCCATGGCCGTCGAACCAAGAACCGAAGCTGAGAACAACAAGGCGTTTGCCCCAATGACTTCTGACCGAGAGATTCTGATTGAGCGTTGGTTCGATGCGCCGCGCGAGCTGGTGTGGTCGGCGTGGACTGACCCGAAGCACGTCGACAAGTGGTGGGGGCCGAACGGCTTTCGCAACCAAACCCACTCGATGGATTTCAAGGTCGGCGGCACCTGGCGCTACACGATGCACGGCCCCGACGGCAAAGCCTGGCCCAATTGGATTCGCTTCACTGAAATCAAACAGCCCGAGCGCCTCGCCTACGAACACGGTGGCGAGGAGAACGAGCCGGCGCACTTCAGCACCGTCGTCACCTTCACCGCTCAAGGCAACCGCACGAAGATTGCGATGCTCTCCATCTTCCCGAGCGCCGAAGCATGCGCCGCGGTGAAGAAGTTCGGCGCGGTCGCGGGCGGCGAACAGACGCTGGCTCGTCTCGCGGGCTTCCTCCCCTTCTTGGCCGACGGAACGGCCGAGAACGCAATGGTCCTGTCGCGACTCTTCGATGCGCCGGTTGGCTTGGTGTTCGAAGCGTGGTCGACGCCGCAGGCCCTGATGCGCTGGTGGGGACCGAAGGGCTTCACCACGCCCGTATGCGAAGTCGACTTCCGCGTCGGCGGCGCATACCGAATGGCGATGCGCGACGGAGAGGGGCGCATGTACCCATTCCACGGCTCCTATCGAGAGATCGTCACGAACAAGAAGATCGTGTTGCACGCGATTATCGATCACCTTCCCAACGTCGAGGTGGTGACCACCGTCACGTTCGAAGACGTGAACGGCAAAACGTTGCTGACCGTGCGCCAAGACTGGCCGAGCGACGACGCCGCGGCGAAGGGCCAGACCGAAGGTTGGAGCGGAAGCCTCGAGAAGCTCGCGCTACAGCTGGAACAACCTAAATGAACGCGAGCCGGAAGAGTTCGCGCGGCTGGTTCGGCCCAGCTGCTCGCGAGAAGTAGATCGAGCCCGAGGTACCGACCAACATCGCGTTCTGGGCGTTGCGTGGCCCGCCCGAAAACTCGAGCCGCGAATAGCCGCCGACCGGAATGCGGTCGATCGGGCGCGCCGCGCCGATGCGGAACGCCTTGCGTCGGCCGGTCGCCGTGCGCTTTTCGCTGACGACGTAGAAAGCGGTTCCGTTCTCGACGAGGTGAAGCTTGAGGCCCTGGCCGAGGTCGAGGCTCGGGGTCGAACGGCCGGGCAGCGGCGCGTTCAATTGGCCGTCTTCGACTCGCTGGGCGTAGTCGGTGCGCAGCACCTGCTTCACCGAGTCGTGGGTCGGCAGCTCGACACGGCGAATCCACGACGGCGGCGCGAGGGTGGCCGGCAAACGCCGCAGCGCGGGCAGGTTGATCCGGTTGGCGATGCGCGTCGGAAGTGTTGGCGCCACGAGGCGGGGGAGACCCACGGAGAGTCCTTGGCTGGAATTCGATTCAGTTGTCGGGAGTGATTGGCCGAAGTTTCTAGTGCGCACTGCTGTGGACAGAGGGCAACGATGCGGCCGCGCCTTTTACGAGAGCCCAGCGAGCTTTCCGGCCCTGGTCGTCCACCGCGGTGGACACCGAGAGAAGCCTTGCGGCGATAACGACACTCCAGTCGCTATAAGCGGAGTGCTAAACCTTCAACGATGGCACCGCACGACGTTCTCGATGAAGCCCTGAAACTTCCTCCGACTAAGCGGAGTAGGCTTCGAATGAGACGCG
>CAZEDU010000126.1:0-15132 GCA_964511185.1 uncultured Myxococcaceae bacterium | reverse complement strand
GCACGGGCCATCGAAGCGCAGGCAAAGCATCCACCCAGTTCAACTTCCCCTTCAGAGCAAAACCACCGCCAGTGGTTCCCGCGCTAGAGCGGCAGCCCTCCTGGGCCTCATTCGCAGCCGTCGAACGCGTGCAACGTGCCGTCGGGCGAGGTGAAGGCGAAGGCCTGAGGCGCGCACGTTCCCCCGTGGGGACAGACTTGGGCCTGACCGCAGGGCGTGAAGCACCGCCGGGTACCGGGCGATAAGAGGGAGCGCGCGCAGGCCCCGCTCTCGCACTCGGCGTCGGTTTGGCACACCGCGCCCGCCACGAGCGCGCCCGAGGCGCTCTTGGGCCGGCACGCGAGCACAAACTGCATATCGGGATGCATGGGGTCGGGCAGCGGGACGCAGTGCGTGCCCGAAGCGCAGTCCGCCGCTTCGTCGCAGGCTTCGCCCACGCACGCGGAGATGATCGCGCGGCGGTCGTCCAGGGTTCCGGCGAGCTGATCCGCCCCGGCCGAGAGAATCTGCACGACATCTCGGCACGCCACGCCCGCGTCCACCGGCGCGCCGCCGTCGCGCCCATCGCGCGTCAGACAGTCCGACGCGTCGAAGCACGGGTGCACGCAGCGCCCTTCGCGCGCCACGCCGCGGCCATCGCGCCGGTCGCAGCGGCCCGACAGGCACTCGCTGTCGGCGCCGCACGCCTCGCCCACCCCCGCCCCGGCATCGGGCGGCATCGGCGTGCAGCCCTGCGTCCAGCGCTCGGGCCCGACCGTCGGCACCTCGACCGCGCCGCCGCAGGTGAAGCGCGCGCCGTACGCCGCGCACCCGTCGGGCGCGCGGCACACCGGCCGGCACCCCTTGAGCTCCGCGACGCGCGTGCCTGCCAGGAAGAAGAACGCGCCCTCGCAACGCCCCGGCTGCGCGGTGAGCGCGCAGTCGAGGTCGGTCTCGCACGCGGCGAAGCAGAAGAACGGCTCGCCGGTGAACGCCGTGTCCCCCGCGCAGATGCCGCTGCGGCAGACGTCGCCGTTGGCCACGCGCCCTCCGTCCGCGCCCTCCGTCGCGCACGGGGCGAGCCCTTTCTTCGCGCCCGGCGAGAAGAGGCACGCGTTCGACAGGCCTTCGATGGCCGACGGGTCGAGCCGCGGCCCGCAACCGAGCGCGGCGCCGCACTGCGCGTCCCCGGTGCACGGCGCGCCGTAGCCGTTGTCGGGGTAGCACAGGCCGTACTGGTGCCCCGAGAAGTCGCCAGGGAACGCGTGGCACGGCTCGCCCGGCACGCAGCTGGGCGCGGTGGGGTCGCAGAACGGCCGGCACACCGCCTCGCTCGCGCTCTGGGGAACGCACGCCAGGTTCGGTTGACAGAGCTGGTTGGCGTCACACGCCTGGCCTTCGACTTTGAATCCCGCGAGCGGCGGCGCGCACACGCCCACCGGCCCGCCCCGGTCGAACACCAACGCGCTCGAGCCGCTGAAGGAGAGCTGGAAGCAAATTTCCCCTGGGGGACAGTCGGCGCCGTAGAGGCTGCACGCCTGCATGCAGCGGTTGCCGGTGCCCGCGTTCACGCACGACAGCCCCACGTCGCAGGCCTGGGCCACCGCGCACGGCGCGCCGAGCGGTTGGCCTCGGCAGCGCTTCTCGCCGCCGCAGCGAAGCCCTTGGGGGCAGTGCGCGTCTTCGGTGCAGTGCACGCACGCGCCGCTCGCCACGTCGCAGTGGGCGGGCCCGCCTTCGGCGCAGTCCGAGTCGCTCTGGCACTGCGCGCACGTCTGGCTCGGCAGGCACCGCGGCCGACCCTCGGGGCAGTCGGCGTCTTTCTGGCATTCGGCGCAGCTGAAGTGCGCCTCGTCGCACAGCCCGCTCGCGCACTGGTCGTCCGCGGTGCACCCTTCGAAGCGGCACCCGCCGTCGCGGCAGCGCTCGCCCAACCCGCACTCCACGTCGTCTTGGCACGCGGCCTGGACACAGGCGCCGCGGCGGCACACCGCCTCACCGCACTCGTGTGAGGCGTCGCAGGACCTGCCCGCATCCTTCGCGCTGGAGGACGGCTGGCACGCGCTCCAGGCGAGCAGCGCGGCCGCGGCGAAGCACACCGCTGGACGGGCGACGACGCGCACGCGCCTTCCGTCCCTTTACAGCCCCAACCGCTCTTCCACCATCCGGTCGGCCACCTGCTCCGGCCGCTCACCGCTGGCCTTGGCGCGCGCCAGGAGCTTGTCGATGGTGTCGAAGATTCTCCCCGCGCGCTCGAGCGCCTCGTCGCGGCTGTAACCTTGGACCTCTTGCGCGACGTTGATCAGCCCGCCGGCGTTGATGGCGTAGTCGGGCGCGTAGACGATGCCGCGCGCGGCCAGCGCCTGCCCGTGCCGCGGCTCCTTGAGCTGGTTGTTCGCCGCGCCTGCCACCGCGCGCACCTTGAGCAGCTCGAGCGTCTGGTCGTTGATGATCGCCCCCAGCGCGCACGGCGCGAAGATGTCCGCCTCCATCGAGAGCAGCTCGCGGTCGCCCATCGGCGTGGCGCCGAAGTCCTTCACCGCGCGCTCCAGGTTCTGCGCCTGGATGTCGGCGGCGAAGAGCTTCACGCCGCGCTTGTGCAGCTCGCCGGCGAGCGCGTAGCCCACGTGACCGACCCCCAGCAGCGTCACCCGGAGCCCCTTGAGCTCGGCCTTGCCGAACACGTGCTTGGCGACCGCCTCCATTCCGCGCACCACGCCGTAAGCGGTGATGGGCGAAGGATCTCCGCTCGTCGCCTTGAGCCCCACCACGTGCTTGGTGTGGCGCTGGACGTACTCCATGTCGTCGGGGCTGGTGCCCGAGTCCTCGGTGGTGATGTAGCGGCCCTTGAGCGACTCGACCGCGCGGCCGAACGCCTCGAACAGCTTGGCGCGGTCGAAGCTGCCCTTCGGCAACATGATGACCGCCTTGCCGCCTCCCAATTGCAGCCCCGCCAGCGCGGCCTTGTACGTCATGCCGCGCGCGAGCCGGAGCACGTCGGTCACCGCCTCGTCTTCGCTCTGGTAGGTGGCGAGCGCGCGCGTGCCGCCCAGCGCCGGCCCCAGCTGGGTGGAGTGCACGCCGACGAGCGCCTTGAGCCCGCTGACGTGGTCGCTCAAGAAGTGGAGGCCTTCGAACTTGCCCTCGAGCAGCACCGGAAAGTGTTCCATGATCCGACGGCTCGTACTTTCAGCCTCTCGCCAAGTCAACCCGAGCCGCCGCGCGCTTCACTGCCGCGCGGCGTCGGCCAACCGGCGGAGCTCCTCCGGGCCGACCTCGTAACGCGCTGCGCAGAATTGACAGGTCGCCTCGGCCTTGCCGTCCTTCTCGAGCATCTCGGTCAGGTCGGCCTGGGTGAGGGTGGCGAGCGCGCCGACGACCTTCTCGCGCGAGCAGTTGCACTTGAACTCGAGCGGCCAGCGCGAGAGCACGTCCAGCGCGCGGCCGGCGAAGAGCCGCTGGCCCAAGTGCGCGGCGGTCGACTGCGGCTCGGCGGCGAGCTTCGCCTCCAACCCCGCCGGGCCCTTCAGCTCGGCCGCGAGCGCACGGAGCGCGTCCTTGTCGCCGCTGGGCAGCGCCTGCAAGAGCACCCCGGCCGCCGCGCCGAGCGGCTCGCCCGAAGTGGGCGCCACCGCGAGCACGAGCTCGGTGGCCACCTGCTCGGAGGTCTGAAAAAAGCGCGTCAGGTCCGCGCCC
Source organism: uncultured Myxococcaceae bacterium (assembly GCA_964511185.1). Lineage (GTDB taxonomy): Bacteria > Myxococcota > Myxococcia > Myxococcales > Myxococcaceae > CAZEDU01. The sequence continues at coordinate 11,457 of CAZEDU010000126.1, read as the reverse complement.
AGGTCGAACGCCTGAAGCTCGACGGACGAGCGGTAGAACTCGCCGTTGCCCAGGTCGCGCAGCACCGAGAGGTAGCCTGAGTTGCCGAGCGCCGGCCGCCAACGAAACGGCCCCTTCTCGCCCTGCACCTCGACGAACGGGTTCTTCACGTACCCGCGCACCGCGCCCTGGCTCTCGGCGTCGACGAACAGCCCGCGCAGCAGGCCATCGCACTCGAGCTGCAAGTTGAGGCGCGTCTTCTCTTTCTGCAGCGAGGCCATCAGAGCGCCGGCGCACAGCGCCTCGGCGAGCAGCTCGGCCGCGGTGGCGTGCAGCTGGTGCCGCTGGCGCGCCTCACGCGCCACACCGGCCGCGGTGGCGATGACCACCTTCACGTCGATGTCTGGGAACAACCCGCTCAGGAGCTCGTCGGCCATGGTCCACCCAAAATGAAGCGGGCGGCCCCCTTCGAGAAGGGACCGCCCGCGAACTTCAACGCCGCGTCCGTCGACTACGGCGAGACGCAGTAGCCCTGCTGGTTGCAGGTCTGACCCGAGGGGCAGCCGCGGCCCGGGTTGTTGCAGTCCGGGAAGCAGAAGCCCTGCTGTCCGAGGCCCTGAACCACCTGGCAGGCGTAGCCGGTGCGGCAGTTCTCCTGGCCCATGCCGGCGTCGGCGCAACCCGCCAAGCAGATGCTGGCCGCCGAGGAGCCGGACCCGAAGGTGATGCACACGCCGCCGTCGCCGCAGTGGGTCGGGTCGGTGTCGCAGGTGGCGATGCAGTAGCCATCGGTGAAGCCGGTGGAGCCGCCGTCTTCGGGGTTGAGCTCGGTGATGCACTCACCGTCGTTCGGCGGGTTGTTGCACTGGTTGTTGTTCACGCAGGGGTTGCCGATCTTGTCGGCCGGCGGCCCGAGCGGCGGCGGGTACATCCAGCAGATGCCCTCGCCCGTCGGCTGACCACCGCTGGTCAGGCCGTAGCAGGCGTAGCCATTGCGGCAGATGCCGCCCAAGGTGTTGAGGTTGGTGCAGGAACGCAAGCACAGCGCCTGCGGCTCCTCGTCGAGCACCGGGTCGAAGCCGATGCAGGTGCCCTCTTCGCAGGGCGCGGTGTTGGGGTCGCAGCCTTCGACCGTGCAGTAGCCGTTGGTGTACGTGCCGGTGCCGCCGTTCGGGGTCACCTTGCGGCAGACGGCGCCCTGAATGGCCGCGCAGTCGTTGTTGGTCGCGCACGGCGCGCCGATGGTGCCGGCGTCGGTGGTGTTGCCGCCGGTGCAGGTGAAGGTCTGCAGGTCGCAGGTCGCCTGGAGCGCGGTGCAGTTGGCGCAGACGTCGCCGTTGGTGCCGCAGGTGGTGGGCGACGCGTTGCTCGTGCGGTTACACGTGCCGCCCGGCCCCTTCGCGTCACAACAGCCGTCCTTGCATTCGTCCTTGTAACCGGAGCCACAGCCAGGCGGCCGGCCACCGTCGGTGTTGCCGCCGTCGGTCACCCCAGCGTCGTTGTTGTTGTCGGTGTTGGTCGGTCCGCAGGAAGGGATCAGCGCGGCCATGAAGCCGACCGTGGCTCCCAGCGCGAGTGCTTTGAAATTCATCGTCGTCGTCGCCTCGTTATGTCCAAAAACCGCTCCGAAACTGATCAGAACGGGCTAGCGCCTACCCGGCCGCCAAGAGGGCGCGCAGACTCGTCCAGCCGGCCTGGGCGTGTCAACCCGGTAGGGGAGGTTTGTTCCTCAGCGGAAATCAGCGAAGGGCCAACACTCCCTGGAAGAGAAGGGAACGGCGCCGGCCCCGCGCGTTCGACGGTTGAAGAGGAACGAAGGGTACGCGAGCGGCCCACGCGGATGCAAACGCGCGGGGCCGCCCACGCTTATCGCTCGAAACTAGAACGGAATGTCGTCGTCGCCCGAGGGAGCGCCGTGGCCGCTGCCGCCCGAGGAGGGCCCCTCGTCCATGCCGGGGGGCGGCGGGCCGAAGTCGTCGCGGCCGCGCCCGGCGCCGCCGCTGTCACGGCCGCCCAGGAAGACCACCGAGTTGGCGACCACCTCGGTCGTGTAGTTCTTTTTGCCTTCTTTGTCGGTCCACTCGCGGGTCTGCAGCCGCCCCTCGACGTAGCACTGGCGGCCCTTCTTGAGGTACTCGCCGCACAGCTCGGCCAACTTGCCCCACACCACGATGCGGTGCCACTCGGTGCGTTCCTGCTTCTGGCCGTTCTTGTCGTTCCAGCTCTCGCTCGTCGCGATGCGGAAGTTCGCCACCGCCTGACCGCCCGGGGTGAAGCGCACTTCCGGGTCGGCCCCCAGGTTGCCGATGAGAATCGCCTTGTTCACGCCGCCAGCCATGACTGACCTTCTTTCTCGAGAACCGATCCGTCGCGGATCAGTTGTTGGAGGTTTGCCCTGCACCCCCGCCTATAGCAGACCGGGCTGACGGTGGCTGCAGGCTAGCGGAACGCGTTCGCGCAAGCGGTCGAGAGCGAGGTCGCAGCGGCGGCGCAGGCGTTGAGCTGCGTCACCCAGGCCTGCTCCTGACCGACCACGCACGTGGGCAGCCGCTCCTGGCAGTCGTAGATGCTGTTCAAGGTTTGGACGTCGGCGTCGCTGCACGAGTCGATACCACGATCGCAGGTGGCGCGGCTGGTGAAGGTCAGGGTGACCTTGCAAGCCGCGGCCTTCTGGCGGACCGAGTTGGCGGCCGCGTCGGCGCGGTCACAGACGTTTCCACAACCCGCGGCGGCGGCCGCGAGCACCAAAGGAATGATCAGCTTTTTCATGTTCGGCTCCTTGTGAGCCGAGGATTGGGAGCGCGGCGCGCGCGCCGTCATGAAATCGATACACCGCTTCGAAGAAAGACCGGGTCGTTCGGCTTCACCAGCGCCAAACCAACGCTTCGCCGTCACGCGTCTGGTCCCACAGCGCTTTCGCGCGGTCGAGCGCCGCGTGCGCTTTCTCGAGCTCGGCAGGGCTGAGTGGACAAGGCCCAAGACCGCGGCCTTCCGTGCGTTGACCGCTCCAAGACCGATGCGCCCAGCTCACCGCGAGCTCAGCCCGTTGTGTTGCCTCGCCGCGTGACCGAAACGCCTTGAGCCCAGACGTTCGATGCCGGCTCGGCTCGAGCGGCTCAAAGCCCTCGAATGTCGCGCCGGCGGCGATGGCCGCCCAAAAACCGTCATCGAGGCCGAGCGCCGATTCGACCGCGGCGTGCGCGAGGTCGTGGGGAATCGACGCGTTCGTCTCGTGGACGTGCAGCACCACGTCGGGGCCATTTCGATTTCTCACTTCGATGCGCTGACGACCGTCGGGCAGCTTAAAGAAATGAATGACCATTCGCTTCGCTCGCGTCGTTCGCGTTCGCACGACCCGAGCAGCCGCTTCTCCCAGAATCCCTACCCGCCCGGGCGCTCGGTGGTGGGCGGCGCGGGCGGCGGCGACATCTTCACCTGCGTCTCTTCCGGCAGCTTGGGCGCCTTCGCGTCGGCGATCTTGAGCGAGAGCGCGCTCTCCACCTGCTTGGCGAACGCGGCGACTTGTGGGTCGACCGAGCCGCGCGACTTGCGCAGCGCGGGCCAGAACGGGTGCTCGGCGTCCGCCGACTTCACGATGCCGGTCGCGAGCAGGCTCAGCGCCACCTCGCGGTCGGTCTCGCTCGACTGGTGCAGCGACAACAGCATCTCGTCGGGAGCGATGCGCGCCACCTCCGCCAGCGCGTCGGCCAGCTCGGCCGCGGCGCCCTCGTCCCGCGCGCCCACCCGCGACAGCTCGATGAGCCGCCCGATGGCCTCCAGGTTTCCGGCCGCGGCGAGCTCGACCACCGAGGCGACGCCAGGCACGTCGACCGAGAGCGCCTTCGCCACCTCGCGCAGCCGCCGGTACACCTCGTCGGTCGGCAAGAAGCTGTCGAGCAGCGCCCGCGCGCCCAGGTAGTCGTCGGGGTCGGACTGATAGAGCGACTCGGCGAGCACCGCGCGCAGCGCCGGGTCCTTCTCGGCGCGCCAGGCGGTGCGCAGGAACGGGATGTTGCGCTTGTCGCCCTGGCTCCCCAGCGCCAAGTACGTTCGCACCCGCGCCTTCACCTCGTCCATCGGCGAGCTGACCGCCGCGGGCGTGGTGAGCGCGGCCACCGCCACGTCGGGCCCCTGCAACGAGCCGGTCGCCGCCACCGCCGCGCCGAGCGCGTCGATGTGCTGCACCACCGAGCCGGCGCGCCCCGGGAAGTCGTTGACGAGCACGGTGAACACGAACCGCTCCCCGCCGACCGCCTGCACGTAGCCGCACAGCGCCGACACGTTCTCCAGCGTGCCGGTCTTCGCGCGCAGGCGCCCCACCGCCTCCGACCCTTCGAACCGGTACTTGAGCGTTCCGTCCTTGCCCGCGATGCCCACCGACGACAGGTACTCGGGCGTCAACGGGAACCGCTCGTACATGGCCTTGAGCACCTTCGACAGCTGCGCCGCCGAGAAGCGGTTGGTGTCGTTCAGGCCCGAGCCGTTCTTCATCACGTACGAGCCGCGCGGCAGCCCCACTTCCTTCTCGAGGAACTCTTCGACCGCCTCGATGCCCTTGGCGAAGCTGCCCGGCGGCCCCTTGAGCTCGGCGCCCAGCGTCTTGATCAGCTGCCCGGCCACGAAATTCGACGAGTGCTTGTTGAGCCGCTTGAGCACCAGGTCGAACGTGTCAGACTGCGCGACGTAGAGCATCCGCGCGGTCGAGGGCAGCGGCGCGAGCCTGACCTTGCCCTTCACCTTGACGCCGCGCGCGGCGAGCATCGACTTGAGCGTGTGACCGAAATACAGCGGCGGGTTGTCGATCTTCTTCCACACCGACCAGGCGCCGCGCTCGTTCGGCACCTGCCCGCGCACGGTGATGCGCTGCTTCTGCCCGTCGCGCTCGGGCTCGCTCGACACCGAGAAGCGGCGCGACCGCTTGGTGCCGGTGGTGAGCCGGTTGTCGACCACGAAGTAATCCGACGGCGGCTCTATCTCCACCACGCCCTTGGCGCCGACGCCGCTGCCGGGTCGCATGTACACGCCCACCGCGTTCCAGTTGAGCGGCACCGCGCCGGAGGGCGCCATGTACGAGCGATCGCTGTCCTCCTGGTCGTAGCCGGGGGCCAGCCGCTCACCGTCGAAGTAGGTGTCGTCGATGACGATGTCGCCGGTCACTTCCTTGAGGCCGGCGTGCAGCAGCTCCGAGACGACTCCGTACAGCTTCTCGGTGGTGATGCTGGGGTCGCCCTTGCCGCGCACGTACAGGTGCTTGGTGGTGCCCTTCCTCGGGTCGCCGTCGGTGAGGAACTCGGTCTCGTAGCGGTACTCCGGCCCCAGCCGCGACAGCGCCGCCGCGGCGGTCACCATCTTCACGTTCGAGGCGGGGTTGAGCAGCTCGTCGGGGTTCTGCGCGAAGACGACCTGGCCGTCGTCCAAGCTCTGGATGAAGACCGAGCTGCGCGCGTTCTTGAGCGGTTGGCGCTTCATCACCTCGACCAGCGCGCGCTTGAGCGCCTCGCGGTCTTGCACCCGCGTGCTGGGGCTGCGCGCGAGGGCGGAGCCGGCCGACAAGCCGAGAAGCCAGAGCAACGCGATCGAAGCGGTTCGAGTCACGAAAGGCGCCTTGTCTCGTTCCCTTTGCGGCGGAGCAGCGATTATTCCCGGCGTCGAGAAGCGCTGGCAATGTAGGCAAGCGTTTCGATTGGACGACGAACACCCTTAGAAGAAAGCTTCTTCCAGCCTTCAAAAGCGTCGCAGCGGGGACAGGGTCATGCGAGCGGTCGTGCAGCGCGTTTCACAGGCGTCCGTCGAGGTGCAGGGCCAAGTGGTCGGACAGATTGGCCCTGGGCTGATGGTGCTCTTGGGTGTCGGCCACGACGACACCGAGCAAGACGGGCAATGGATGGTCGAGAAGATCGCCCACCTGCGCATCTTCGAAGACGACGCCGGCAAGATGAACCGGTCGCTGCTCGAAGGCTCGAGAGCGCTGCTCATCGTCAGCCAATTCACGCTCTATGGTGACGCGCGGCGCGGCCGGCGGCCCAGCTTCACCGACGCCGCGCCTCCCGAGCAGGCGAACGCGCTCTACGAGAAGGCGTGCGCGCGGGCGCGGGGCCTGGGCCTCACGGTGCAGACCGGCGTGTTCCGCGCCGACATGAAGGTCAGCTTGGTGAACGATGGGCCGGTCACGCTGCTCCTCGATAGCAAGCAGCCGTAGGGCCTAGAAGTAGAACGTGCCGCTGATGCTCGGCATGAAGGTGCCGACGAGCGTGCCGGCGCCGAAGATGGGGTTGATGCCCAGCATCGCGCGGCCGGTCACGGAGAAGTGCGGGCTGAACCAGTACTCGGCGCCGCCGCCGCCCTGGAACGACATGAACCAGGTGTCGCCCGGCGCCACCGCGCGCCCGAAGCCGATGCTGCCGCTCACCATCGGCCGGAAGTTGGTGCCGCGGCCCCACAGGTGCGCGTCGACGCCGCCGCCCAACGCGAAGCCGAACACCGCGACGCCCGAGATGCCCATTCCCAGCCCGAGCCCGCCGGTGATGGCGATGTCGTCGTTCACGAAGAACTTCGCCTCGACCGTGCTCGGAACGATGGTGAACAACCCGGGCCCCGGGCCGAGCGCCGCGCTGGTGGGCGTGGCGAACAGCTGCCCCCCGCCGGTGAGGTTCAAGCGCAGGCCCACGCGCCGCGAGCCGCCGCCGCCCGAAGACGTGCTCAGGTCGATACCGCCTGAGTTGGACTCTTGGGCGAACGCGGTGAGGGAAGCGAGGCAAACGGCCAGGACAATCGCATGGCGCATGGTTTTGAGCTCCTCGACGACAGGTGGGGAGCCGCTCGCTTAGTCAACGCGGGATCGCGTGTCCACCCCCTCGTGGACCCCGCCGTCACCTTCAGCCCTTCGCGTCTTCTTGCGCGATGAGCTGGTAAATCTCCTCGGCGCTCGCCGCGGCGAGGATCGCCTCGCGGAACGACGCGTTCTTGAAGAGCCGAGAGATGCGCGCCAGCGCCTTCAAGTGCACGCCGGCCGAGTTCGCGGGCGCCACCAGCGCGAAGAACAGGTGGGTGCGCTTGCCGTCGATGGCCTCGAAGTCGATTCCGCCGCGCGAGACGCCGAACGACGCCACCAGCTGCGGCAGCCCCGGCAGCTTGCCGTGCGGAATCGCGACGCCTTCGTAGATGCCGGTGGAGCCCAGCCGCTCGCGCTCTTCCAGGACCGCGGTGAGCTGCTCGCCGTTGAGCGTGGGGTGCGCGCGGACCAGCGACTCGCACAGCTCACGGAGCACCTCGGGCTTGGACGTCGCCGAGAGGCTCGCCACCACTGCCTGAGGATTGAGAAACTCCGAGATGCGCATGGCTGGCCTTTCTCAAGGCACTTACCCCTCGGTGACGGACAGCGCAAGCCAAAGACATCCCTCGAAAAAAGGGGAGCTCGCCCCATCGCTCGCTCCCCTCTTCCGGCCTCGCCGGCTACGAAACCGCGGCGACTTTCTGCCGCGCCGCCGCCGCCTCGATGAGGCCGTAGTGACCGTCCTTGCGACGGTAGACGACGTTCATCTCTTTCGACTCCGCGTTGGTGAAGACCAGGAAGTCGTTGTTCATCAAATCCATCTGCATCACCGCGTCGTCCACCGTCATCGGGTGCGCGAGGAACTCGTTGGTGCGGATGATGCGCGGCGAGGTGTCCTCCGGCGCCGCCTTCTCGGGGTCGGGCACCGCCACGATGTCGTAGCGGACCTTCACCTGGTTGAGCAGCCCCTGCCGGTGGTGCACCCGGTCCTTGCCGTGGTGGTGCTTGAGCCGCTCTTTGTAGCGGCGCAGCTGCCGTTCGATCTTGTCCATCGCCAGGTCGATGGAGGCGTACATGTCTTCGCTGCGCTCGCGGCCGCGGAGCACGAAGGCGCCCGAGGTGATGGTGATGTCCGCGTGGTGCAGGTGGCGCTCGAGCGACAGCACCACGTGCGCCTCTCCGGCGCGGTCCAGGTATTTGTGGGCTCTTTCCACCTTCTCGCGCGCGTACTCCTTCAAGGAATCGATGGGATCCAAGTGGCGGAAGGTGATGTTGAGCTGCATGCGTGTTCCTCCGGGTGGGTCGGTACGACAGCCGCTGGTGCTGATCAGTCTGGTTCGGCCCCAGCGCCGATTTCAACCGCGGCCGAATCGAATTCTTTCCGTGGCCCGTGTCGGCCGGGCTGCCGCCGCCACGCACACGCCCACCGGACGACAGTGGCGCCCGAACGCGCGTCAACACCCGTCGAGTACTGAGCGATTGGGGCAGGTGGAGGTCGGCGCGCCGTCGCCGCGGTGATACCCCATGGGCCACCAGAGGCCTCGAACACCTTGCCAAACGCGTGGGGACAGACCGAGCAGCGGCCCGTCATTTGGCGCCTGGGAGGCGACTGGGAGGTGTTGCACCGGATGCGCCGCCCGCGGCTTCGACCGTGGCTGGTGCTGTGGGGCTCGCTCCTGCTGACCGCCGGCGCGGCCCTGCTCACCCATACGGCGGCGAGCGCGCGCGACGAGGCGCGGTTCGAGAACGCGGTGCGCGGGGTGGAAGAGCGCACGCGTGCCCGGCTCGAGACCTACGTCGTCATGCTCCGCGGCGTCGGCGGGCTGTTCGGCGCGCAAGACGGCGACATCGCCGGCGCCACCTTCCGCCGCTACGTCGAAGAGCTCGAGCTCGCGCAGCGCTACCCGGGCGTCCAGGGCATTGGGTTCACCCGGCGCATCCCCGCCGCCGAGCTCGCGCGGCAGGTGGCGGCGGTTCGCGCGGAGCGCTTCCCCGACTTTCACGTTTGGCCCGACACGCCGCGCGCGGAGTACCACGCCATCGTCTTCTTGGAGCCGCTCGACCGGCGCAACCGGGCGGCCATCGGCTACGACATGTTCACCGAGCCGACGCGGCGGGAGGCGATGCTCCGCGCCTGGCTCGAAGGCAACCCCGCGATGAGCGGCAAGGTGACGCTGGTGCAGGAGATCGACGAGCCCAAGCAGGCCGGGTTCCTCATCTACGTGCCGGTCTACGAGCAGGGGGCGCACCCGGCCACGGTGGAGGAGCGGCAAGCGACGCTGCGCGGCTTCGCCTACAGCCCGTTCCGCGCCGGCGATCTGTTCGCGCAGCTGTTCGGCACCGGCGAGGACCCGCGCGTCGCCTTCCAGGCCTACGACGGCCTCGAGGCGTTCGGGCCCGCCCTGCTCTACGACTCGGCGCCGGAGCGGTGGACGCGCAGGGCGCGCTTCACCGCCGAGCGGCAGCTGGACCTCAACGGCCACCCGTGGACGCTGCGCTACGCGTCGCTGCCTTCGCTCGAGGCGATGTCGGCGACCCGCTTCGCGCGGTGGATCGGCATGGGCGGCGCGCTCATGAGCTTCGTGCTGTTCGCGCTCGCGCGGGGCGAGGCCAAGGCGCGGGCCCAGTCGGAGCAGGCGGCGGAAGAGCTGCGGCAGGCGCAGGTCGCCATCGAGGCTGAGCGCGGGCGGCTGCGCGCGCTGGTCGAGAACGCGCCCGCGGCGGTGGCGATGCTGCAGGGGCCCGACCACCTGTACGTGATGTCGAACGGCATCAACGACGCGCTCCTGGGGGGCCAGCCTTTGTTGGGGCGAAAGGCGCGCGAGGTGCTGCCCAAGTCCGGAGACTGGCTCCTCGCGCTGCTCCACCAGGTGTACCGGACCGGTGAGCCGGTGACTCGAACGGAGGCGGAGGTGCTGATGCCCGATGCGGACGGCGCGCCGCGCTCCGCGTTCCTGAATCTGGTCTACCAGCCCACCCGCAACGCCTCGGGCCAGGTCGACGGGGTGGCCACCTTCGCGGTCGACGTCACCGAAATCGTCCAGGCGCGAAAGCGCGCCGAGGAGCTCGCGCTCAAGCTCACCCACAGCGAGTGGCTGTTCCGCGCGCTGGTCGAGAACCTGCCGCAGCTGGCCTGGAGCGCGCTGCCGAACGGCGACATCGATTACTACAACCGGCGCTGGTACGAGTACACGGGCACCACCTACGAGCAGATGCGCGGCGCGGGGTGGAAGTCGATCATCGAGCCGTCCGCGCTGCCCGAAGCCGAGGCGCGCTTCGACCGGTCGATTCGCACGGGCGAGCCGTTCGAGCTGGAGTACCCGCTGCGCGGGGCCGACGGGCAGTACCGCTGGTTCCTCTCGCGCATGCAGCCGCTGCGCGACCCGGAAGGCCGCATCGTGCGGTGGTTCGGCACCAACACCAACACCGACGAGCGGCGCAAGCACGCCACCGCGCTCGAGGAGGCGGTGCAGGCGCGCGACCGCTTCCTGGCGATCGCCGGCCACGAGCTGAACACCCCGCTCACCTCGCTCAAGCTGAACCTCGACGCGCTCGAGCGCACGCTGAGCCGCCCCAACGGCTTCAAGCCCGAAACGGTCGCCGGAAAGCTCGAGAAGATTCACCGGCAGCTCGGGCGGCTGGCCAACCTGGTGAAGGAGCTGCTCGACGTCTCGCGCATCACCGGCGGGCGGCTGGTGCTCGAGCCCGAGGAGATGGACCTGGTGGCGCTGGCGCGCGAGGTGGTGGAGCGGTCGCAGGAGGACGCGCTGCACGCGGGCTGCGAGCTGGTGCTGCACGCGCCTTCGCACCTGGCCGGCCGGTGGGACCGCCTGCGGTTGGATCAGGTCCTACAGAACCTGCTCTCGAACGCCATCAAGTACGGCCGGGGCAAGCCGGTGGAGCTCGAGCTGCGCGAGGAGGGCGACTTCGCCTCGTTCCACGTGACGGACCACGGCATCGGCATCGCGCCGGAGGACCACGCGCGCCTGTTCATGCGGTTCGAGCGCGTGGCGAGCGAAAGGAACTACGGCGGCTTCGGGTTGGGGCTGTGGATCGTCAAGCAGGTGCTCGACGCGATGGGCGGCACCATCGAGGTGAAGAGCGCGCACGGCCAGGGCTCGACCTTCCGGGTGCGCGTCCCGCGCGGGCTTCAGTAGTACTTCTTGCGCTTGCTCGACGGCAGCACGCCCAGGACCTCGCGGTACTTGGCGACGGTGCGGCGGGCGATCTCGATGCCCTGCGCCTTGAGCAGCTCGACGATCTTCTGATCCGAGTACGGGTTCTTCGGGTCTTCGTTCGATACCAGCTGCTTGATGTGGTTCTTCACCGCCTCGGAGGCGATGTCGTCGCCCGAGCTGCGGGCGATCGACGAATTGAAGAAGTACTTGAGCTCGAAGATGCCCTGCGGCGTGTGCACGTACTTGTTGGTGGTCACGCGGCTGACCGTCGACTCGTGCATCTGGATGTCCTCGGCGACGTCCTTGAGGATGAGCGGCCGCAGGTGTTCGACCCCGCGATCGAAGAACTCGCGCTGGAACTTGAGGATGCTCTTGGTGACCTTGAGGATGGTGCGCTGCCGCTGCTGGATCGAACGGATCAGCCACTGCGCCGAGCGCAGCCGCTCGGTGATGTACTCCTTGGCCTCGCGGCTCTGGCCCATGGCGCCGCGGTAGAAGCCGCTGATCTTGAGCTTGGGCAGGCCATCG
>CAZEDU010000125.1:13875-15345 GCA_964511185.1 uncultured Myxococcaceae bacterium | reverse complement strand
AAGATGCGTTATGTCAACTCGACGGACGCGCCCACGAGGGGCCGCTCGTCCCCCGGCCGAGCGATGGGACCTTGCTGCACTTGGCGTTGTCACGTGCGCCCGGTCTCCGTATCGACCAGAGGCATGCGGACTGCTCTCTCAGATGGCGCCGAGAGCGCGCGCGAGCTCGCCACCGATGAGCTCAAACGGCTTCAGCGTGAGCTACAGGACGCCCAGGAGCGCTTCCAGGCGTTCAGCGAAGCCCTTCCCCAGATCATCTACAGCGCGCGCGACGGCCAACCGGAGTATTTCAACTCCCGCTGGTACGAGTACACCGGGCTGCCCCGCGACCGGACGATCCAAGACGTCTGGCTCACGGTTTGCCACCCAGACGACGCCGACGTGGTGGCCGACAAGTGGCGTCGCGCCTTCGCGACCGGAGAAACCTTCGAGTGCGAGTTCCGGCTTCGGCGCGCGGACGGCATGTACCGCTGGCACCTGTCCCGGTCGGTGCCTCACCGCGACGCGCGCGGCCGCGTCATCCGCTGGCTCGGCAGCTCCACCGACATCGACGATCAGAAACGCGCCGCCGACGCCGTCGCCTTCCTGGGCGAAGCGGGCCAGATCCTCTCCAGCTCTCTCGACTGCGAGCTGACCCTCGCTCGCGTCGCCGAGCTCATCGTGCCGCGCCTCGCCGACTGGTGCGCCGTCGATTTGCTCGACGACCACGGCGCCTTGCAGCGGGTCGCGGTCACGCACTCCGACCCCAAGAAGGTCTCGCTCGCGCATGAGCTTCACAGGCGCTACCCGCCCGATCTGCGCGGGCCCCATGGCCTTTCCCGGGTCGTCCGCACGGGTGAGCCGCACTGGTGGCCAGACATTCCCGACGCCCTGCTCAGCTCGGTCTTCGATGAGCCGGAGCTGCTTCGAATCCTGCGCGCGCTCGGGCTGCGCAGCTCGATCGTCGTGCCGCTGCACGGCCGCGAGCGCGTGATCGGCGCCATCACCCTGGTCTACGCCGAGAGCAACCGGCGCTACGCCGAGAGCGACCTCCGCTTCGCCCAAGAGCTCGCCCATCGGGCGTCGAACGCGATCGAGAACGCCCGCCTCTACCGCAAGGCCGAACAGGACAAGCGCGAGGCCGAGCTCGCGCGGGCCCGGCTCGACGCCCTCTTCCAGTCCACTCCCGCGGGGGTGGCGCTGTTCGACCGCGAGCTCCGCTTCGTCCGCGTGAACCAGGCCCTCGCGGAGCTGGACGGGGTGCCGGCCGAGGAGCACCTCGGCAAGACCGCCGTCGAGACGCTCCCGGACGTCGACCCTCAAAGATTTCACACGCTGTGCCACGTGCTCGAGACCGGGCAGCCGGTCACCACCGAGTTGGTCGGCAGGACCCGCGGCTCGGACGAGCCGAGGACGTGGCTCGTGAGCTACTCGCCGGTCCGTGAGCCCAGCGGCGCGATCAGCGGCCTCGGTGCGCTGGTGCTCGACATC
>CAZEDU010000125.1:0-13768 GCA_964511185.1 uncultured Myxococcaceae bacterium | reverse complement strand
TGCAGGGCCGCGGCGAGCCTCGACGAGGCGGCGAAGGGCTACGTGCGCGCCATCGTGGAGGCCGCCCACGACGGGGGCGTGCTGGTGGACGAGCTGCTCGCCTTCTCCCGCATGGGACGGGCGGACATGCGCCAGTGCGTGGTGTCGCTGCAGGCGCTGGTCGAGTCGGTGGTGCGCGAGGTGACGCTCGACGCCGCGGGCCGCTCCATCGACTGGCGGATCGGCGCTCTCCCGGATGCCCGCGGCGACCTCTCGATGTTGCGTTTGGTCGTGCGGAACCTGCTGTCCAACGCCATCAAGTACACCCGGCCGACGCCGCACCCGCGCATCGACGTCTGGGCCGAGGAGCTGGCGAACGAGGTGCACGTGCTGGTGCACGACAACGGCGTCGGCTTCGACATGCGCTACATCGACAAGCTGTTCCGGGTGTTTCAACGGCTCCACACGGCCTCCGAGTTCGAAGGCACGGGCATCGGGCTCGCGAACGTCCGCCGCATCGTCGAGCGCCACGGCGGCCGGGTCTGGGCGCACAGCGCGCCCGGCGAAGGAGCGACCTTCGGCTTCTCACTCCCGAGGATCACATGAGCCCGGCGCGAGGCACACCCCTGTCCGTACTCCTGCTGGAGGATCAGCCTCGCGACGAGGCGCTCATTCGCGCGCACCTCGAGGACGCGGGCTTCTCCCTGACGCTGCTCCGCGTGGACAACGGCCTCGCCTTCCGCCGCGAGCTGGAGAGCTGCTGCTACGACGTCATCCTGTCCGACTACAACGTGCCGGGCTTCGAGGGCACCTCGGCGCTGGAGGTCGCCCGCGCGCTCTGTCCGAGCTCGCCCTTCATCTTCGTCACCGGCGAGCTGGGAGAGGTCCGCGCGATCGAGTTGCTCAAGCTCGGCGCCACCGACTACGTCCTCAAGAGCGGGCTCGAGCGGCTCGCGTCCAGCATTCAACGCGCGAGGCAAGAGCAACGCGAGCGAGAGAACCGCCGGCAAGCCGAAGAGGCGCTCCGCCGGAGCGAGGAGCGCTCACGCGCGCTGGTCGCCGCCCTGACCGAGGGCGTCATCGTGAACGACAACGACGGCATCGTGCAGGACGTGAACCTGAGCGCCCAGCGGCTGCTCGGCGCGACGGAGCAGGAGCTGATCGGCGCGTCGGTGTTCCACGGCAGCTGGGAGGTTTTCAACGAAGACGGCCCCTTGCCCATCGACCAGACGCCCGCCGCCATCGCGCTCTCCACCGGGCGCGGCGTCATCGGGCACATCATCGGGCTCGAGCGCCGCGACGGCTCCCGGGTCTGGCTGTCCGTCAACGCGCAGCCGCTGTTCGAGGCCGACCGCAAGCCGCCGGTGGGCGTGGTGCAGTCCTTCTCGGACATCACCGAGCACAAGCGCCGCGCCGAGTTCGAGCAGCAGCTGATCGGCATCGTCAGCCACGATCTGCGCAACCCCATCTCGGCGATGATGTTGTCGGCGGCCGCGCTCTTGAAGCGCGAGGACACCGACGCCCGCTTCATGCGTGCCCTCGCGCGGATCATGTCGAGCGGCGAGCGCGCGCTGCGGTTGATCCGCGACCTGCTCGACTTCACCCAGGCGCGGCTGGGGAGCGGCATCCCGCTCCAGCGCTCCCACGTAAACCTGTACGAGGTCGCGCGCCAGGTGGTCGAGGAGGTCGGCCAGGTGCACCCGGAGCGCGAGATTCGGTTCAGCGCGCAGGGCGAGCTGTGGGGCGACTGGGACGGCGACCGGATCGGCCAGGTGGTCACGAACCTGGCGGTGAACGCCCTCTCCTACTCCGACGACGACGCTCCGGTTCGGATCACCGTGCGCGGCGAGACCGACGGCGTGTCGATCGAGGTCTGGAACCACGGCGACCCGATTCCCGACCAGGTGGTGCATCACCTCTTCGAGCCGTTTCGCCGAGGCCGCGACATCCGCCACGGTCACCCAGGCAGCGTCGGCCTGGGGCTCTTCATCGTGCACCAGGTCGTCCAGGCGCACGGCGGCGTCGTCGGTGTGCGCTCGAGCAACGGGGGCACCACCTTTACCGTGCGGCTGCCGAGGCGCACGGACGGGATCAGTCCGTCCCCGGAAGCTGCGATGTGGTCAGCCACTTGAAGCCGTCGAGCAGCGCGATCGAGTCGAAGATGTGGTCGCCCACGTCCCAGATGGCGATGCGCAGCTCCACGAGCTGACCAGGCGCGACGTTGCCCGAGGTGGTGAGCCACCGCGTGCCGCCGCCGACGGTGCACTCGTTGGGCGGCGCCTCGAGCCCGGTGCCGGCGAGCAGGCTCGGCCCGAGCGAGCAGGAGCGCGCGTCGACCGTCGGCTCCCAGCACGAGTCGCTCGCCTTGGGCCGGCAGACCGCGAACAGGTCCGTGCCGTGCGCGACGTTGATGCCGATGGGCCAGCGGCGGCCGCCTTGGGTGTAGGTCATCAGGTTGCGGTCGACGGGGTTGGGGACCGCCGGTGTCCCGTTCGGCGTCGTCACCAACGCGACCAGCTGGTCGTTGAAGTCGCTGCAGACGTACTCGGGGTACTCGGCCGACAGGAAGAACGAGCTGAACTCGAACGCGCGCGCGTTGGTCGGCGCCCGCATGCGCAGCACGAGCATGACCGAGTCCATCGCGTACTTCTCGGTCTCCGGGTCGCTGGAGCCGCAGCCGGGCGCGTTCGGCAGCGCGTTGGCGCTCTTGAGCGGCGGCGTCGCGACGCCGAACCAGTCCTTGATGCAGTACGGCAGCGTGCACGCCGAGATGTCGACCTCTTCGTCCGTGCCGCCGTGCTCGGTCTCGAGGTTGTTCATCGGGCCGCCGTTGGGGCCTGGCTGCGTCTGCGTGGCGTCGGCCGCGACGCCCGACGACAGCACCACCAGCCGCTCGCCTTCCTTGGGGAGCAAGCCGGTCCCGAAGTTCTGCCGAATCGACTTGCCCGCTTGGTACTTGAGGGGCGAGCCATCGGCCCTCAGGAGCTGCGCCGAGATGACGCCCCAGGTGCGCTGGCCGAGCGTGGCGGGCGTCTCCACCGCCGTCTTGCAGAGCCCGAGCGCCTTTGCGTAGGCGACCGGGTCGGTCGCGTTGCTCTGCAAGAGGCTGTCACACGACTGCGTCTCGGGGTCTTGCAGGTCGACCAGGCCGTTGCAGTTGTCGTCGACGGTGTTGTTCGGCACCTCGAACGCGCCCGGGTTGACCGTCTCGGGCGGGACCCCGCAGGCGCCCTGGGTGTCGCAGCAGTCCCCTTCCGAGACCTTCCACCCGTCGCCATCGCAATCGGTGGTCGCCGAGTCGCACGCCACGCACTGGCCGCCGCTGCAGGTCGTGCTGCCCAGACAGGCGCGCTGGCACATCCCGCAGTGCGAGATGTCTTTCGACAGGTCCAAGCAAGCGGTGCCGCAACGGGTCAGGCCCTGGGCGCACGGCTCCAGGCACTGGCCGGCGAAGCAGGGCTGGCCGTTGCAGACGTTGCCGCAGGTGCCGCAGTTGCTCGCGTCGCCCTGCACGTCGATGCACGCGGTCCCGCACTGCATGAGGTGCGGCGCGCAGGTGCAGACGCCCGCAGCGCACACCTGCTGCCCGCCGCACGGCACGCCGCACGCGCCGCAGTTCTGCCGGTCGTTCTGGAGGTCGACGCAGGTGCTGGGCAGAGGGCCGCAGCGGCTGAGCCCGGCGTTGCAGACGGTGTCGCAGACCCCGCCGAAGCAGGCCTGACCGGCCGGGCACGCGTTGCCGCAGGCGCCGCAGTGCTCCGCGCTCTTCTTGGTGTCGACGCAGGCGCCACCGCAGACCTCGAAGCCGGCGGCGTTGCATTCACACGCGCCCCCCACGCAGGCGTAGTTGGCGCCACAGGCGTTGCCGCACGCGCCGCAGTGCTTCTTGTCGGTCTTCAAGTCGACGCAGCTGCGGCTGCAGTCGGTCTTGCCGGCCGCGCAGCCGAGCGCGCACTGGCCGTCGGAGCAGACCTCTTTCTCGCCGCAGGCGCGGTTGCACTGGCCGCAGTTCTGGGGATCCGAGGCGATGGTCGCGCAGGTCGCGTTGCACAACCGGGTGTCGGACGGACACAGCGGGAGCCCGCCCGCATCGGGCGCGGAGAGCGCCTCCGGCTGGTTCGCCGTCTGGGGAACCGGACCACAGTTGCAGGCCGAGGCGACGAGCCAGAAGACCGCGACCCACCCCAACGGGGCGCGGCGAACGGGGGTGGCCATGGGTGTCCCTCCACGAAAGGAGGGACCGGGGCTAGTTCAACTGGACGGCGGGGGTCAACCCGAAGGCCGCGAATTGCCGCGGCCGGCCGGTCAGACCGACAGCAGCAGGTTCAAGAGCAGCGCGGAGTCGGAGTCGAGCTGCGTGAAATGCGCGCCCACGCCGTCGGGCGTTACGCGCGCCACCTGGCAGGTCGCCTTGATGACCTTCGTCTCGTCGGTCTGGGCGGACGCCGGGGGCGTCATCTCGACCTCGAAGATCTCTCCCAAGGTCGGTCGCCGCTGGGTGCGGATGAACAAGCCGCCCTGCGACAGGTCCGCGGCGTAGTCGCTCGTGGGCTCGGCGGCCTTCAAGCTCCTGTGACGAACCATCAGATTGACCGGGCGGCGCGGGTGGCGACGACGTTCCGACTTCGCTGGTTTCGAGTCCATGGTGGGCGAAGCCAACCGCTCTTTGGCCCGCCGTGCAAGTTCTACGGGCGCGCCTTCTTCTTCAAGGCGGCGAGCGCCGCGGCCGCTTCGTCTTGTCCGCAGTTCCTCTCGGTGAATAGGCCCCCCGACTTGGGGGTGGCCTTGAGCTTCTGGAGCGCGGGCGTCGCGCTCGGGTCGCCCAGCTCGCCGAGCCGGCGGGCCGCCGCGCCGCGAATGCCGCACTCCTTCGCCGTGAGCGTGTCGACGTACGCGCGCACCAGCTCACGCTCGTCGAGGAGCTTCTGCGCGTCGAGGAAGCGAATGGCCGCCCAGCGCTTGAGCCCGGCCGCCTCACGCACCGCGGGCTTGGCGAGCAGCGCGACCTCGCCGGTCGGCACCCGCGCGAGGCGCGCCGGGGCGTCCCCCTTTGGCTGGCGCGCGGCGTCCTCGAGCAGCGCCCAGATCAGCTCCGGCTCGCGCCAGGCCTCGCTGTCCCCCGGCAGCTGCGAGAGGAGCGCCTGCTCCGCGTCGTGCGCCGCAGCCCGGTGCAGCGCCGCGGCCCTCAGCGCGATCAAGGTCTCGCGATCGCCACCCTTCGCGCGCGGGATCAGCTTTTCGATCAGCGTAGCGGCGGCCTTGGGCTTGAGCTCCGCCAACGCGGCGCGCGCCTCGGTGACGCTCTGGCTCGGCCGCGGCCAGAGCACGGCCACCAGGCCGAGCACGACGAGCAAGCCGACCGCGGCGCTCACCTTCGGCCTGCGGAGCACCGCGCCGGCCCGCCCAGGCCAGCGCGACACGACCGCGGGCGGAGCGCTCTGCGCCGAGGGACGAACCAGCGTGTCGGCCACGATCAGGCTGTCCGACAACACGGTGGGCTCGCCCACGCGCGGCAGCTCCGCGAGCTTGGCCGCCCACGCCCGCGCCGAGCTGGGGCGCTCGCCGGGCGACTTCGACAAGCAGCGCATCACCGCATCGCAGAGCCGAAGCTGGTCTTTGAGGTGCGGCGCGGCGTCCGCCAGCGGCACCGGAGCGCCGTCCTGGTGCGCGCGGATCCACTCGCCGGGCGCCTTCGCGTCGAACGGCAGCCGCCCGGACAACATCTGGTAGGCCATCAGCCCGAGCGCGTAGAGATCGCTGGACGCGGTCGCCTTCTCCCCGCGCGCCTGCTCCGGCGACAGGTACGCCGGCGTGCCGATCACCACGCCCGCCCCCGTCGCGCCCGGCGCGCCCGCATCGTCGATCAGCCGCGCGACGCCGAAGTCGAGCAGGCGCACCGACTCTCCCTGCGCGGGCTTCACCAGCATGACGTTCTTCGGGTTCAGGTCGCGGTGGACGATGCCGGCGTCGTGCACGGCCGCGAGCCCCTCGGCCAGCGGCACCAGCAGGTCGATCGCGCGGTCCGGCAGCATCGGCCCGTCGCGCAGCGCGTCGAGCAAGCGAACGCCGTCCACGCGCTCCATCACCAGGAGGAAGGTGCCGTCCTCCTCGCCGAAGTCGATGATGCGCACGACCACCGGGTGCTCGACGGTGGACAGCAGCCGCGCCTCGCGCCGGAACCGCTCGCTCATGTCCGGTCGGCGCACCAGCTCCGGCCGCAACCGCTTGATCGCCACCGGCCGGCCGAGCGACAGCTGCTCGGCCTGATAGACCTCGCCCATGGCCCCCGCGCCGATCAGCCGCTCGACGCGAAAGCGGCCCTGCAACACCGTGGCTCCGGAGGCGAGCGTCATGGCTTCGCGGTCTTCTCCAGCTGGCGGATCGCGGCCCGCGCGGCGTCGTGGCCGCAGTCTCCTTCGAGGATCCCGAACCGGAGCGGGCGCGCGGCGGCGGCAATTTCCTTCAGCGCGCCGATCGCGTCGACCGCGCCCAGCTCGCCCAAGCGCCGCGCCGCCAGCCCCTTCACGTGACAGCTGCTGGACGCGAGCGAAGCCTCGTATCGCTCCGCGCGATCGAGCCCAGCGGTCTCGTTCGCCAGGTCCAAGTAGCGCAGCGCGCCCCACTGCGCGGCCGACGCGTCCTGCTTCGCCAACCGCCGGGCGCGCTTGAGCAGCTCGGGGGTCCGCAGCCGGCCGAGGGTCTCCCGCGCCGCCGTGCGCTCTCCATCGCCAAAGTCGGCGAACAGCGCCGCCAGCGCCTCCTCCGGCACCTCGTCGGCGTGGGCCGGACGAATCAGATCGAAGGTGCCGAGCTCCTCGCGGTGTCGGTCGAGCCGGTGAAGCGTCCAAGCCTTCAAGCCGAGCAGCTCGGCGTCGAGCGGCCCCGACTTCTCCTTCCGCGAGAGGCGCTCGAGCGCCTCCTGGGCCTTCCCGTCCGCCAGCAACCCGCGCACCGCGTGGGCTGTCGAGAGCAGCCGCGGAACGAGCACGGCGCCCAAGAGGACGAACAAGGTCGCCAGCGCGGCGAGGAACGGCGCGTACTCCCGAAGCCGCCGCCCATCGAGGCGCAGCGCCGGGGACGTTGAAGGCGCGGCGGGCGCCTTGGCCTCCAGCGCCTGCGCGATGGCCGACGCCGTCTGCGGCCGCGCTTGCGGGTCTTTGCGCAGGCACGCCATCACCACCGAGACGAGCTCCGGCGCGCGCTGGAGGCCTGGCGCCTTCTCATCGAGCGGCGGCGGCGTCTGAGACGCGTGCTGCGCCAAGAACTGCTGCGCGGTCGGACCAGGGAAGGGGCTCTGGCCCGAGAGCATCCGGTAGCCCAGCACGCCGAGGCTGTAGAGGTCGGTGCGCGGATCCACCGGGCGGCCGAGGGCCTGCTCGGGCGACAGGTACTCCGGCGTGCCGATGATGAGCCCCACCTGCGAGAGCTTCGGGTCGTTCTCTCCCGGATCGGCCAGCCGCGCGATGCCGAAGTCGAGCAGCCGGGCCCGCTCACCCTCCGGCGTTCGGGTGAGCACGACGTTCTCGGGCTTGAGGTCGCGATGGACGATGCCGCGCGCGTGGATCGCCTCGAGCCCGCGCGCGAGCTGGGTCAAGATCGTCCGCGCGCGCTCCGGCGGCAGCGCCCCCTGCCCCAACACCGCCTGCAGCGTCTCGCCCTCGACCAGCTCCATCACCAGGCAGCTGGCCTGGCCGCTCTGGCCGAAGTCGATGACGCGCACCACCGAGGGGTGATCGACGCTCGACAGGAGCTTCGCCTCGCGCTCGAAGCGCTCACCCATGCCGGGCTGCATCGACAGGTCGCGCCGCAGCACCTTGAGCGCCACCTGCCGCCCCAGCGATACCTGCTCGGCGAGGTACACCTCCCCCATTCCGCCCTGGCCGAGCGTCTTCACCACCCGGAATCGGCCGTCGAGAACGAGCGTTCCCGGCTCCAGCGACGCGTCCACGCTCGCCGTTCTACCGCGCTTTTTCGCCACCCGCGGCGCCGATCCGCCTTGACGCTGCCCGGTGTCGAGCAGCAAAAGCATCCCGTCCCCCCCACTTTCCGAGGTGAAGCGATGTTTCGCACCCTGCCGCTCGCCGCTCTGCTCGTCGCCTCTTCGGCGCTCGCCGACGAAGGCATGTGGACCTACAACGGCTTCCCCACCGCGAAGGTGAAACAGAAGTACGGCTTCGAGCCGACGCAGGACTGGCTCGACCACGCGCGGCTCGCCTCGGTGCGGCTGGCGAACGGCTGCTCGGGCAGCCTGGTCTCGCCCTCCGGGTTGGTGATGACCAACCACCACTGCGTGCGCCGCTGCATTCAGCAGCTCTCCACCGCGCAGCGCGATCTGGCCGCGCGCGGGTACTTGGCGGCCGCCGAGAAAGACGAGCTGCGCTGCCCCGACCTCGAGGTGAACCAGCTGACGGCGATCACCGACGTCACCCAGCGCCTGCAGCGTGCCACCCAGGGGCTCACCGACAAGGCGTTCAACGAGGCGCAGCGCGCCGAGATGTCGAAGATCGAGAAGGAGTGCGCCACCAGCGACGAGGTGCGCTGCGACGTGGTGACCTTGTACCGCGGCGGCCAGCACCACCTGTACCGGTACCGCCGCTTCCAGGACGTGCGGCTCGCCTTCGCGCCCGAGCAGGCGGTCGCCTTCTTCGGCGGCGATCCGGACAACTTCAACTTCCCCCGCTACAACCTCGACGTCGCGTTCCTGCGCCTGTACGACGGCGGCAAGCCGGCCAAGACCGAGCGCTACTTCCAGTGGTCGAGCCAGGGCGCGCAGAGCGGCGAGCTGGCCTTCGTCTCCGGCCACCCCGGCGCCACCAGCCGCCTGCTCACCGTGGCGCAGCTGGAGACCGAGCGCGACCTCAAGCTGCCCAAGCGGCTCTTGTACCTGGCCGAGCTGCGCGGCTACCTCACCCAGTTCGCCGCGCGCGGCGTGGAGCAAAAGCGCATCTCGCAGGCCACCCTGCTCGGCGTCGAGAACGCGCTCAAGGCGCTCAAGGGCCGCCACACGGCGCTGCTCGACAAGCGCTTCTTCGAATCGAAGATCGCCGCCGAGAAGGCGCTGCGCGCCAAGGTCGACGGCGACCCCAAGATGAAGGCGGCCTACGGCGAAGCCTGGACCGGCCTCGAGAAGGCGCAGCAGCAGTACCGTCAGGTCTACAAGCCGCTGGTGATGCTCGAGGAGGGGCGCGCCTTCTCGTCGGAGCTGTTCCGCATCGCGCGCGACCTGGTCCGGCTGTCGGCCGAGCTGCCCAAGCCCAACGAGGAGCGGCTGCGCGAGTACGCCGACTCGAAGCTGCCGACGGTGAAGCAGCGGCTCTTCAGCGCCGCGCCCATCTACGACGAGCTGGAGATCGCGCTGCTCACCTTCTCGCTCACCCAGATGCGCGAGGAGCTCGGCCCCGACGACGTGGTGGTCCGGCGGCTGCTCGGCACCCGCTCCCCCGCGCAGCTGGCCACCCAGCTGGTGCGCGGCAGCAAGCTCAAGGACGTCCGCGCCCGCCGGGCGCTGTTCGAGGGCGGGCAGAAGGCGCTCGAGGCGTCGACCGATCCGATGATCGAGTTCGCGCGGGCGGTCGATCCCGACGCGCGGATGGCGCGCAAGCTGTACGAGGACGGGCCGGAGGCGGCGACCAAGCGGAACGGCGAGCTGATCGCCCGGGCGCTCTTCCAGGTCCACGGCACCAACGACTACCCCGACGCGACCTTCTCGCTGCGCCTGTCGTACGGCCAGGTGAAGGGCTGGAACGAGAACGGGCGCGACGTGCCGCCGCTGACCACCTTGCGCGGCGGGTTCGACCGGCACACCGGGCAAGAGCCGTTCGCGCTGCCCAAGAGCTGGCTGGCGGCGGAGCCGCAGCTCAACCGCGACACCCCGCTCAACTTCGTCACCAACAACGACATCATCGGCGGCAACTCCGGCTCGCCCGTGTTCAACCAGAACGCGGAGATCATCGGCCTGGTCTTCGACGGCAACATCCACTCGCTCGGCGGGGAGTACGGCTTCGACGAGCGCGTCAACCGCGCGGTCGCGGTGCACAGCGCCGGGATCCTCGAAGCGCTCGCGAAGATCTACGGCGCGCAGCGGCTGGTGCGGGAGCTGCGCCCCGAGCCCGCGGCGAGCGCGCCCGGCTCTGGCGGGAAGTAGCGCTCGCCACGCCTTACGGCGCTTTGACCGCTCCGCGCCGCTTCTGCCGTTCGAGCAGCGCGGCCAGCACCGCCTGGTTCGCGTCGTCGAGCTCGGTGAACTCCACGCCCAGCCCGCCCGGCGGCTCGCTCCCTTCCACGTGCGGCCGGGTCCAACGCACCACGCCCTTGCCCCAGAAGGCCGCGGACCCGTCTTCGATCAGGATCTCGAAGGCGATGATCGTGCCGATCGGGAGCTCCCGGTCGGTCGCGATGAAGATGCCCGACGGCGAGACATTGGTGGAATAGCGCTCGAGGAATTCCTCTTGGTCCGCGACGCGGAAGCGCACCGCCAGCGGCACCTCGATGCGCTCGTCGCGACGCCGCTGTCCTGAAGCGTCCCCCTCTTTTCCCATAGGCCTCGATGGTACCAGACAGGCGGGCAATCGCCCGTTTGTCGTTGCCGCCCTACTCCCACTCGATGGTGGCGGGCGGCTTGGACGAGATGTCGTAGACCACGCGGTTGATGCCGCGCACCTCGTTGATGACCCTCGAGGAGATGCGCTCGAGCAGCTCATAGGGCAGGCGCGCCCAGTCGGCGGTCATGCCGTCGACGCTGGTCACCGCGCGGAGCACCGCGGTCGACTCGTAGGTCCGCTCGTCCCCCATCACGCCGACCGAAGAGACGGGCAGGAGCACCGCGAACGCCTGCCACAGCTTCTCGTACAGGCCGGCCCGCCGAATCTCTTCCTGCACGATGGTGTCGGCCTTGCGCAGCACCGCCAGGCGCTCCTCGGTGACCTCGCCCAGGACGCGGATGGCCAAGCCCGGCCCCGGAAACGGCTGACGGTTGACCATCTCGTCGGGCAGCCCGAGCTCGCGGCCGAGCACGCGGACCTCGTCCTTGAACAGCTCGCGCAGGGGCTCGACGAGCTTGAGCTTCA
Source organism: uncultured Myxococcaceae bacterium (assembly GCA_964511185.1). Classification (GTDB taxonomy): domain Bacteria; phylum Myxococcota; class Myxococcia; order Myxococcales; family Myxococcaceae; genus CAZEDU01. Next base: position 2,723 of record CAZEDU010000125.1, on the reverse strand, counting down.
TCACCTCGGGCAGGCCGCCCACGTTGTGGTGGCTCTTGATGGTGGCCGACGGGCCCTTGGTGGAGACCGACTCGATCACGTCGGGGTACAAGGTCCCCTGGGCGAGGAACTCGGCGCCCTGCACCTCGCGCGCGGCCTCCTCGAACACGGCGATGAACTCGCGCCCGATGGTCTTCCGCTTCTGCTCGGGGTCGGTGACGCCGGCGAGCTTGCTCAAGAAGCGCCCGCGCGCGTCGATGGTGCGAAGGGGCACGTGGAAGCGATTGACGAACAGCGCCTCCACCTGCTCACGCCGTTGTCGACGAAAATGCACTGCAGCCGATCGCCGATCGCCTTGTGGATGAGCAGCGCCGCGACCGAGCTGTCGACCCCGCCGGACAGGCCGCAGATCACCCGCCCCGTCCCCACCCGCTCGGCGATCGCGCGCTGCGCCTCCTCGGCGAAGCTCTTCATCGTCCAGCTGCCGCTGACCCGGCAGTCGGTGAACAGGAAGGCGCGGAGCATCTCCTTGCCCTGCGGCGTGTGCACGACCTCCGGGTGGAACTGCACGCCGTAGATCGGCTTCGAGCCGTGCGCGGCCGCGGCGAACGGCGAGTTGCCGCCCGATCGCGCGGAAGCCGGGCGGCAGCGCCTCGACGCGGTCGCCGTGGCTCATCCACACCCGCACCTGCGCCCCGGCCCCGAACGCGGCGAGCGGCCCCCTGGCCTCGAGCACCTCGAGGTCCGCCGGTCCGAACTCCCGGTGCGCGCCGCGATCGACCTTGCCCCCGAGCAGCTTCGAGAGGAGCTGCAGCCCGTAGCAGATGCCCAAGACCGGGACGCCCAGCTCGAAGACGAGGGGGTCGCAGGTCGGCGCGCCGGGCGCCTCCACCGACGCGGGGCCGCCCGACAGGATGATGCCCCGCGGCGAGAACGCCTTGATCTCGGCGGCCTTGAGGTCGGGCCGGTGGATCTCGCAGTACACGCCGAGCTCGCGAACGCGCCGGGCGATCAGCTGCGTGTACTGGCTGCCGAAGTCGAGGATCAGGATCTTCTCGGCATGGATGTCCACGGGGGCTCGCTCCGTTGAAAAGGCTCTTCGCGTTGACACCGGGCCTTAGCGCTAGAAAACTGCCCAACGCAAATGCAAACGAGAGCTCGAACGAACCGCTGCGCGCTCACCCTCCTGATCGCCGGGTTGATCATGGGGTGCGTGAAGGAAATCTCCTCGGAAGAGCGCCTCGAGCGCGAGATCACCCCCGCGCCCAACAAAAAGGTGCTGACCGGGGACGAGCTCAAGAAGGTCAACTGCGACGACACGCCGCAAGGGCTGGTGAAGGCGCGCAACGTCAACTCCCCGGAAGACGAGCGGGTGGCCTCGTACATCGACCTGTACCAGTCGTTGAAGTCGCGCTCCGAGATGTTCGAGGACGCGATGTCGCGCAACCCCGACCTCGCGTACCAGGAAGGGAGCCAGGCGCTGGTGACCGCGCGCGACATGTGCATCCAGCAGACCGCCGACGTGCGCGTGGAGTTCGATCGCTACGTGCGCGAGCTGGTCGACGTCCCCACGGTGCAGGAGGTCAAGGGCGGCAGCACGGTGACGATCGCCCGCCTCGACTTCGAGACCTTGCGGGAGGCGATCGAGGCGCTCAACCCCGACGACAAGGACCAGCTCCTGAGCCGCGTCGCGGCGGCCGAGAAGAAGATCGAGAACATGCCCAAGACGCCCAGCAAGCGGCGCAAGAAGTAGCGGCCAGGCTCACTCCACCCGGTAGTTCGGCGCTTCCTCGGTGATGATCACGTCGTGCACGTGGCTCTCCTTGAGCCCGGCGCTGGTGATCTGCACGAAGCGCGCGTTCTTGCGCAGCTCCTCGATCGTCCGGGCGCCCAGGTAGCCCATGCCAGATCGAATGCCGCCGACCATCTGGAACACGTTCATCGCCAGCGAGCCCTTGTACGGCACGCGCCCTTCGATGCCCTCGGGAACGAGCTTGCCGTCTTCCTCGACGTCGCTCTGGAAGTAGCGCTCCTTGCTGCCCTTCTTCATCGCCCCGAGCGACCCCATGCCGCGGTAGGCCTTGTAGGAGCGGCCCTGGTAGAGAATCACGTCGCCCGGCGCCTCCTCGGTGCCGGCGAAGAGCGAGCCGATCATCACCGAGCTCGCGCCGGCCGCCAGCGCCTTGACCACGTCGCCCGAGTACTTCACGCCGCCGTCGGAGACGATCGGCACGTCGTGCTTGTCCGCCTCGCGCGCGCAGTCGTCGACCGCGGTGATCTGCGGCACGCCCACGCCCGCCACCACGCGGGTGGTGCAGATGGATCCCGGGCCGATGCCGACCTTCACCGCGTCCGCGCCGGCCTGGATGAGCGCCCGCGTGCCTTCGGCGGTGGCCACGTTGCCGGCGACCAGCTCGAAGCTGCCCTTGAAGCTCTTGCGCGTGTCGGCGACCGCGTCGAGCACGCCCTTCGAGTGGCCGTGCGCGGTGTCGATGACGAGCACGTCGACGCCGGCCCTGAGCAACGCCTCGGTGCGCTCCTCCCGGTCGGTGCCCACGCCGATCGCGGCGGCGCAGAGCAGCCGCTCCTTCGCATCCTTCGCCGCGTTCGGGTGCGCGCGCCGCTTCTCGATGTCCTTGATCGTGATGAGGCCGCGCAGCTCGAAGCTGTCGTCGACCACCAGGAGCTTCTCGATGCGGTTGGTGTGGAGCAGGTCGACGGCGGCGCCCATCGAGACGCCCTCC
>CAZEDU010000124.1:0-15372 GCA_964511185.1 uncultured Myxococcaceae bacterium | reverse complement strand
TGCACGTGCCGCTGCGGCTCACCGCGCCGGTCAGCTTGCGCAGCGCCTGGCTCATCAAGCGCGCCTGCACGCCCATGTGCGCGTCGCCCATCTCGCCTTCGATTTCGGCGCGTGGGACGAGCGCGGCCACCGAGTCGACGACGATCAGATCGATCGCGCCGGAGCGCACCAGGTGCTCGGTGATTTCCAGCGCCTGCTCTCCCGTGTCGGGCTGCGAGATGAGCAGCTCCTCCACCCGCACGCCGAGCTTGCGCGCGTAGGTGGTGTCGAGCGCGTGCTCCGCATCGATGAAGGCCGCCGTGCCGCCCTGCGCCTGCACCTGCGCGATGGCGTGCAGGGTGAGCGTCGTCTTGCCCGACGATTCGCCGCCGAAGATCTCCACCACCCGCCCGCGTGGATAGCCGCCGACGCCGAACGCGCGATCGAGCGCCACCGAGCCGGATGGAATCGTTGCGACCTTCTGGTCCGGTGAATCGCCACCGAGCTGCATGATGGCGCCGCGACCGAACTGCTTCTCGATGGCCGCCACGGCGGCAGCCACAGCCTTCAGCTTCTCGTTCAGCTTCCCCATTCTCGCCTCTCCGTGTTCCGCCGCATTCCCCAATGCGCGCGTGTGTCGAAGGAAGCGAAGCAAGCGCGATGCCGCGCTGAGCGACGGCGCCAGGACGAGGCAGCCTGTCCTGGACCGAGCGAAGCATCTCGCCGGTGAGATCAGCCGGCGCGCTTGCGCAAGGTGCCGACGCCTTCCACGCCGCGGTCGGCGATCGCCTCGGGCGCTCCGCCGGCGCCGCCGAGCTCGCGGTGCATCGCGATGAGCGCGTCGCGCACCTCGACCAACAACGCGTCGCGCGCGCCCGGGCCTGACACGCGGCCCTTCGTCTCGATCGGCTCGCCGATCTTCATATGCATCACCCCAGGCCGCGGCTTGAAGCCACCCGCCGGCAGCACCTGGTCAGACCCGACGATCGCGACCGGGATGATGGACACCTGCGCTTCGAGCGCGAGGACGAACGGCCCCTTCTTGAAGGGGAGCACCTGTCCGGTTCGCGAGCGCGTGCCTTCGGGATACACCAGGATGTTGGAGCCGGCGCGGATGCGCTCCCCCGCGAGCTGGAGGCTGCGAATCGCCTCCTGATGGTTGCTGCGGTCGATGAAGATCATCTTCGTCGCCTGCATGTACCAGCCCAGGAACGGCACGTAGGCGAGCGCCTTCTTCGCGACGAACCGCAGGTTCGACGGAATCGCCGCGAACGCGCAGCAGATGTCCAGCTGGGAGGCGTGGTTCATCATGAAGATGTGGGGCTTGCTCCAGTCGACGTTCGGCAGCGGCTCGACCACGAAGCGCGCGCCCGTGAGCCGAATCAGAAACGGCGCCCAGGCGCGCCGCGCGAGCACGAGCGGAAGGTTGGCGTGAAACAGGCTGATGACGATCGCCAGGCTCATCCAGAACACGCACCAGACGAGGACGATCACCGCCTGCGCGGCGTTGAGGAAGAAGTAGGCCAGGCCCATGGGTCAGCCGTGCTGTAGGGGATCGCCCTCCAAACGGCAAGCGAGCAGCGCGTCCAAGTCCTCGGGCGGCTCCTCCAGGGGCCGGGGCCCGGGCGGCGGGGCGCGGAAGACGCTGCCATCGGAAGGCAGCCAGGTGCGGCGGTCGAGCACGCGGCAGGCGATCGCGAAGCGCATGTCCGCCTCTTCGATGCGGCCGTGGCCTTCCAGGTCCGCGCGGGTCAGCGCCATCTTCAAGATTCGGTCGTGCGCGCGCGCGGACAGCCCGAAGCGCGCCACCGAGCGCTCCAGGTCGGCGTGGGAGCGCGCGGACATCTGGCAGTACTGCCTCAACATGCGCGGCGTCATCTGGGCGTTGCAGTAGATGCCCGGCTCGGCATGGAAGCGCCGGCGCTGCCGCTCGCGCGCGGCGATCACCCGGTTTAGGAAGTGCGCGCTGGGAAGCTCGCGCGACTCCAGCGCGGTGAGGTGCTTGAGCTCGACCGGGCGCGTCTCGAGCGTGATGTCGATGCGGTCGAGCAACGGGCCGCTCACCCGCGCGTGGTAGTCGCTCACCCGGGGGCGCGCGCAGCTGCACGCGTGACCGGCCACGTTGTAGTAGCCGCACGGGCACGGGTTCATCGCGGCGATCAGCATCACCCGGCACGGGTAGGTCGCGCTCGAGCTCGCGCGCGCGAGGTGGACCCGGCCTTCCTCCAAGGGTTGGCGCAGCACTTCGAGCACGTGCTTGCGAAACTCCGGCAGCTCATCGAGGAAGAGCACGCCGTGGTGGGCCATCGACAGCTCGCCGGGCCGGGTGAGCGGACCGCCGCCCACCAATCCCGCATCCGAGATGGTGTGGTGCGGCGCGCGAAAGGGTCTGCTGTGCACGAGCGACTGCTCTTCGCGGAGCAGCCCCAGCACCGAGTAGATCTTCGTCACCTCGAGCGCCTCCTCGAAGCTCAAGGGAGGCAGGATGGTGGGCAGCCGGCGCGCGAGCATCGTCTTGCCGGAGCCAGGTGGGCCGCACATCAGCATGTTGTGCCCACCCGCGGCGGCGAGCTCGAGCGCGTCTTTCACCTCGGCCTGGCCGCGCACCTCGGAGAGGTCGAGCGCCGCGGTGCCAGCGTCGGGCCGCGCCGCGGTCTGCCGCGCGTAGGGCGCGATGGCGTTGACGCCCGAGAGGTGGTCCACCGCTTCCTTCAGGTGCTGCACGCCGATGACCTGAATGCGGTCGACCAGCGAGGCTTCGCCGGCGTTCGCGGTTGGCACCATCACGCCGCGAAAGCCACCGTCGCGCGCGGCGATCGCCAGCGGCAGCACGCCGCGTATCGGCTTCACTGACCCATCGAGCGACAGCTCCCCGCCGAAGAGGAAGTCGCCCAGCGGCGCGCCGTCGATGAGCTGCGCCGCCGCGAGCACCCCGAGCGCGATGGGCAGCTCGAAGGCAGCGCCCTCTTTGCGGATGTCCGCTGGAGCCAGATTCACCGTGATGCGCTTTTGCGGCAGCTCGTAGCCGGTGTTCTTGAGCGCGGAGGTGACGCGGACCTTGCTCTCCTTCACCGCGCCTTCGGGCAGCCCGACCACGTTGAAGTAGGGCAGCCCCAGCGTCATGTCGACCTCCACTTCCACCACCACCGCGTCCACGCCCATCAGGGCACCAGACCGAACACGCGCGAGCACCGTTGACCTCCCTGCGAAATGCCACAGGTCGAGCAACGCGTGTGCCAGGCAATGGAAGCGGTCTTGCTCTGAAGGGGGAAACGCGACAATCCCCCGGCTCGAAACGCGGCACGCCGTCACGGAGAATGTGAACGAGTCGGTGAGGCTCGCCAGGGTTCCGCCGTCGAGCTTCCCGGTGCCGCACTCACTCCAGGGTGAGCTTCCTAATCTTCGTCTCGCCGTCGAGCAGGTAGATGGCGTTGGGCGTCGACACGAAACGCCCCGGTTCGGTCGCTTGGTCGAACTGCGTGTAGATCGATGGGTAGCTCTTGCCGTCGGCACGCGGCGTCACGTCGAGCAGCACCTTGTGCATGCCTTCGGAGTAGAGAAGCTTCTTCCCGGTCGGGTCGATGCCGATGCCGCTGCCCTGTGAAATCTTCGGCTCGTTGAGAATCAGCCCGCCGATGTTGCAGACGTTCAACTGATCGAGCTCGTTGCCCGCCGTCACCGAGAAGCCGCCGTCGGTGGTCAGCATCAGCAAGCGGCAGCCATTGCCGTCGTAGAAGTAGACGTTGTTGTCGTCGTCGACCGCCATGCTCTGGTGGCCGAAGTCGTCGCGCTCGAGAACGATGGTCGGCGTGCCGGCGTCGGTGCCGGAGGCGTTGTCGTAGCGGTACAGCCGCATTGTCGGCGCCGTCGGGTTGCTCTTGGTGATGAGCCAGAGCCGCTTCGGCGTGCCGCCCCAAGTCAGGTTGTCGAGCGGCTGATTGCCGACCTTCGCGATGTACACCACCCGCTGCCCGTCGATGCCGTTCGGGTACATATAAACTTCCTGGTACCCACCGACGATGACGCGACCTTGGTCGTCGACCACCACGCTGTTCGGCCAGTTGAACCCCGCGAAGTCGGTCGAGTTCACCTTCACGTGCGCGCCGGTCTGATCGACCTCGAGAACGCGCAACCGGTTTCCCTCGGTGACGATGAGGTTTCCGTTCGGCAGCGCGGCGATGTGTTTCGCGCCGGCGTCCGGGCCCAAGTCAATGGTGGTGACCGTCACGTTGGGCGGCGAGTTGCCCCCGTCGGTCGGGTTGTTGTTCGGGTCGACGCCCGCGTCGTCGTTACCCGTCGGCGTCGCGCAACGAACCGTGAACACTGCGCTGAACGCCAGCACCGCCAAGAGAAGGCCAGGTCGAAGGTCTTTCACGTTCGCGAAGCCTAGTGAAGACCGCTTCAGCTCGCGAAGTAATTGACACCTCACTCGGGGGGAGAGGTGTCAGACGATTCGTATGGCGGAAAGGAGCCAAAATTAGAAAGGTACGCATCGGCTTCCTTCTCCAAAGCAAGTGAGTGCGACTTGGATGCAGCGAAGAGGCTGTTTGGATTCAATGAGCCAAACGTCGCCGCTCTACAAGTCGGAGTCGTCGAGTAGCCGCTTGAGCAAGGTACATCGAGGATGATTCGTTCGCTTCCCAAGGGTTTACTGACAAGGACGCCATGCGCTGCTGCTCTGTCATCATCGCGCTGACCTTCTCCGGATTGGCATCAGCTCAGGAACACAGAAGAGAAGTGAAAGACGTCAATCTCGGCGGAAGGATCTCTCGGCATTTCCCGGACCGGGCGCTTGCTGGAAATCTGACCCGAAAGCGGATGTTCGCCCAACTCGCCACGAAGGACATCGATCGGTACGAGATGATGAAGCAACAGGCTGACCTCGATTTCGAAGAGGGCAACGATCGCGAAGCAGCTTTGGTGTACGACTCGCTGATCAAAGAACGACCGTTCTCGCCTGAGGCGTGTGTTTTCCAAGCGAAGATCCTCGATTGCGTTTTACGAAGTGGCAACCGAAAGATGACCGTCACACAAGCAGGTCGTCTGAGGAAAATGATTGAGGATGGAAGAGGCTCCGAAGAATGTCGGGAGCATTCCGAACGGCTCTTCTCGAATCTCGCGGTCAGCTGGCACAATGAATGTCGCGGAGCCTGCTTCACCGATGTCTGCGAAGACGCGAGTGAGATGTATAGCGCCTATCTGACGCTTTTCCCCAACAGCGCTAAGGCCTACGCGCTTCGTTTCTTCTGGGCGGAACTCTTGTCATCTCTGAACCGCGACGAGGAGGCCGCTGAGGAATACACCAAGGTGTTGATGTCAGACGTGGCGCGAGAGGAATAGACACAATAGCGTTCGTGAATCCGGGCGAGATAATTCGCGTGACGTCGGCCCCGCCGTACATCGATGCGGAGGGTTTTCCCGCGGGGCCGTACGCGGTGTTTCGCTGGGCAGTTGGCCGCATGGCCATGTGAAGCTGCCGCGGACCGATGCAGCAGGTGGTCCAGCGCCTGCCGACGAAACCGTCTGGCTCCACCCAGTGTTCTTCGAACGGGCTCCGCTTAGCGAGTGAACCGCTTGGGACGTCGACCGCCGACTGGGCGCCACGGAGCTGACAATACCGAGACCGCCCAGCCAATCAGAGCGAGGCTGGGACGAGGTCGAGTAGGGGGCTGAGCTCGCCGCCCGGGGAGAGGTGTCAGGCCGCGAGAGGCGAACGGCGTTGGCAAGCAACAACTCCTAATGGCCAACGGCTCAACGGAAGGGAACCACTCGAAGCACCGGCTCTCGGGTGATCTTGAAAGATCTCGGCGAGGGGTGTTCGACACACCAGCCGGCGCCGGGACATGACAGCGTACTTTGGGTCACCGTGAGCTCGTCGATGTGGTCACCATCCAAATCAGCAAAGCGCATCGTGGCGTAGGTTGCGCCGACAGGCTCACCGAGCGCGCGAGAACTATCTGTGCAGTCGACGGGTGTGAAACTCCGAAAGCTACCGGAGAAGCCCGGCGTGTCTTCGGTGAAGCAAACGCCGTAGGCGGCCCACGGATTGTGGCGCATTGCGAGCGCCGTCACGAGAATCGCTCCAGTCACGAGGGAGGTCACCGTCTTCTGCCGCTGCTTCAGCTTCGGCCGGGCCAGTTGGAGAAGGCTGGCCATCAGCGTTGATGTGATGAAGCCGAGGGCGAGATAGGCGGAACCAGCCCCGGGCCGGTGAATCACTTCGCTCACGGCGAGGACCGCGAGCGGAAGCGCCACGCACGAGAGAACCAACATGGCCACTGCCGCGACTCGGTTCTGACCGAAGACCACGACACCGGCAAGTGCCAAGAACACAAAGAGAGCGCCGATGAGTAAGAGAGCGAGGAACATCACGCGGTAGAGGGCTCCAAAGTCGTCTGGTCAGGCACTACACAGCTCTGACCCACGCCATCCGAGCCACTGTGCAATCAGCGTTGCTCGGCAGCCCATCTGCTCTGCATCACAATTGAGCGAACGGCTTGATTTCCAAACGAGCGCTTCCGTGACCATTGTGCGGAGCCTCAAGAAAAGGTTCCCTCGACGGTCGATTCAGGGGTTGTTTGAGCATGAAGAGATTGGTTTTCGCGGTCTTGGCTGTAGGGCTGAGCTTGGGCGCCGCCTACTACGCGCTCGTGGTGCGGTGGTCGCCCGAGGCAGAGATGCAGACTCTACTCGCCGAAGCCGCATCCGCAGAGGGCCGCCGCGCGCTCGCGGCGCGCACCACTCAAATCCACCGAGTGCTCGAGGCGTAACATGCTGGCCCAGGGCCGTGCCTCGCCGCGCCGGGTGCGCTGAGCCCCAGCCAAAGCGACGTCGAGCGCGTCGTGCGCGAATTGATGGAAGCTGGATTGGGGGTCGAGGTCGCCGAGGCCGGCTGGATTCTTGCCCACGAGGTGCTCGACTCGCGTGAGGTCCAAGCCCACCAAGACCCTGACGGCAGGCGCCGCTCCGAGGCCATCGCTCGCACACGTGGCCTGGGGTACAGCCTCCTGTTCCCACTTCGATGGCCGAAAGTGAAGACGCAACAGGATCGACAGCGCAGAGCCCTGCGCGAAAGGCTCAAGCGGGCGCAGGCGGAGCACCCTCTTTCAGAGGCACAGCGCGAGAAGCTCGAGGCAGTCGTCCTACAAGACCCATTGGTATTCGACATCTCATCGCAAGGGCTCATGCACCTTGTGTCCACGCTCAATCGAGAGCTCACACGGCGCGACCTCGAGCAGTGGGGGCGCGCTCTCGCGGATTGGGCCGGCGCGCAAGACCCGACCTCGACCACGGCGACACTGGACCGAGAGCGGCCGCTCGGCTTCCAGCTCGTCGACCGATGGGGCAACCCGGTGAAGCTCGAGTGGCGAGGCATTAGCCCAACCCTCGTCTCCTTTGGCTCTGACCAGATTCCCGGAGGCGAAGGTCATGAGGGCGATCTCGAGGTTGCGATTCCGCCACCGACCCACGCCGCGCCCTAACCAAAGTACCCCGCCGATGAGCCGCTCAAGAAGGTGCTCGATTCATTCGAATGGGGTGACTGACGCGAAACTTCGAATCGACGTGGCGGGAACGGCCGTGATCAAAGGCGTTTTGTCGCAGCGCCCCGCCTGAGGCTCGACCGCCAGCAAATTCAGCAACTTCATTGCGGCCGAGCCGACAATTTCGGTCGTGCCTGCGTTCGTCACTCCGCCTGCTTCCCAGCGCTTCTTCGCCCGCCTTCGGCCGAGCGGCCCGTTTCCCAGGACCGGTGCGTCGTCTTCGATTCGGGTGCCTCTGCGGCCGCAGGCGCCGGTGCGTCCGGCGAGCCGTCCGGACACAGTGCGGCTCGAGCTGAAGTCGCCTCTGCTCGCCGAGCGGGGAGAGCGGGTCGTCCGCCACGGCGACGCGCTCATCCCCGAGGAGTCGATTCCCTGGTTCGCGGACTGTCTGTTCGTCATTCCGAACGAGGCCGACAACTGGCGGCAGCTGCGCGCGTTCGGGCCGGTCAAGAAGGGCGCCGTCATCTCGGTCGGCAGCTTCCGCGCGCTCAACGACTCGCTGCTCGTCGACGGCACCACCTTCGTGCTCGACATCGACCCGCGCACCACCGAGTTCACCCGCGGCCTCATCGACCTCATCCGCATCGCCAAGAACCGCCACGAGCTCCTCGCGATGCTGCTCAAGCAAGACCCGAAGAGCGTCCAGGCTCCCCGTGTGCCCAGCCGCGCCGCGGACGAGGCGTTCTTGCAGTCGCTCGAGGCCGGCGCCGCGCAGCGACAGGGCGTGAACGACCCCAACCTGCCCGCGCCCGCGCGCGCTTTTCATTCGTACATCGAGAGCGTCGGCAGCAACCCCAGATGGGACGCGCAGTACCGCTGGAGCCTGCCGCGGCTGGCGCAATCGCTGCGCTCTTACGCGAAGACCGACGCGCGCTGGGCCGCGACCTTCCTAGGCAGCGACGAGGCGTTCGCCCGCGTGAAGGCCAAGGCGATGCACGGTCAAATTGTACCAGTGAAGGGCAGCCTGACCGGCAAGTCGACGATGCGCGCGCTCAACGTCGCTCTGCGTCGCTCGGGTGAGAAGGTCGCTGCATTCGATTTTTCGAACGCGATGGACTACTTGACGAGCGAACAGCTGCGCCTGCTCAGCCACTACGTCGGCTCGATGCCGACCAGGCGCGACGCGAAGGTGCTCTTGAGCGGCAACTACCGCGTCAGCCGCCAAACCGACGGCTGGGATTACTATCTGGCGTCGCTGCCAGCGTTTCGCCAGGCCACCGAGCAGGCCGCGCTCGACACCGCGACGCCGGGCGGGAGCTACCGCGGCGGGCCGCGCTATCGGCAGCGGCTGATTCCGACCCACTTCGAGCACTTGAAGCTCGAGGGCTGAGCTCGCCGCGCTGTTGCCGAGCCCGATGGTTTAAGGTCTCCCCTCGCAGGGAGGGGCTGACACCTTTGAAGAAGGCATTCGGTGGCATCGCGGGCTGGGTGTGTCTGTGGGGAGCGCTGGCGTACGGACAGGGCGCGGTGCTGCAGGGGCGCGTCACCGATGAGGCGCAAAGGCCCGTCACCGACGCGCTCGTCACCCTGACGTTCGAGAACGGGCCGCACGTGCTCGAGACGACGACCGACGCGTCGGGCGGCTATCGGCTCCTCGCGGTGCCTGCGGGGAACCACGAGCTCACCGTCGACGCCGAAGGGTTCGCGCTGTGGCTGCGGCGGGACGTCACCGTGCGGTTGGGGCAAGCGCTGGTGCTCGACGCGGCGCTCACGCGCGCCCGCACCGAGGCCGACGAAACCGAGCTCGAAGGGCCTGGGCCGAGCGTCGACCAAGGCAGCATGCAGCTGGGCCTGCACGTCACCGAGGAGGAGACGCGGCGGCTTCCGCTCGTCGCGCCCGGCACACGCAACGCCGCGTCCCGCTCGTTCGAGGCGCTCGCCGAGCTGGCGCCGGGCGTCCTGCCCGAGCGCTACGGTCTGTCGGTCCACGGCGCCTCGTCGGTAGAGAACGGCTACTTCATCGACGGCCTCAACGTGGGCGACCCGGCGGTGAGCCTGCTGGCGACGCCGCTCAGCTTGGAGCTGCTCGAAGAGGTGCACGTGGTGACGGCGGGCTTTCTGCCCGAGCACGGCCGCGCGTCGGGGGGCGTCTTGCGCGCGGTCACGCGGACGGGCGGCAGCCGCTGGCGCGGCGGCGTGTTTGGCGCCTGGGTCCCCGGCGCGCTGGAAGGAAAGCGCGGCGCGGTCGGGCTGGGCGGCACCTCCGTGCAGACGGAGCAGCGGCTGTGGAACCTGGGCGACTTCGGCGGCGAGGTGTCAGGCCCCATCGTCAAAGATCGGCTCTTCCTCTCCGCGGGCTTCGTCTCCGCCTTCACGCGCTACCGGCTCGCGCGCAGCGTCCGGCGCGTGGCGGTCGACGACAACGGCGCGCCGCTGGTCGACCTCTACGGCCGCGCGCAGACCGAAGAGGTGCCTGGCTCGGCGCAAGGCTTCTTCGCGGACCAGCGCCGGTTCCACTACCTGGGCAAGCTGACCTACGCGCCGAGCGGCCGGCACCGCATCCACTTGTCGGTGTTCGGCACGCCGACCCAGAGCGCCACCCGCGGCGCGTTCGACTTGGACCCGTACACCGGCCTTCCGCCGGGCGACCTGTCCGGGAGCGCCGGGACACTGGCGCACGTGCGCACCGCCAACGCCACGGGGGTCGCGCTGCAGACCAGCTCGAGCTACCTGCGCCAGCGGCTGGTCCTCGAGACCGCGCTGGGCTGGCACCATCAGGACCAGTCCTCGCTGCCGGTCGACGGGAGCGCGCTGGCCTCCAACAGCGGGCTCGCCGGCGTGGCGCAGACCCGGTGGCGGAGGCGACCTGCGCATTCGCTGAAGGACTTCGAGGCCGTCCCGGGCGGCGCGTGCGGCCCGTCCGGCGCCCTCTGTCCAGTGGACGCGTACCGAACCGGCGGCCCCGGCGAGCTGTCGACGGCGCTGCTCGATCGCTACCAGGCGCGCGGGTCGGTCGCCTACCGGCTTCAGCTGCTCGGCACGCATTGGCTCAAGGCGGGCGTCGACCTGGAGCACGCGCGCTATCGCCACCACAAGGCGTTCAGCGGCGGCGCGCTCTACGAAGAGTGGGAGGACGGCAGCGCCTTCTGGAAGACGGAGTACGGCGAGGCGCACGACGGCAACACCGCCACGCGCTTCTCCAGCGTGCGCTCCCGGGTGATGTCGACGACGCTGGGCAGCTACCTCCAGGACAGCTGGAGCGTGCTCGACGTCTTCCGGGTGAACGCGGGGGTGCGCTACGACACCCAGACGCTCTACGGCGCGAACGGCCAGCCGGCGCTGTCGTTGCCGCACCAGCTCTCGCCGCGCGTGGGCGTGCTCTATGACTTCACGCGCGCGGGGCGCTCGCGGCTCTTCGCCCACTACGCGCGCTACTACCAGAGCGTGCCGCTGGCGCTCGTCGACCGGCTCACCGCGTCGCCCACGGTGCGGTCGGCGGTGAGCGCGGCGGCCTGCAACCCGCAGGATCCCGGGCAGCAAGAGCTGTCCTGTGAGGACCCCGCCAACGCGGTCGACGTGGGCACCGACCCCGCTGCCCCGCGCCGGTACGTGGCGTCCACCCCGGTGACCGTCGACGCCAACGTCCTGGCGCCTGCGGTGGACGAGGTGGTCGTCGGCGGCGAGTACGAGGCGTTTCCCGGCGGCGTCATCGGCCTGACCTTCACCAAGCGCTACCTGCAGTCCGCGCTCGAGACGCTGAGCGTCGATGGGCAGAGCGTGCTGTTGGCCAACCCCGGTCGTGGCGCCGCGGCCTCCAGCGCGCCGGCGGTGCGCGACTACGACGCCGTCACCTTGTCGTTCTCGAAGGTCTTCGCGCGGCAGTGGCTGGGGCAGGCGAGCTACACCTTCGCCACCTTGCGCGGGAACATGGCTGGGCCGACCGGCGACTTCGGCGAGCTCGTGCCGCACGGCACCACGTTGTTCGACAGCGGCGTCGGGGCGACAGGGCCGCTGCCGCTGGACGTGCGGCACCAGCTCAAGCTCTTCGCGGCGAAGGAGGTGCCGCTGGGCGCCATCCACAGCCTGACCGTGGGCGGCGCGCACCGCTCCTTCTCGGGCACGCCGGTGAGCTACCTCGTCGTCGACGACGAGGGGCGGCGCGCGTACCTGCTCCCGCGCGGCGCGGCGGGGCGGCTGCCGTGGGTGCACACCCTGGACGCTCGGCTCGCCTACCAGCTGCGGCTGACGCCCGCCAACACGCTGACGGCCTCGCTCGACGTGTTCAATCTGCTCGGGCTGCAGAGCGCGCTCCGGGTCGACGAGCGCTACACGTTCAGCGACGTGACGCCTCTCGAGGAGGGCAGCGCCGCGGACCTTCCGGACCTGCGCGACACCCGAGGCCGCCGGGTGAGAGCGAACCCCAACTACAAGGAGACGCTGGAGTTTCAGCCGCCGCGCGAGGTGCGGCTCGGGCTTCGGGTGACGTTCTGAAAAGGATTCGGAGGGGCAACTCCGTCAGCGAGGCGAGCGACAATCTTCCGTTCCCCCAATCGACGGAGCGGCCCGTGCCACATATTCCTTCTCTTGGCGTCACGCGTCCGGCGAGCAACGTCGGCTCCCCTTCGCGAGCGACCTTCAATGCCATTCTGAGGGAGAGCCAAACCTTCGGAAGAACGCCGAATCATTCAGGCAAGCCGGGTCTTAGCGATCTGCTGGAGGGAAGGCTTCACCACTTCAAGGCGCAGCCCGCCCCGGTGAAGGCCGCTTCCCGGAGCCGAGACGGGTCTCCGATCTTCGATCTCTTCAACCTATTTGGATGGTGGATGCGCTGACAGAGCGCTGCAACCGGCGGCGGACAAGGGCTGGGCTGTCGTTTGACATCGCTTCTGCGAAGTGACGAAAAGCGGGCCCATGAGGATGAGATCACCTTTATTTTCAGGGCTCGCGGCGGTCACGGTGCTGGCTGCCTTCGGTCTGGGTTGTCACGGCGGGCAGACTCCCGGCGGGGTGCTCCAAAGTCCTTCGGAGCAGTTGCCCACCAGCGACGGCGTGGAGCCGACGCCCGCGCCCGCCCCCGGCCAGACGCCCGAGCGCGTCGAGCCCAAGCCTCCGCAGCTCGTGGTGCACACCGGCTTTGCCGCGGCGCCCGGCGCGCCAGCCACCCGCGCGCTCGTCGTCCTGGAAGGGCCGCCGCGGCTCACGCAGTGGATCGACACCCACGGCGACGCCGTCTTTCCGGGTGACCACTCGGGCCCCAAGACGGTGACCTTGGGCTACGCCGTCCAGGGGACGGGTCCCGATGGCAAGCCAAAGACGCGTTACCGCTTCACCACGTTGGTCGACGTGCCCGGCGACGAGCTGTGGTTCGGGCGCAACGCGCAATCCGTCCCCGACGCGACGGAGCAGGGCACCCTCGCCGGCACGGTGACGTCGACGTCGGCCAATGACCTCATCGTGACCGTCGCGGCGGTGAGCCGAAAGTTCGCGGGCATGGTGGCGGCCGACGACAGCCACGCGTTCAGCATGCCCGTGTTCGGCTACGGCAGCGGCGCGACCGACCTCTTCGCTCAGGAGCGACACCCGTTCGATGGCATCAAGCGCATCGGCATGGTGAAGGACGTCCCGGTGGCTGGCGCGGGCCAGGTCACCCAGCAGAACGTCGTGCTCAGCCACGCGGTCGACCAGCCGCTGACGCTCGAGAAGATCGAGAACGCCGAGCTGTTTCAGAACATCCAGGCCGGCGACAAGCGCGTGAACGCGTACGCGTACTTCACGATGCACGGCCGCGACCTCTTCCGGCAGGACGCGCACGCGGTCCCGCCCATCGCCTTCAAGCGGCCGGACTACACCGCGCCCTTCGACCAGGTGGGGCTGCGCTTCCTGGTCTACATCGGCCAGACGTGGCTGCCGACCGGCATCTCGCTCGGCGAGTTCGTCGTCGACCGGGGCCCTTCCGTGTCGCTCTCGTTGCTCAAGCCGGCCACCCTGGTCGCGCCGACGCTGGGGAACTACGCGCAGCCGCCCATCGTTCAGGCCAACCCGCTGCAGGTCACCTGGAGCGGCGACGAACGCGCCAGCTACGCCGAGGTCATCGTCCTCGACCACCAGCCGAGCGAGTACCTGGGCGAGCCTGGGTTTCACTGGAACGTGGTGGTGCCCGCTTCGCGCCGCTCGCTCGAGCTGCCGCCGCTCCCGCCGGAGATATATGGCGCGCCGACGCTGGCGCCCCGCGACTGGATCTTCGCGCTCAAGACGGGCGTCTACGAGAACTGGCCCACCGGCTTCGAGCTCTGGACCCGCGAAGACACCGGCGAGCCGGGCACCCAGCGCGTCACCGTGAAGGACGGCTTCTTCGCCGTGCGGTGACGTCGGCCGAGGCGTATCCGGCGCCGGCCCGGTGTTAAAGGGATGTCGAGCTACGCCGAGGTGGCGCGGGTGCGCCGGCTGCTGGAGGACGAGGTCGGGACGGTCTACAAGGACGCCCCGCTCAAGGTCGCCCTCTGCTACCCGAGCCCCTACCACGTCGGGATGAGCAGCCTGGGCTTCCAGGCCATCTACCGGCAGATCAACGGGCACCCCGGGGCGTCGGCCGAGCGCGCCTTCTTGCCCGACGACGTCGAGGCGTTCCGCCGCTCGCGCGCGCCGCTCTTCACCTACGAGAGCCAAGCGCCGGTGGCGTCCTTCCCCATCCTCGCGTTCTCGGTGGCGTACGAGCTCGAGCTGACGGGTGTGTTCTCGATGCTCCAGCTCGCTGGTCTGCCGGCGCTGCGGGAGGCGCGTGGGCCGCGCGCCCCGCTGGTGGTGGCCGGCGGGCCGCTCACCTTCTCGAACCCCGATCCGCTCGAGCCGTTCGTCGACGTGCTGGTGCAGGGGGAGGGCGAAGAGGGGGTGCACACGCTGCTCGGCCTGGCGCGGGAGCACGACAAGCCGGCCTTGCTCGAGCGGCTCGCCGAGGCGCCCGGCTTTCGGGTGCCCGGGAGGTCGCCTCCCAGCACGCGCTACTTCGTCGCCAAGGCGCCCGACACGCACCTGCCCGCGCGCTCGCAGATCGTCACGCCGCACACCGAGCTGCGCTCGATGTTCCTCATCGAGCCGGAGCGCGGGTGCTCGCGCGGCTGCCACTACTGCGTGATGCGGCGCACCACCAACGGCGGCATGCGCACCGTTCCGCCGGAGCGCGTGCTGTCGCTGATTCCCGAGCACGCGCGCCGGGTCGGTCTGGTGGGCGCGGCGGTGACCGACCACCCGCGCATCGTCGAGCTGCTCGAGACCATCGTCGGCTCGGGGCGAGAGGTCGGCGTCTCGTCGCTGCGCGCCGACCGGTTGAGCCCGCGGCTGGTCGGGGCGCTGCGCCAAGGCGGCGCCCAGGTGCTGACGGTCGCGTCCGACGGCGCGTCGCAGCGGCTGCGCGATCGGGTCGACCGCAAGCACTCCGAGGCCCAGCTGCTCCAGGCCGCCGCGCTCGCGCGCGACGCGAAGATGGAGCACTTGAAGGTCTACAACATGGTCGGCCTGCCGACCGAGGCCGACGAAGACATCGACGAGCTGGTGCGCTTCACCACCGAGCTGTCGAAGATCCTCCCGGTGGTGCTCGGGGTGGCGCCGTTCGTGGCGAAGCGCAACACCCCGCTCGACGGCTCGCCGTCCGCCGGCATCCGCGAGGTGGAGCACAAGCTCGAGCGGCTGCGGCGGGGGCTCCGCGGAAAGGCCGAGGTTCGCCCGACGAGCGCCCGTTGGGCGTGGGTGGAGTACATGCTCGCACAATGCGGACCCGAGGCCGGCCTGGCGGCGCTCGATGCGCACCAGGCGGGTGGGAGCTTCGCCGCCTGGAAGCGGGCCTTCGCCGAGCATGGGGTGGTTCCCTACTTGGCCCGGCGCACCCCCGACGGTCGGCGGGCCGCCGTTGAGTGGC
>CAZEDU010000123.1:14464-15386 GCA_964511185.1 uncultured Myxococcaceae bacterium | reverse complement strand
CGAGCTGCAGCGCAAGTACAACGCCGAGCACGGCATCACGCCCAAGGCGGTGAAGAAGAACATCCTCGATCTCTCGGCCCAGCTCTACGGAAGCAGCGACCCGCTGCTCCCGATGGCCGCCGAGCCGGGGGCCGAGCTCTTGACGAAGGAAGAGATCGGCAAGCTGATCGCGGAGTACACACAGAAGATGCACCAGCTCGCCGACGAGATGGAGTTCGAGAAGGCGGCGGAGCTGCGCGACCGTCTGGTGGTGTTGAAGGACATGGACTTGGGCATCAAAGCCCCTCTGCGCAAGGCGGTGCTCGAGGCGCCCAAGCGCGAGGACCGGTCGGGCTACCGCCGCCCGCAGCCGGCGAAGTATCGGCGCCGGAGGTGACGCGCCGTATGCGCGATCCGCTCAGAGAGAAGCTCGACGCGCTCCCCACCGGGCCCGGCGTGTACCTGATGAAGGACCGGGCGGGGGAGATCATCTACGTCGGCAAGGCGGTGAACCTGCGCAGCCGGGTGCGCTCGTACTTCGCCCGCGTCTCCTCCGACACGCGCGCGTTCGTCGGGCTGCTCGAGCACCTGCTCGGCGACGTGGACACGGTGCTCACGCACAACGAGAAAGAAGCGCTGCTGCTCGAGAACGAGCTCATCAAGAAGCATCGGCCGCGCTTCAACGTGCAGCTGCGCGACGACAAGAACTTCCTGTGCCTGCGGCTCGATCTGGCGCACCCGTACCCGCGCATCGAGATGGTGCGGCGAATCAAGAAGGACGGCGCGCGCTACTTCGGGCCTTACTCCTCCGCCAGCTCGATTCGCGAGACGCTGCGCATCGTCAACCGCCACTTTCAGCTGCGCACCTGCACCGACCACGTGCTGGAGAGCCGCCGGCGCCCGTGCCTGCTCTACCAGATCGGCCGGTGCCCGGCCCCCTGCG
>CAZEDU010000123.1:4387-14422 GCA_964511185.1 uncultured Myxococcaceae bacterium | reverse complement strand
TCCTCTTCCTGGAGGGCCGCGGCACCGAGCTGGTCGAAGGGCTCAAGGCGCGCATGAAGCGGGCGGCGGGGGAGCTCAAGTTCGAAGAGGCGGCGCGCGTGCGCGACCAGCTGATCGCGATTCAGCGCAGCCTGGAGCGGCAGACCATCGCCACCACCGAGCCGATCGATCAGGACGTGGTGGGGTACTACCGCGAGGGCGACCGGCTCTTGATCTACGTGTTGTACGTGCGCAACGGCCGCATCACCGGGGGCCAGGCCTTCCCGTTCACGGGCCTGGAGTTCCCGGACGAAGAGCTGATCGGCTCGTTCGTGAACCTCTACTACGACAGCGGCAACGTGGTGCCCAAGGAGGTGCTCTTGCCCATCGAGCACGCCGCGGCCGACGCGTTGGCGGAGCTGCTCGGCGAACGGAAGGGCGAGAGGGTCCGCGTGCTGACGCCCAAGCGCGGCGAGAAGGCGGAGCTCGTGCGCATGAGCAACAAGAACGCCGAGCAGGCCTTCTTCGAGCGCAAGCGATCGCGGGAAGAGACGGTCGCCATCCTCGAGCGGCTGCAGGCGCGGCTCCACCTCTCGCGGCTGCCGCGCCGCATGGAGTGCTTCGACATCTCGCACTTTCAAGGGGCGTCCATCGTCGCGTCGCAGGTCGCCGTCACCGACGGCGAGGTCGACAAGGCGCGCTACCGCCGCTTCAAGATCAAGACGGTCCGCGGCAACGACGACTTCGCCAGCATGTACGAGGTCATCGCGCGCCGGCTCAAGCGCGGCCTCGAGGCGGACGACCTGCCGGACCTCATCGTGATCGACGGCGGCAAGGGGCAGCTCCAGTCGGCGCACGCGGCGATGCGGGACTTGGGCGTCGAGAAGGTCGACCTCGTCGCGCTCGCCAAGAGCCGCGATCTCGAGGTGGCCGATCGCGACGAGCAGCGCGCCTCGAGCCCGGAGCGCATCTTCCTGCTCCACCGCAAGGACCCGATCGTCTTGCCGCAGAGCTCGGCCGAGCTGTTCATGCTCACCCGCCTGCGCGACGAGGCCCACCGCTTCGCCATCACGTTCCAGCAAAAGCTCTTGCGCCGGCGCAGCTTCCGCTCGGTGCTCGAGGACATCCCGGGCGTGGGCGAGGGGCGGAAGAAGGCGTTGTTGCGGCACTTTGGCTCGGTCAAGCGGGTGCGAGAGGCGAACGTGGACGAGCTGTCGCTGGTCGACGGGCTGGGGCGCGCCGTGGCCGAGCGCATCCATGCGGCGCTGCACGGCAACGGCGCGGCGATCAGCGAGCCAGAAGAGCTCGATCCGGCGCGGAAAGCGTCGCTGGAAGACGCGGGTGCCTAGCTAAAAACCTGCGAAGGCGAGGGATTTTTCATTGCTCCTGGCCTTGCCGGTGGCATAAAGAATTCCCACCGTTCAACAAGCATTCTTCGCGCCAAAAAGGGTGCAATTCGATGAGGCTATTCCCGAAGGTCATTCCCATCATCTCGCGAGAGGCCGTCCAGAAGCTCATGCAGGATGGCGATATCGAGGTGGAGACCTTGCGCATCGCTGACGCCGAGATGGACCTGTCGGCGATCATGCGCGAGTACCTCGCCAACGAAGAGCGGGTGAATCAGGCCACGCGCGAGGCGCTCGAGCGGCGCGGCTATGACCAGAGCAAGTTCAGTCAGGTCAAGCGTGAGATGGCCGACGTCCGCGGCTTCAAGATGGGCGACGAAGGCATCGAGTACGTCATCAACCAGATGATCGAGTTCATGCTGGTGAGCCGGAACATCGAAGAGGTCTTCGCGCCCGACAACGTGCTCCGCCAGAAGATCTTCGCGATCATGAAGAAGCACCTCGACGTCGACGACGAGATCGACAAAGAGGCGCGCGCCCGGCTCAAGCACCTGCAAGAGGGCACGTCGGCGTTCGACATCGAATACAACAAGACCGTCGAGCAGATTCGCCGCGCCCGCGGGTTGATCTAAGTCCTCCTTTTTCGCCGCCGGCGGTTGTCTAGCGGCCAGCACCTGCCCAGCTTTCACCCCGGACCGGGGGTGTGTGATGGGGCGGGGTGCTTGGTGGGTTCTCCTGGCGGCAACGCTCGCGCGGGCTCAACCGCCTGCCGCTCCGCCGCCGCCTCCCAAGCCGATCTCGGCCACCGCGTATCAGCTCGGCATCACCGGTTTCTTCGTCAAAGGTCCGACGCCGTTCGCCGACACCTACGTGATGGGCGACGGGGCCGCGCGGCTCGAGGTCACGGACAAGGTCCAACAGCCTGACGCGCGCGTTGGCGACGAGGCGGACCTGCGCGCCCGCTTCTTCGTCGAGGGCAGCAGCTACCTGGTCGAGCTGACCCAAGTGGGCTGGCCCGCCCGGAGCGGGGCCCCTTGGCAGCCGATCGGCGGCGGCGTGCTGCTCGACGTGCCGATTCACGGGGCCACCGGCTTGGGCTCGCCCACCACCACGCCGTCGCGGGCGGCGATCGCGGTGTGGGGCATCGGCCGGGTGACGAAGGACGGGCGCGTGCTGACAGAAGAGGCCCTGATCTTCGGCGCCGCGCTCAGCCACGGCACGCACGCCGACGAGGGCTCGCACCGGCTCCTCAACGAGGCGCGCGAAGGAGACGGAGAGATTGAGGTGCTGGCGATGAACCTGCCGAGGAGCGAGGTGGCGAGCGGGTTCATTCAGTTTCGCTTCGACGAGGTCCGAATCGTGGTGAACGGAACGGACCTGCCGACGGTGAGCTACATCCCGACCGTGACGCCGCGCAGCCCCGACGAAGGCGTCTCGCCCCCCGGGCCCGCGGCCCTCCCTGTCGCGCCCGGGGCGGCGTACGGCGGCTCCGGCGCGATGGGCGCGCCGCCGCGGGTCCCTGCGGTGGGGACGCCGGGCGCGCTCGTGCCCACGCCCGATCAGCTCAGCCCGCCCGAGTTGAGCCCGACCTCGCCGACTTCGCCACCTCCGGCGAACGCCGCGCCCGCGGCGCCGCTGCCCCCGACGCCCGAGCCCGCCAACGCCGCGCCGGCCGTGCCGTTGCCCCCGACGCCGGAGCCCGCGAACGCCGCGCCCGCGGCGCCGTTGCCCCCGACGTCCGAGCCCGCCAACGCGGCGCCGGCCGTGCCGTTGCCCTCGACGCCGGCGCCGGCAAACGCCGCGCCCGCGACGCCGCTTCCGCCGCCGCCGTTGCTGCCGGCCACGCCCCCTTCCCCGTGATGGCCGGAAACTGGACGGGGCGATCCCGGGCTGTAGCTTGCGCAACATGTCATCCGCCGTTTCGATCGAACGCTCTTTGTCGCAGGCCGTGGACGCCGTGGCCGAGGCCGCCTCGCGCGTGGAGGCCGTGCTTCCACCCCGCAACGACTCCGCCGTCCTCGCGGACTTCCTCGAGGACGACCTGCGCGAAGGGCTCGACGCCGTCGCCGACATCGAGGCCCACTTCCATGACGTGCTCGAGGTGCTGCGCTCGGAGGCGCTCACCCCGCAGATGCTCATCGAGGCGAGCGACGACTTCCGCGTGCTCCGGCGAATCGAGTCCCTGGCGGTGGTGGTCGCGCAGCTGCGCCGGCGGCTCAGCCAGGCGGCCGGCCAGCTCAAGAACCGCTGATCACCACTTCAGGTCGGCCTTGCTCTGGGCGCGCATCTTCGCGTCGCGCGGGCGGTTGACCGAGGTGAGCGTGGCGCGCACGGCGCCCAGGTCGATCGCGCCGAGGGCGACCACCGGCAGGCGCCGCTCGTCGTCGGTGATCCACACGTGGATCTCGCGGCGCATCTGGTGATTGTCCATGCGCACCGCCTCGCCGGCCAAGTGCCAGGTGTTGAACTCGCCGAGCGGCAGCGACACGTGCTCGCGCGCCACCACCTTGCCCGAGACGCGCCAGATGCGGCGAATGCCGTACACGTCGAAGCACATCGGCATGTCCTGGCGCAGCGGGAGCTGGCGCATCAGGTACACCGCCCCGGCCAAGTCGAGCCCGTCGTTGCCGTAGGGGAACTGCAGGTTCCCTTTCGAGCCGTTGACCGTGTACGCGATCTTCGCGACCCGCTCCTTCGACCGGAACGAGACGTCGGCGGTGCGGCGCGTCTCGTTCTCGAGAGAATCCTCCACGTAGCGGGTGGGCCGCAGCGTCTTCGGCAGCAGGTAGCTCATCGCCTTGCCGTTGACCCGCCGGACCTTGGAGAAGAACGTGTTCGTCTGCGCGTGCACTTCGATCGGCAGCATCCCGTCGCGCTGCGGGAGCACGCGCATCTTCATCTTCCCCGCCTGCGCGCCGAGCGCGTCGAGGTCGTACTCGAGCTCTTCACCCGGCGAGAAGGCGAACGGCGCCTTCGGCATCGGCAGCTGCACGCACTCGGCGTTGGAGGGCGGCGGCTTCGGCGGCGGGTTCGATGCGGGGGCGGCCGAGAGGAGGACCGCGGAGACGAGGACGAAGGGCGTCATGGGTGTCCAACTTTAATGGGGAACAGGGGTTCGAACGTCCGGTGCCAGCCCATATTCGTCAGCGGACCTTCGGCTGTCGAAGCTGGCGTGTAAGCCGGGCCCGCACAGCCTCCCAAGCCTTGACGTCCCGGGTGATTTCGTAGCCGCTCGAGGCGAGCTGCCGAGCGAGCGCGACGGTCGCGTCGCGCCCGTACCGCGCCTCGTGGAGCTTCAGGTACTCGTAGTCTTCGAGGCCGTCGCGAATCGCCTTGAGCCGAAGCGACGGGATCGGCTGATGCGTCCCATGCGCCTCGGGCCGCCCCGGGTAGAACAGCGTGCCGTCGCCGTTGCCGCCGAAGGCGAACACGTCCTTCCACGGATCGCCCTGGTGGTACGCGTAGACGGTGTCGAAGTAGAGCTCGCCGTCGACGCCGGTGAGGTACGCGAGCGCGCCCATCGCGCGGTTGAGCGTCACGGGGTGGTCCACCATGTACGAGGCCCAGCCGCGGTAGACGCTCTCGATGCGCGGGTCGGTGAAGGGCCCGTGCTTGCACCCGTGCGAGTTGCAGCTCTGGTACCACCAGACTCGCTTGTCGCTGCCGAGCGCCTTCCGCAGCGCGGCGATCTCGAGCACGTTCTTGCAGGTCGGCTCGCCAGGTCGCGGGAAGAAGCAGTTGAGCGTCGGGGTGAGGATGTCGGCGGCGGGGCCGAGCGTGTCGTCGAAGGGCGCGGTCACGAGCACGCTCGCGGCGCGGGCGCGGCGCACCAGGCGCGACTGCTCGAGCACCCAGGGCACGTCTTCAGGGGTGGGCTCGTCCTTCGCGTAGAAGAACAAGGTCGCCTTCCACCCCTTGCGGTCGAAGTGCTCGCGGAAGGCCCGGTAGTAGCGCTCGCGCTCCTCGGACGAGGCCTTCTTCGGCAGGTCGCGGACGTCGGTCGAGCTGAAGCGCGCGCCGCTGGGCAGGGCGGTGCCGTCCAGGAAGGGCGACATCTCCTCGTCGTAGGCCGAGAAGTCGAGGCGCCCGCCGCGGCTTGGAATCGGATCCATGCCCATGCCGTAGGCCGACAGCCGGTGCTCGAGCAGCGCCCGCGCGTAATCCCGGAGCAGCGCGCGCGCCTGGCTCGACGCCGGGTCGAGCTTGTGTCCCTGGGCGATGCTGTAGACGGACAGCCCGAAGCTGTTCGGGAGCGACGAGGTGGCGGGAATCCGAAACGGCTGCACCTGCACCTCGAACGGCAACGACTGGGTTTTTTCACCGTGCGTCAACTGCAGCGCGCCTCGGCGTGTCAGGGAAGGCGCGTCCGGCGCCGCGCACAGCTCGAGGTAGAGGACGAGCGGCTCGCGCTCGGTCGACGAGGCGCGGGCCCGGCCGTCGAGGGGCACGGGCACCAGCGGATCGGGCCACAGCCCGGGGGCCCCCTCGCTGTTCGAGGGGATCTTCACCGGCACGTAGGCGACCCGGTACAGCCGCACCGAGAGAGGCCCTTTCCAGGCTTCGGTCTGGACTTGGACATCCTGCGCGGGCGGCGGCACCCAGACCTGCGTGCCTTCGCATTCGCCGGCCGCGAGCGACAGCTGCGCCTTCGCGGCGGGTGAGGGCGGGGGCGCGCCCGGGCGCACCTTGTCGAAAGGGGAGACGAAGCCGGCAGACGCCACCACGAGCCCGAGGAGGGCGGGGGTTCCGATCATGCCGGGGAAGATAGGGCGGCTGTTAAGTGCCGCTGGCCGTGGTCATGGCGAGCGTACGGCCGGGCTGGTAGTCCACCAGCTCGGCCACGACGTTGCCCAGAATGAACTCGGCCTCGAGGCGCACGGGGATGCGCTGCTGATCCGTCGTGAAGTAGGCGAACAGGTCCCGCTTGGCCTGCAGCTTCCCGCTGAACTCGGTGGCGACCCGGACCTTGTAGACCTCGCGTTTGCCGAGCGGCGTGTCGAGCTGCTCGACGCCTTCCACCGTCGCCTTGAGGATGAAGGTGCGGGTGCCGGTGAAGACCGGCAGCCGGTGCTCGCCGCCCACCTCGAACGGCTTGTTGCGTATGGCGTAGGTGACGGCCGCGATGTCCATCGCCGAAGGGTCGACCTCGCGCGTCTCCTCGACCTCCTCCTGCCCTTCCTTCTGCTTGAAGACCTGCGCGCGCCCGTTGGCGAGGTCCAGCTTGATGCGCTGGCGCCGCCGCTTGCGCCCCTCGTCGGCGAACAGGTCGCTGCCGATGGAGAGCTGGCGGTCGTGGTCCCAATACGTCACGAACTTGTCTTTGATGGGGTAAACGGCGGCGAGCGACTCGGTCTTGGCGAGCATCACGATGGGCCAGACGTCTTGTCCCCACTGCCGGGTCTGGGCGCCGACGGTGAGCTGCGCGGACCCCGCCTTCACGCCCAGGACGTGCACCCGGTAGGTGGCTTGCTCGCCCGGCCCGAACGCCGACACGGCGTCTTGCGCGAGCGCGGCACTCGGGGTGCCCAGGGTGACCGTCAACGCCATCACTGCGAGTCTGGACATCCAATGCTCCTGCGCCTTTGGTCCGGCGCTCGCTCCGTCCGAATTTAGGCAGGCGTCGAGGCGGCCGCTAGGTTCGACGACGCCCTCGGTGGATTCGCGATTCAGCCCCGGCGGGCGAGACGTCAGGGCTCACTTTCACCTACAATGCGCCGCCTTCGCACCGGCCCCCGGGTGCGCCACTGGAAGGACCTGCTGTGAGCGCCTTGAACCAACTGTCCGCGCGCATTGTTTCCTTGACCCTCGTCGCGCTCGCTTGCTCGTGTGGAAAAGAGCCGGAGCCTCCGAAGAAGATCCACACGACCTACCGCGTGCTGTCGGGCGCCTCGATGGGCGCGACCGGCGCGGCCGCGCAAGGGCTCCGCCACTCCGAGAAGTTCGACGCGATTGGCGCCTTGGGCGGCCCGCTCGACTACGCGCTGCTCCTGCGCACCATCGACAAGTTCCACACCGGCGGCTTCTGCGAGCTGAGCGCGCTGCAGGCGATCGCCGCGGAGGATCCGGCCAAGCTGAACGATCCCGCCGTCATCGCCTCCTGCGCGAAGCGGCCGCCGACCACCACCAACGAGCACTCGCAAGACTTCAACAACTGGGTCTTCACCACGAACGGGAACTTCGATCGCGACCGCTACAGCAACCTGTTCACCGACCTCGCGCTGGCGTACGGAAATTTGATGTACGAGAACCCGGCCTCGCCGTTCGCGCCGCCGGGGGTCGACCCGCATCGGCTGCGGCAACCGCCGCTCGACTTCTGCACCAACCCCGTGCGCGTGAAGGGCCTCTACAACGCCGAGTACAACCCGACCGGGAGCTACGACGCGATCACCTTCTGCGACGGGCAGCCCAAGCTGTACTACTGCCGCTCCACGCTCGAGCGGGTCGACTTCTGCGCCGACCCCAACAACCTGAAGAACCCGCTGCCCCCCACCGCCGAGCGCGCGTTCGCCGAGGCGCAGTGCCAAGGCAAGGGCGGCGCCGACATCGCCACCAACGAAGGCCAGCCGCTGTTCATGCTGCAGCACGCCGGCAAGGTCGACCCGTGCCGCGCGCCGA
Organism: uncultured Myxococcaceae bacterium; assembly: GCA_964511185.1. Lineage (GTDB taxonomy): Bacteria > Myxococcota > Myxococcia > Myxococcales > Myxococcaceae > CAZEDU01. Next base: position 6,482 of record CAZEDU010000123.1, on the reverse strand, counting down.
CCAAGCCGCTGGCGGTCGTGCTCGCGATCGACATCAACGGCAACGGACGGCGCGACTATGGAGAGCCGATCTTCTCGAACGGGTACGAGCGCTTCGACGACGTCGGCGCCGACGGGTGCCCCGACGCGCAAGAGGACGGCAACGGCGGCTGCTCCGCGAGCGGCGCCACCGGCGACCCGAACGGCGACAACTTCGAGCCCTTCGCCAACCCGCTCGGCACGGAGAACGACTGGGTGTGGCAGCCGGGCGAGCCGTTCCGCGACGACGGCCTCGACGGCGTCCCAGGCACCGGCGACGTGGGCGAGGGGAACGGCGCCTACGACGTCACCAGCGGGCGCAAGCGGCTGTTGGAGCATGACCCGCGCACGTCGCTGAAGCAGATGACCGACGCGCAGCGCGAGCGGTTCTCGCTCCTGGTGGATGGCGGCTTCCGCGACCCGTTCAACTTCGGCCTCGCCTCGAAGCTGTTGTTCGGTCTGCTCAAGAGCATGCGCTCGACGCCGGTCGGCGAGTACCGCGACTACGCGGAGATCCCCGGCATGCTCGACCCGCGCAAGAACGGGTACAACCCGTGGAACAACAAGTGGGGCGAGGTGCCGAACGATCTCTTCGTGCTCTACGGCAAGGCCCAGCCGACCGACCAGGACCGCATCGACGGCGAGGGCGACCACGTCGGCACCGTGCGGCAGGCGCTCGACCGGTTCGACACGTTGTTCAACTGGTCGGCCGCGCGCTGGCCTTCGCTCGAGAAGCCGAAGACCCCGGCGGTGGGCTCGTCGCTGCGCGAGCGCCAGAAGGTGACCTGGTACGACTCGGCGCTGCTCAGGGGCAAGCGCGAGTACGGCATTCAGCTGCCGCCCGGCTACGACCTGCCGGAGAACGCCGAGACGCGCTACCCGGTGCTTTACATGATGCCGGGCTACGGCACCGCGGTCGCGACCTTCCTGCAGATCGGCCTCATCCCGGACACGTACATGACCGACACGTCGGTGAAGCTGCGGCCGATGATCATCGTGTTCCCCAGCGGAGGCTGCTGCTTCAACCACCCGGCCAGCGGCGCGCGCGACTGCCGCGAGAGCGACGACGCGGGCAACCTCTACATCAACCAGCTCGACTGGGTGCGCGAGTGCAACTCGGGCACCTTCTTCGTCAACCGCCAGGGATACGTGTCGGGCGACGAGGTGCCGTACGGCGACGCGCTGTTCGAGCTGATCGACCACGTCGACCAGACGTACCGGACGTTGCCGGCGGAAGACCGGGAGACGCGCTGATGCCCATCGACCAGTACGACGACGAGGACGAGAAGGACAGCGGCGGATCGGCGGACGCGAGGTTCAAGGACTTCGACTGCCCCGACTGCAACGCGAACAACCCGTGCGACCCGCCGGTCGGCCACGGCGACGAGGTGCTCTGCAACTACTGCGGCACCCAGTTCGAGGCGAAGGTCACCGACGCCGGCAAGCTCAAGCTGCGCGAGGTGTGACGCGCTTCTAGGCGCTTGGCCGCTCGCCGAAGAGCGCGGTGCCGACCCGGACGTGGGTGGCGCCTTCTTCGATCGCGACCTCGAAGTCGTGGGTCGACCCCAGCGACAGCTGCGGGAGCCCCAGGCGCCGCGCGAGCTCGGCCACGCGCCGAAAGGGCGCCCGGGAGTCTTCGGGGTGGTCGGTCAGCGGCGGCAGCGCCATGAGCCCGACCACGCGCAGGTGGGGCAGCGGCCGCACCGCCTCGAGCAGCGCCTCCGCCGCCTCGAGCGGCACGCCGCCCTTCGACGCCTCGCCGCCGGCGTTGAGCTCGATGAAGCAGTCGAGCGGCTCGCCCGTTCGCCGGCGCGAGAGCTCCTGCGCGACCTCGAGCCGATCGAGCGCGTGGAACACGTGCGCCGACTTGGCGACGTACTTGGCCTTGTTGGTCTGCAGCGGCCCGATGGCGTGCCAGCGCAGCCCGCGCAGGTGCTTGAGCGCTTCGGACTTGTCGCGCAGCTCCTGGGCGTAGTTCTCGCCGAAGTGGCGCAGCCCCAGCCCGTAGGCTTCCTCTATCGCGCTCGGCGGGTGCAGCTTCGAGACGGCGATCAGCTCGACCTGGTCCACCGGCCGGT
>CAZEDU010000123.1:0-4327 GCA_964511185.1 uncultured Myxococcaceae bacterium | reverse complement strand
CGAGCAGCAGCCCCACGGTCTCGGCCATCGGCAGCCCGATGACGCCCGAAGCGCTCCCCTCGACCGAGCGCACCAGCATCGCGCCGATGCCCTGCACCGCGTAGCCGCCGGCTTTGTCCATGGGCTCGCCGGTCGCCACGTACCAGGCGATCTCGGCGTCGCTCAGCGCGCGGAAGTGAACGGTGGTGCGCGTGAGCGTCTGCCCGCGGCCTCGACCGCCGAGCGCGACCGCCGAGAGGACCTGGTGCGCGCGTCCCGCGAGCGCGCTCAGCATGTGCCGCGCCTGGCGGGCGTCTTCGGGCTTGCCCAGGATCTCTCCGTCGCGAATCACCGAGGTGTCCGCGGCGAGCACCCAGCGCGAAGGGTGCGCCTTCGCCACGGCGTCCGCCTTCTGGCGCGCCATGCGCAGGACGTAGGTGTCGGGCGCCTCGTCGGGGTGAGGCGTCTCGTCGATGTGGGCCGGGTGCACGTCGAACGACAGCCCCAGCTGGCGAAGGAGGTCCGACCGGCGGGGCGAGGCCGAGGCCAGGACGAGCGGTTGTTGATCGAGCGGGAGGTCCATGTACGCTTGAGCTCTCGAGGGGGGCAGACTACCCAAAGGCGCCGCCCCGAAGGAGCCGATGAATCCCAGCGACTTGCTCGCGGCGATGCAGCGCACCGTCGACCAGCTGGCCGCGTTTCACGAGATCGCCAAGGCGATCACCTCGACGCTCGAGCTGCGCGAGGTGCTCCAGCTGGTGATGCACAAGGTGTCGGCGCTGATGGAGCCGAGCAACTGGTCGCTCGCGCTCCAGGGCAAGGACGGCAAGCTCTACTTCGAGATCTGCGTCGGCGAGGGGGCCGAGAAGATAAAGGACCTGCGCTTCAACCCGGGCGAGGGGATCGTCGGCGCCGTCTTCCAGACGGGCGTGCCGCGGCTGGTCGAGGACGTGACGAAGGATCCCGACTTCGCGGAGCGCTTCGACGAGATCTCCCGCTTCAAGACGCGCTCGGTGGTCGCGGTGCCGCTGCGCTCCAAGGGCAAGGTCCTGGGCGTCATCGAGCTCATCAACAACACCCAGGCCAAGCCTTTCACCAACGACGACCTGGCGATGCTGTCGGGCATCGCGGACTACGTGGCGATTGCGATCGAGAACGCCCGGAACTTCGAGCGGATTCAGGAGCTCACCACGATGGACGAGCACACCGGGCTCTACAACGCCCGGCACCTGCGCTCGCTGCTCGACCGCGAGGTGGCGCGCGCCACGCGGTTCAAGCACCCGCTGTCGCTCATCTTCCTCGACCTGGACCGCTTCAAGCAGGTGAACGACACGCACGGCCACTTGATCGGCAGCGCGCTGTTGCAAGAGGTCGGGCAGCTCTTGCTCGGCACCATTCGGCAGGTCGACTCGGGGTTCCGCTACGGCGGCGACGAGTTCGCGGTGCTCTTGCTCGAGACCGAGACCAGCGGCGCGCGGCTCATCGGCGAGCGCATCCGCGACCGCTTCCGCGAGCGCCGGTTCCTGGAGAGCCGCGGCTACTCCCTGCAGCTCACCGCGTCGATCGGCGTGGCGAGCTTCCCCGACCACGCGACGACCTCCAACGGCCTGCTCGAGGCGGCGGACCGCGCGATGTACCGGGTGAAGGCCGCCGGCCGAAACGACGTGATGAGCGCCGACGTGCCCGCGACCGGCACCTAGGCGGCGCGACCTGATATACCGCTACCCCTCACGTCGGGAGGGGACATGCACTCGATTGCCTTCGCAACGATCAAGGGCGGCGTCGGTAAGACGACGCTGGCCGTGCACACCGCCGCCGCGCTGGCCGATCGCGGCCACACGGTGCTGCTGATGGACTTGGACCCGCAGGCCCACGCGAGCCTGGTGCTCGGGCTGGAGCCGGGAGACCGGCCCTGCGCGGCCGACGCGTTCGGCCCCAACCCGTCGCACAAGCTCGACCAGGTGGTGGTGGCGAGCGCCAAGCGCAACAACCTGTACATTGCCCCGTCGTGCCCGCGCATCGCGACCATCGAGCGCGAGCTGTTCCACTGGGGCCACCGCCTCTCGGCGATCCCGCGGGCGCTGCGGACGCTGTCGTGGGAGCCGGACGTGGTGGTGCTCGACACGCCGCCCAACCGCGGCGCCTTCACCCAGGCGGTGCTGGCGTTCTCCGACATCGTGGCGGCCCCGGTGCCGGCGGGCGCGTATGCGCTTCAGGGCCTCGCGGAGATCGAGGCGGCGCGAAAGGACGCGCGCGAGCACGGCGGCGAGCTCGTCGTCGCGGTCAACTCGTGGGACCGGCGCACCAGCGCGACGAACGCGGCGATGGACGAGGCGTTCAAGGACCTGACCGTGCCGGTGATGAAGAACCGCATCTCGCGCACCGAGGTGCTCAACCAGGCGGGCCTCGCGTACGAGCTGGTCTACGACCACGCCCCCCGCGCGCCGGTCGGCGAAGAGCTGCGCGGCCTGGCCAACGAGCTGGCGAAGCGGATTGGGCTTCGCACCCGGTTGCGCGCCGTGGCCGGCGGGCGGTGACCGGCGTCAGCTCTCGCCGTCGCCGCCGACGAGCTTCATCACCAGCTCGTCGTTGGTGGTGACCTTGCCGGAGGCCTTCAGCGCTTTGACCAGCGCGTCGCGAAGGTCGTACTGCTTCGCGCGAATCGCGTCCTCCCGCAGCTTCTCTTTCTGGCTGGCGAACTCGTCCTCGGCGGCCAGCTTGCGCTCGGTCACCACCGCGACCACGAAGGCGTCGCCCAGGGGGTAGATCTTCTCGAGCGGCTTGGGCGCTTGCAGGGCGAAGACGTCCTTCATCAGCTCGGGCGCGATGCCCAGCTTGGGAATGGACTCGGAGCCGGCGTTGAACTCGCCCGACTCCTGGGCCTCTGGCTTGCTGGGCGGCATGAGCATCTGCGGCCCGTCGTTCCTCTTCGGGGGCGGGTAGAGGTCCAGCAGCTTCTTGCCGGTCTTCACCGCGGCGAGCGCCTTCTGCGCCTCGGCCTGCGCGAGCGCGTTCGTTTTGTCCTGCTGGTACATGCGGGTGGCGATCTCGCTCTCGACGTCCTTGAGCGCCTTCGTCTGAGGCGCCTGCTTCTCCTCGACTTGGATGAGGTGATAGCCGTAGGGCGTCTCCACCGGCTGCGACAGCTCGCCCGGCTGCAGCGCGAAGGCGGCGTTGGCGAACTCGGGCACCCAGGCGGTCCGCTCGTTAATGCCCAGGTCTCCGCCGCGGGCCTTCGTCCCCACGTCCTCGGAGACCTCGGTCGCCATCTCGGCGAAGCTCTTGCCGCCCTCGATCTCTTTTCGCACGTTCTCGATCTTCTGCTTCGCCTCGGCTTTCTTCTCGGGCGTCGCGTCCGGCGGCGTCTTGATGAGGATGTGGCGCGCGCGGACCTTCTCGGGCTGGTGGTAGCTGAGCTTGTTCGCCTCGTAGTCGGCCGCGATGCGCTCGGCGTTCGCCTTCTTCCACGCGTCGAGCTCGGCCGGCTTCGGCGCCGCTACCTTGCCCGCGAACTGGCTCGCGCCGATCCGCACGAAGGTCACCGACGCCCGGTTGAAGTCCTTGAGGAACTTCGCCTTCACCTCGTCGTCCGACACCATCGCGGTGTTGGCGACCAGGTCCTCGAGCTTCTGCGACGCCAGCCACTTGCGCAGCTCGCTCTCGTAGTCGGCCTCGGTCCGCCGCTGGTCGCGCAGCACCTCGCGGTAGCGGTCGAAGTCGAACTGGCCGCTCGGGTTGCGCTGAATGATGCCGCGCAGCTCCTCATCGGAAGGCTCGATGCCGCGCCGCTTCGCCTCCTGGGCGAGCAGCTCGGTGCTCACCATCGACTCGAGGATCTGCTTGGGGAAGCCGAGCTGCTTGGCGAGCGATTCGGTGATGGGGCTGCCCTGGGCGCGCATCATGTCGATGCGGCCGGCGTACTCCCGGGCGAACTCGCTGGCGGGGATCTCTTTGCCGTTCACCTGCGCCACAACATCTTGGTTTTGTTGGCTGACGGGCGCCTCACACCCCCGCGCGGCGGGCCCCCACTGGAGCGTGAAGATGACCGCGATGGTGGCGATGAAGAGGTAAGACGCAGCCTGCTTGAGATTGAGCTTGTCGTTCATGGGGCCTAAGGGGACCTGGAGGGCCTGTCGTGCAAACCTTGACTCTGTAGGATCGAGAGCGAGAAAATTCAAGCGGTTTAGCGGCGTTACGAGGACTGTCGACCGACGTGTTTACGCTCATCAAGCGGCACCGCGAATTGATCGTCGTGGCGGCCCTCCTGCTGTACCCGTTCGCGACGTTCCTCACCAAGGGACACCGCGGGCGCGGTGAGCTCTGGAGCGACCGCGTGGTGCTCGCGATC
>CAZEDU010000122.1:13405-15404 GCA_964511185.1 uncultured Myxococcaceae bacterium | reverse complement strand
CCGGTGGCCGGCGCGTCGATGATCACCCGGTCGAACTGGTACGAGCCGTCGGGCCGGGTCTGCCGCACGTGGTAGAGGATCTTGCCCAGCATCACCAGCTCGGCGATCGACGGCACGAACCGCAAGAACTGGCGCACCCACCGGTTCTCGAACACGGCGTTGTAGATGGTCTCGAACTTGAGCGTCATCAAGCCGTACTCGCGCAGCGACTCGGCCGGCTGGACGTTCACCGCCCACAGGTTCGCGGCGATGGAGTTGAGCTCGGGCCCGACCGGCGGCTGGCCGAACAGGCCGCTCACGCGTTCCTTGGCGTTCACTTCGCACACCAAGGTCCGCTGACCTGCGCGCGAGAAGGCGAGCGCGAGCGCCGCGGCGACGGTGCTTTTGCCGACGCCACCCTTGCCGGACGTGATGAGAAGGCGCTGATGGTCGAGCGCGGCCATGGTGAGCGAGAGAGGTTTAGACCCAATGCGCAGGCGAGCTGTCAACGCGTGCGCGGTCGCGGCCTACCTGGCTTGACACCCACAGGCACGCCCCGCACAGTGCCTCGCCATGCTGAAAGACAACCCGGTCATGAAGAAGCTGGTCGAGACGGGCGAAGAGCGGATCGGCAAGCTCACCCAACAGCTGCTCTCGAACGAGAAGTTCATCTCGGCGGTGCAGGGGCTGGTCTCCAAGTCGCTCGCCGCGAAGGGCACGCTCGACAAGAGCCTTCGCTCGGCGCTCGGCGCGATGAACCTGCCCTCGACGGCGGACGTCGAGGCGCTCAAGACCAAGGTCGACGACCTGGAGCGGTTGCTCGGCTCGGTGGAGAGCAAGGTGGAGTCGCTCTTGGAGGCGAAGAAGTCGTGACGGCTCGGCGCATCGCCTTCATCAACGAGAAGGGCGGGACCTGCAAGACGACGTTGGCGGTGAACGTCGCGGCGTACCTGGCCCTCAAGAAGGGCATGCGCACGCTGCTCGTCGACATGGACACGCAAGGGCATGCCGGCAAGTCGCTCGGCATTGACGTGCGGTCGCTGTCGCCGAACGTGTTTCACCTCTTGTCCGACCGCTCGGTGCGCTTCGAGGACGTGCTGACCCGCTCGGCGCTCGACAACCTGTGGGTGCTGCCCTCGTACAAGCAGATGTCGGAGTTCCCGGTCGCGGTGGCCTCCGACGAACGGCGGGCGCAGCGGTTGGCCGAGCGGCTCGACGCTCCCGAGGCGAAGGGGTTCGACGCGGTGATCTTCGACGCGCCGCCGTCGATGGGGCTGACCACCTTCAACATCCTGGTGGCCGCCACCGAGGTGGTGATCCCGGTCGCGCTCACCTACCTGTCGCTCGACGGCTGCGCCGAGGTGGTGGAGACGGTGGAGCGGGTGGGCCGCGAGCACCAGCGACCCGACCTGCACGTGTCGCTGGTGGTGCCGACGCTCTATCGAAAGACCGCGCTGGCGGACGAGATCATCGCCAAGCTCCGCGCGCACTTCCCCGACCGGTACGCGAAGACCGCGCTCGGCATGAACGTGAAGATCGACGAGGCGCAGAGCCACGGGAAGACGATCTGGGAGTACGCGCCGTGGAGCCGCGGCGCTCAGATGCTGCAAGAGATTGCCGAAGAGGTGCTCGCGCGCGGCGGTGAGCGGCGTGGGCGCGCGGTGGCCTGACGGCTACTTGTTCTGCTTCTCGCGCTCGAGCTCGGCGACCTTTTTTTCGAGCTCGGCGAGCCGATCGAGCAGCGTCTGAAGATCGCGCCCCAGGGCGGGCAGGCTGCCGGCGACGCCCTCGACGACCTGCTTCACCCGGTCGTCCATCCGGCGCTGCCACTCTTCCCAGACGCGCTGTGAGTTCTTGAGCAGGTCGCCGCCCGAGGCCTGGTCGGCGGCGCCGTCTTCGCGCCGGAGCAGCTTGTCCAGGCGGGACTCGGCGCCTTCGCGGATCGAGGCGACCCGCGGGGTGACCTCTTTCTGCAGAAAGCCGCTCAACGCCTCACCTGGGTGGCGGATGATCTCCCGCA
>CAZEDU010000122.1:0-13395 GCA_964511185.1 uncultured Myxococcaceae bacterium | reverse complement strand
GCGCCGCGCAGTTCTCCCGCAGCACCGACAGCGGCATTTGGTTCTTCTTCTTTTCCTCTTCGAAGATGATCTGCGCGAGGGTGACCGAGGTCAGGTCTTCCTTGGTGCGGTTGTCGATGATCCGCACCTCGACGCCCTGTTTGATCATCTCGGCGATCTCGTCGAGCGTGACGTACCGGCTCTCACCCGTGTCGTAGAGCTTGCGGTTGGTGTACCGCTTGATGACCTTCGGCTCGCGGGCGGGCTCTGGCGGTTGGGTGGGAGTCGGTTCACTCATGACGCGGCGCGCTGAAAAGTGTTACCCAAGTGGGGAGGGCCAGGCAAGCTTTCGTCGGATCCTCGCGAGGTTGCGCCTTCGCCGCCTATACTGGTGTTGGAATTTCGCCCGCGATGATCGTCACTTGCGACCAGTGCCAGACGAAGTTCCGAATCCCGGACGAGAAGGTCACCGACAAGGGTGTGAAGGTCCGCTGCACCAAGTGCGGCAACACCTTCCGCGTCACCAAGGAAGCGTCCGGCGCGGCGGCAGCGCCCGCGCCGCCGGCAGCGGACCCGTCGACCCGCGCTGCCCGCGCACCGGTGAAGCTGTCGGCGGCGGCTCCCACGCCGCTGGCGCCTTCGCCGACGTCGGGTTTTCCGTTCGACGATGGGCCGAGCGCGTTCGAGCCTCCCACGCGGGTGTCGGCGCCGCCGGTGTCGACGCTCCAGAGCATGGCGCGGAGCTCGGCGCCGATTGAAGAGGTCCCCACGCCGGCGCTCGGTGCGCCGCAGCTCGGCGCGCTCGCGGCCGCGAGCCGAGCACCCGAGCCGTCGCGCGAGGATCTTTTTGGCAGCATGGGTGACGCGGAGGACTGGTCGAGCCCGCCGGCGCCAGACGCGTCGGTGCCTCGCGTGGAAGATCTGGGCGCCGCGCCGCCGCCGCCCGAGCCGAGCTGGGGCGAGCCCGACGACTTCAACTCGACGTTGGCGATGCCGCCCCCGCCGCCCGAGCCGATCGCCCATCCTTTGGCGGCCGGTTTCTCGGTGCCGGCGCTGGGGCCCTTGGTCGAAGCTGGGGCGAAGACGCCGACGCCGCGGCCCGCCGCCGCCGCGCCGCCCGCCGCTGCGGCGACGGTGGGGCGGGTGCGCCGCTGGGTGGGCAACGCGCTGTTCTTCGGCGTGCTGTTCCCGCTGGCGGCGCTGCTCGGCATCTCGGGCTTGATGGGGGGCAAGCTCGACAAGGAGGCGCTGTCGGGAGAGCGGCTCAAGGCGATCTTCAGCGGGCCGCGCGCGTTGTTGCCGACCGACGTGACGAACGGGCTGTACGAGACCAAGGCCGGGCGGGCCATCTTCTACGTGCGCGGGCAGGTGGAGAACCGCGGGAAAGGCCCGACGCCGGTTCGGGTGCGGGTGGAGATTCTCGACGGCGAGCAGCTGGTGCGCTCCGGGGTCGCGCTCGCGGGCGTGAGCGCCTCGCCGGAGGAGCTGCACAACCTGAGCGGCGCCGACGACGTGGAGGCCTTGCGCAAGCGGCTCGACGACGCAGCCGACGCGGTCGAGCCCGGCGAGAAGAAGCCCTTCCTCGTGTTGTTCTACGAGTACCCGGCGGATCTGCCGGACTACCGGCTTCGGGTGGTCGCCGAGGCCGCGGCAGACCCCGCCACAGCCAAGCGGTAGCGTGCCGTGCCGTCGCGCGAAGAGGCCCTGCTGCTCGCCAAGCACCTGCACGCCTTGGACGGCGGGCCCGAGGTGCGCCGCAAGGCCGCGGCGCGGGCGCTGGGCCGGCTCGACCCGACCGACGCGCCCGAGCTGATCCACCACCTGCTCGTGCTCGCGCGCTCGGGCCAGGAGCCCGCGTCGTGCGCGTTGTCCGACGTGGTCGCGGCGCTCGGGATGGAAGGCGCCGAGCTTCCGAACGCGGCGCAGCTCAAGCGGCTCGCCGCGGTGCAGGACCTGAGCACGGTGGCGGCTTTGTTCCCCGAAGGACCCGCGGTCAAGGAGTACCACCCGGGCGCGGCGGCGAAGGCGGACGCCCAGCTGTTCTCCCAGTCGCTCGGCCACCTGAAGACGCTCGCGCGGCTGACCCGAAACCCCGACGAGCTGTCGAAGCTCGCGGTGGTGTCGAACCCGTCGGTCCTGCGCAACGTGCTGATCAACCCGCGGCTGACCGAAGAGCTGGTGGTGCGCATCGCCGCGCGGCGTCCGGCCCGGCCCGAGCCGCTGGTCGAGATCTGGCGCTCGCCAAGGTGGTCGTCTCGGCACTGGGTGCGGCGCGCGCTCGTCTTCAACCCGTATCTGCCGCCGGACGTCGGCGCGAAGATCGTCCCGTTGCTGCCGGCCAGCGACTTAGAAGAGCTCTCGCGCGACAACGGCCTGCACCCGGCGCTCCGCGAACAGGCGCGCATGCTGCTCTCCACCGAGCGCGCGCCGGATGCGGCGGAGCGGGGAAGCGCCAAGCCGCTGGCCTAGAGCGGTCAGCGGTGCTTGGCGTCTTTCGGGTCGACCAGCTCAGCGTCTTCGGTGCCACGCGTCCCGGTCGAGGAGAGCGGCCGGGAGGGTTTCACGTCGACGAAGCCTTGGCCCTTGCTCGCCTTCTTGAACGAGTAGACGAACTTGCCCACCGCGTTGCCCAGCGCGCCCATGCGGGAGGCGGAGAAGACCACCACCAACACGAAGACGAGGACGATGATTTCGCCGGCACCGAATTGCACCAGGCCACGATGCCCTCAATCGGGGCCACCGCGCAACCCAAGGTGCGCGGCGCTTGCTAGGCTCGTCGCTCCATGCGCCTCCCGCGTGCCGCCTCCGTGCTCGCCGCCGGCCTCATCGCCGGCGCGGCGTGTCGCTCGGGCCCGGCGCCGACCGCCGAAAAGGATGGGGCGTTGCACTCGACGCACTTCCTCATTCGCTGGCGCGCTCCGGCCGCGCGGGAGCAAGAGGTCCAGGTGCTGGAGCAGAAGGCCGAGGCGGCCTACGCCCGCTACGCCGAGCTGCTCGGCGCCGCGCGCATGCCCCGAGAGCCGGTGACGCTGCGGCTCTCGGGCAAGGCGAGGGCGACGGATTTCCCTTACGTCGACTCGGTGACGGGCGAGGTGGTGCTCTTTCGAGACGGCGCGCGCGGGTACGACGCGGCGCTCGCGCACGAGCTGGTGCACGCGATTCGCTGGAAGCTGTGGACCGAGCCTCAGCGGCAGACCGACGCGTTCCTCTTCTTCGAGGAGGGCTTCGCGGAGCTGCTCGCGATGGAGGCGGGGTTCCCGTCGACCGGGTTTCCGACCTACGGCTATCCGGTGTCGATCGCCGCGGGCGCGTACTTGCGAGCAGGCGAGGACCTGCCGATCCCCGACCTGATTCGATCGCACAAGCGCTTGAACCTGGACTGCATGGCGCAGGCGTATGCGCTGCGCATCTCGTTCATGGGGTGGCTCAGGGAGAAGGTCGGGTTGGAGCGGCTGATCGAGCTGGCGTATGCGCCCGAGATGCTGACGCCGGAGCTGGTGGAGAAGAAGCTGGGCATGTCGCTCGAGGCGATGCAGAGCGAATGGAGACCCTGGGCGCTCGCGCAGCTCGAGCAGCACAAAGACGCGGAGGCCCAGGCCAAGGCGTTTCGCACCAAGACCCCGATGCGGCACCAGAAGGTCTGCCGCGGGGTGAGGAAGTAGCGTGCGCATCCTCGCTCACCGCGGCGCGAGCCGCGACGCCGCGGAGAATACGCTCAGCGCGTTTCGGGAGGCGGTTCGGCAAGGCGCCGACGGCGTCGAGCTCGACGTGATGCGCTGTCGGAGCGGCGAGCTGGTGGTGTGTCACGACGAGCGGCTCGACCGGCTCGCACGCCTGCCCTGGGTCGTGGCCGAGACACCCTGGTGGAAGCTCCAGCGCGCCGATGTCGGCTCGCCGTTGGGGTTCGCGCCGGAGCGGATGCCGCTCTTGGAGGAGGTCGTCGACGTCCTGCCGGGCAGCTTCCTCATCAACATCGAGATCAAGTTCGATGGCTTCGATGATCGCGGCCTGTCGGATCAGGTCGCGGACTTCGTCATGGCGCGCGGGCTGTCGTTGCGCGCCGTGGTATCGAGCTTCAACCCGCTCTGCCTCCTGAAGGTCGCGCGGCGGCAGCCGGAGATTCGCCGCGGGCAGCTCATCGACCCGGACAAGGCGTTCTTCTGGCAGGACAGTCTGGCGGCGCCGGTGACGGGGAACTGGTCGATTCACCCGCACTTTTCGCATTGCACCGAAGAGTCCGTGGCGCGGTGGAAGCGGCGGGGGCTTCAGGTCATGGCCTGGACAGTGGATGACGTCGCCGAGGCGAAGCGGCTTCGAGTGCTAGGTGTGGACGCGGTGATCACCAATCAGCCACGCGCGCTCCGCGCAGGCTAGAAGTCTGCGGGGCGATCCAGTCGAAACATCGCTTCTCCCGACGGCTCGGTACCGACACGTATCCACCCGCGTCGGAGATACAAACGCTCCGCGCGCGTGCCTGGGGCTGTCGTGAGAACAATCGACGGCAGGTCGTTCGAAAACATCCATCTCTCGACGAGAGCCATCAACTCGCTGCCGATTCCTCGCCGCTCGTACTCCTGCTTGAGGAAGAGCGCCCAGATGTCTGCCTGCTTGAGTCGGCCGCACACGAAGCCGACGACCTCGCCGTCGCTTTCGCAGAGCCACGCGCGCCCGTCGACGGTCAGGGCCGTCACATACTCTTCGTGTCCAATGGACTTCGTGACGAGCCGGTTCTCGCGCACCGAGTTGCGAATCAGCATCAGCGCGGGAATGTCGTCGAGCTCAGCGAGGCGGTAACGAAGCATTGGAACGAGCTGGGCCAGCCCGGCTTCTGCCGCTAGAAGTCGAGCCCGAGCGTCCAGTTGGTGGCGAGGACCGGCGGCATGCGCCGGTCTGCGGTGGTCACCGTGTCGCGGAACGAGCCCAGGCTCGAGTACGAGAACTCGCCGCCGATCTGCAGCGCGCCGGCGATGAAGCGCAGCCCGCCGTAGAACCGGTTGTGGCGGTTGTTGGTGAGGCTCAACGTCTCGAACGAGCCGGTGTCCTGCAGCTGCGCCAGCTGCGTGCGGGTGGCCTCTTCCTGGGTGCGTTCGGGGCGGAAGTCGATGGTGTTGGTCTGCGCGCCGACCCACACCACGTTCCAGCCGGCATAGGGCGTCAAGGTGACGACGCCGCCGAGCGCGAACTCTTTGCCGAGGCTCAGGTCGAGGCCGGCGGTGGTGAGGTCCAGGTCGCGCGCGTTGAACAGCTTGCTGGCGTGGCCCCGAATGGCGAAGTCGGGCAGGTAGCTGAAGCCCTCATTCAACGCCCAGCGGCCCTCGACGGTCGGCGCGAACATGCGGCTCTTTTCGATCCACGCGGTGCGCAGGCCAATCTCGAACGAGTATGGCAACCCCTTGCGGATGTGGACCGACGGGATCAGCACCGAGCCGTTCTGGATGGCGGTGCCGGCGTCGCTCGCGCGCTTGGCGCCTTCGGTGGGGAAGAGGAACTCGCCGCGCTTGAGCCACACCACCGAGGCCGCCGCGCTCACAGAGAAGCCGGCGGAGCCCAAGGTCTCGGGCGGCGTGAGGTTGGTCGAGGTGAGCGCCGCCCCCAGCTCACGGGCGAAGACGCGGAAATTCCCCTGGGCCTGATCCGTGAAGCGGAAGCCGCCCCCGACCGGGTTGCCGAGCTGATACAGCCGCAGGTCGTTCGAGTCCGCCAGCGCGCCCGCGCCAGCGAGGAAGACAGCGAGCGCAGTCGTTCGCGCGAACGTCCCCATGCGAAAAGTCCTCCCGGAAAAACGTGAGGACGACGGTAGTTCGCGCCGGCCGCTCAATCAACAAAAGCGACGCGCGATTGAGGGTTTACCGCTCGAGCTTCTGCGCCACGGCGACGGGCCGGCGGCGCACCACGAGCGTCTTCCGGCTGGCGAGCTCCGGGCTCTCGCGCGCCACCACCAGCACCGCGTTGTTGCCTTCCTTCAGCGCGAACTCGGCGGTGAAGCGAATCTGCTTCTTGCCGTCGCCGTCGGTGCCCGGCTTGAAGAAGACCTTCTGGTCGTTCACCAGCACGTACATGTCGAGCAGGTGGCCGGGGTTGGTGACGGTGCCGGAGAGGGTGAAGCGCTCGCTGTCGGTCACCACGCCGCCGCTGGCCGGGTCGACGCTCAGCACGATCTGCGGCGGCTGCGCGGCGGGCACGCGTTCGATCTCCTTCGGGAACGCCGGCTTGCCGCCCTTCAGGTCCTTCGCCTCGGAGAGCCGCACGAAGCCCGGGCGCTCTTTCTCCCACTCGACCTTCGCGACTTGCTCGTTGCGCGCCAGCTCGGTGAGGACCGCGCCCTTGGGCAAGCGCGCGATCGGCTCGCCGGTGGCTTCGGCGTTGGCGAAGATCTCCGCCTTCTCGTTGAGCTTGAGCACGTTCTTGCCCTTGCCGGCTGGCGCGAGCGCGACAGACTTCTCCGAGACCGGGATGGTCAGCTTCTCGGTGGTGAACTCCTCGAGCGGCTCGTCGATGATCGCGAGCTTCAAGTTGAAGTCGTCGCCCTTGTAGGCCTTCTTCACCTCGAGTGAGAAGCGCGCGGTCTTCGTCTCGCCCGGGCCGATCTCGCCCAGCTTGAACCGGCCTTTCTCGATGAAGATGTTCTGGTCGGCGGCATTCTTGATCTGCGCGAACGAGTCGAGCGCCTTGCCGCTGCCCGTGTTGGTGACATCGAGCAGCACCTGCACCGACTCTCCGCGCTGCGCGATGCCGTCGCCGTTGCAGGCCGAGCAGTCGTCCTGCAGCTGGTACGCGAAGGCGAAGGTGGGCCGGGGCAGCTCGACGAAGTTGAGCTCGCTCACCACCGGCTCGCCGAGCTGGCCCTTGTCGTCGAACAGGTGGATGCTCACCGCGTCGCGGCGGGACGTCAGGTCCTTCGGCAGCCGCACCGGCACCATCCAGGTGCGCTTCTCGCTCGGCTTCAAGCCGCCGAAGACGAACTCGCGGCGGTCCAGGAACGCGTTGTCGGACTCGGTCCACGCGCGCAGCCGCTTCACCGGCTCGCTGCCGCGGTTCTCGACCGTCAGCTCCAGCTCGACCAGGTCGCCGGCCTGAATGCGCTTGTCGGCGGTCGGCTTGAGCGTGGCGAACAGCTGCGGGGCCTTCGGGCTCTGGCCGTGCGACCAGTCGATGCCGAGCGCGCTGATCGCGTTCGAGATGCGCTCGTCTTCCTGCCGGCGCTTCTCGTCGACGAAGCCGCGGCCCTCTTTGAGCATGCGGTCGCGGTCGGTGTACGGGGCCTTCAGCACGTAGTCGCGCGCGAAGAGCACCTCGAAGTCTTCCTTGATCTCGTCCTGCGACTCGGCGTCGAGCTGGTCGTCCAGGTCTTCGTCGGTGCCCGAGATGTCCACGTCGAGCAGCGGGTCCTTGCCCTTGCCCTTCTTGCCGCCCTTGTCGGTCTTCGACAGCTTGCCGTCCTTGCCTTCCTCGGCCTTCTGCTGGCGGGCGGAGGCGTCCTTCTCCTTCGGATCTTCCTTCAGGTACTTGAGCTGCTCGAGCGGCTTCTCGCGCCCGAGGACGTCGGCGCGCTTCTTGGCCGCCTGCGCGCTCGAGGGGTTGGAGAAGTGGTGATCGAGATCCGCCTCGCCCACCGACTTGCGGGGCGCGAAGACGTCGACGCGCTCCTTGGTGACGCGGGTGGGGATCAGCTCGATGTCGGGCACGATGCCGACTTCCTGAATCGAGACGTCGCCCGGCGTGAGGTACTTGGCGATGGTCAGCTTGAGGGCGCTCTCGTCCGGGAAGTCGTAGAGCACCTGCACCGAGCCCTTGCCGAACGTCTGCCGGCCGATCACCACCGCGCGGTTCAGGTTCTTCAGCGCGCCGGCGACGATCTCGGAGGCCGAGGCGCTGCCGGCGTTCACCAGCACGGCGATGGGGTAGGCGTTGTCGCCGTCGTCCGCGTGCGCCTTCTTCTCTTCGCGGAGCTTGTCCGACAAGCCCACCGTCGCGACGATGGTGCCGTTCGAGACGAACAGGTCGGAGACCTGGATCGCCTGCTCGAGCAGGCCGCCGGGGTTGCCGCGGAGGTCGAGCACCAGGCCCTTCAGGCCGTTCGGGCCGGCCTTCTGGTTCAGCTCTTCGAGCGCCTGCTGCAGGTGGCGGGTGGTGTTGCCCTGGAAGTTCTTCAGGCGCACGTAGCCGACGTTCTGCGCGAGCATCTTCGACTGCACCGACTCGATGTTGATGAGCGCGCGGGTGAGCTGCATCGTCTGCGGCTTGTCCCAGCTCGCGCGCTCGACGGTGATGCTGACCTTCGAGTCGACCGGGCCGCGCAGCTTCGAGACCGCCTCGTTCAGGTCCATGTTGACGGTCGACTCTTCGCCGATCTTCCGAATCTGGTCGTCCTTCTTGATGCCCGCGCGGTGCGCCGGGGTCTTCGGCAGCACCTTCACCACGGTCAGGTTGCCTTCCTTCATCTGGATGACGAAGCCCAGGCCGCCGAACTCGCCCTTGGTGGTGAGCTTCATCTCCCGGTACATCTCGGGGCGCAGCAGCACCGAGTGCGGATCGAGCGTGCTGAGCATGCCGTTGACCGCCGCGTACTCGATGTCGCGGGTGTCCTCCATCGGCCGCATGTTCTTCGCCACGTAGTCGAAGACGTCCTTGAGCGTGAACGACATCTTCCAGAGCGAGTCGACGTGCGACAGGTCGAACTCGCGGACCTTGCCGTTCACGTTCAGCTTCACCTTGGTGTTGTCGGCGCTCGGCTCGACCATCACGTCGGGCACCGTCTTTTCGACGTACTCGAGCGCGTTGACCATCATCTCCTTCGGCTTCACGCGCTTGGGGTCGACGTAGTTGTCCTTCACGTAGAGGATGACCTTCGTGAAGATGCGCAACGACGACAGCTCGTGCGCCGGCTTGTCGGACGAGCGGGGGGCCTGCGGCTCGCTCCACTTGGCTGGGGCGGCCACCGCCTCGCTGAGCGTCATGGAGACGGGGGCGCGGTCGCTTCCGATTCCCGCCCAGACTCCCAAGAGGATGGCGATGGCGACCAGGCGACGGAGCATGCGGGGCATGAAGGAGCTCACTTAACGACGGAGAAACCGAATGGTTTGCCCGCCCAGGACGACGTGGGTGAGGAAGGAACGCGAGATGGGCTCGCAAGGATGCAGCGCGTGCACGTGCATCGGCGAGGAAGACTAATCACGGCCTCCCAGGGCATCAAGACAATGGGCCATTGGAACAAGGCTACAACTGCGCTGGGGGCGAAAGCGTTCCCGATCGTTTCAGCGACAGGTAGAGAAGGGTGCCACCCACCGTCGCGATGGGGATGAGGAAGAAGTTGAGGATGGGCACCCAGAGCAGCAAGAACAGCGCGCCGCCGAAGCCCAACATGAGCGCGGTGCGCTGACCCATCGCCTTTCGAACGTCGCGAAATCGATAGAGATGCCGGGCCATCGGGGCGCTCAAGTACTCCCCGGCGAGCCACCAGATGGTCCAGCTGGTGGAGAGCACGGTCGACACGACGGAGCCGGCGCCCGGGATGAAGTGCAGCGGGAAGAACACCGCGTAGCCGAGGAGCAGAATCAGCACGCGGCCGAAGGTGTGCCGGAGCGCGGCGTAGGTGCCGCGGGCGAGCCCCTGGACCGAAAAGCCCGGAGCGGCGCCTTCGCCCAACAGCTCCTCGGTCGCCTCGGAGAGCGGGTCCTGCAGCGGCGCGAGGAGCAGGAGCGGCAAGGCGCTGGCGCCCGCGGCGAGCAGCACGACGAAGGTGAGCACGCCGACGAGGTACCAGAGGGCTTGGCCGTACCAGCTGTCCGGCTTCGTCCAGAGCCAGTGCAGCCACCCGCCGAACTGGGTGGAGAGCAGCGCCACCCAGCCGGTGAGCGTGACGAAGGTGACCGCGGAGCACAGCGCCGAGAGCCGCTGGAGCTTGCGGTTCTGGCGGATCAACGTGAAGGCCCGCATGGGCAGCGAGAAGCCCACCCACATGTCGGACAAGGCGGGGCGGGCCGGCAAGGTCGGGAGGCTTTCCATGGCGCTGGCCTTTCATTCCATCGGCGCATCGGCCGTCGCGCGGTTATAACGCGCCGCTCCGATGTCTTTGGACCTTCCGGCCGAAGAGCGGCCGCTTCAGACGGTGGACGAGCTGGTGGCGTACTTTCGCGCCGCCGAGCGGCCGCCTTCGGAGCATCGAATCGGGCTCGAGCACGAGAAGCTGGTGTTCCGCGGCGCCGCGCCGGTGCCGTACGAAGGCGAGGGCGGCATTGGCGCGCTCCTGCACGCGCTGGCGGACGAGGGGCTCGAGGCGTTCAAGGAGGGGCCCGGCGCGCCGACGATCGCGCTCACCGAAGGCGCGGCGACCATCTCGCTCGAGCCCGGCGGCCAGCTCGAGCTGTCGGGGGCGCCGGCGTTCAGCGCCCGCCAAGTGCACGCGGAGAACCTGAAGCACCTGGAGCGGCTCACGCGCGCGGGAGAATCGCTCGGGCTGTCGTTCGTGGCGCTGGGGTATCGCCCGTTCGGGACGGTGGCCGAGCAGCCCTGGATGCCGAAGGCGCGCTACCGCGCGATGCGCGAGACCTTGGGTTCCCGCGGCGCGTTGGCGCTCGACATGATGTTGATGACGGCCACCGCGCAGGTGTCGCTCGACTGGCGCGACGAGGCCGACTGCGCGCGCAAGGTCGGCCTCGCGGCGCGCATGGCGCCGGTGGTGCTGGCGCTGTACGCGAACAGCCCGCTCAAGGACGGAAAACCGACCGGCTACCTGTCGTATCGCAGCCGGGTGTGGAGCGAGGTCGACTCGGCGCGCTGCGGCTACCTCCCGTCGATGCTCGACGGCGGCTTCTCGTACCGCGCGTACGTGGCGTGGGCGCTGGACGTGCCGCTGCTCTTCCTGCGCCGCGACGGGCAGTACCTGAAGCCGCGCATGACCTTTGGGGAGCTGCTGCGCGGCGGCTTCGACGGCAAGCCCGCGCTGTACGCCGACTGGATCGATCACCTCTCGACCCTGTTCCCCGAGGTGCGCATCAAGCGGGTGCTCGAGTTTCGCAGCGCCGACTGCAACGGGGCCGCGATGACCGGCGCCTTGGCGGCGCTGTTTCGGGGGCTGCTCTACGACGCGGCGGCGATGGACGAGCTGGACCAGCTGCTGCCGAAGCTGTCGTTCGAGGCGCACCTTCGGTTTCACGACGAGGCGAGGAAGAAGGGGCTGGAAGGCGCGCTGGGCCGAACGCCGCTCGCCGCACTCGCGCGGGAGCTGGTGGAGATTGCGCGGCGGGGGCTCCAGCGGCTGGACGCCCAGGACGCGCCGCTGCTCGAGCCGTTGCGCGCGCTGGCCGCCTCGGGCCGCTCTCCGGCGCGGGCCGTGCTCGACGACTTCGACCGGGGCCTCTCCCCGGAGGCGCTGCTCGCCGCGCGCCGCGTCGGATAACGGCTGTTCATTCCAGTTCACCGCTGGCTTGTGGCACGCTCTTCCAACGTGCGAGCCATTCCCGTGATTGCACTCGTCTGTGTGGCTGGGGCCGGTTGCATCTCGGACGTGCCTGGGCCGCCGGGCCCTTCAGGCGAACGAGGCGGGCCCGGTCCAGAGGGGCCGCCGGGTCCGCAGGGGCTGCCCGGAGCGATTGGCGACCTGTACGTGAGCATCGCGGACGGTGGCACGCTGTTGGTGGACGGCGGGCTCCTCGTGCTGGCCGGGCCCAAGGGCGACAAAGGGGACCAGGGCGTTCAAGGCGTGCAGGGGGTGCAAGGTCCGCAAGGCGCCGTGGGGCCGGTAGGTCCTGTCGGTCAGCTCCCCGCGGGGGTGGTGCTGCCGTACGTGGGCGCGAGCGCGCCGGCGGGGTGGCTGCTCTGCGACGGCGCGGCGGTGAGCCGCACGACGTACTCGGCGCTGTTCGCCGTCGTCGGCACGACGTTCGGCTCGGGCAACGGCTCGACGACGTTCAACGTGCCGGACCTGCGGGGGCGGGTGCCGGTGGGCGCTGGACAGGGGCCGGGCCTTTCGCCGCGCACCCGAGGTCAGGCGTACGGCGAGGAGGCGCACTTTCAGCAGGTGAACGAGGTCGCCGCGCACAACCACCTCATCCTTCTGCAGAACCCGGGCTCCGCGCCGAACCAGGGCTGGTGGAACTTCAACTGGACCGGGGCAGGCGTCTACGGCTCGAACGCCGATTTCACCACCGGGCAGCTCGGCGGCGGCATTCAGAACTTCATGTACGTGGCGCCGACGCCGGCGGTGGGCACGCAGGTGCCGTTCAACGTGCAGCAGCCGTCCTTGGTTTTCACGTACATCATCAAGACGTGACGGCGGACATTCGAGAGGCAGCGGGCGTCGGCGGGCTTCGGACCTACGTGCTCACCGACGGCCAGGGCGGGCGGGCCGAGGTGGTGCCGTCGCGCGGCGGCTTGGTGACGCGCTTCGGGGTGGGCGGGAGCGAGGTGCTCTTTCTCGACCCCGCCACGCTCGCCGACTCGACGAAGAACGTGCGGGGAGGCATTCCGGTGCTGTTTCCGCAGGCGGGCAAGCTGCCCACCGGGCGCTACGAAGCGAAAGGCCGCTCGTTCGAGCTGGCGCAGCACGGCTTCGCGCGGCAGCGCGCATTCGAGGTGACGTCGGCCGCGTGTGACGAGACGAGCGCCAGGCTCGAGTGCCGGCTCGACGCCGACGAGGCCACGCTCGCGCTGTTCCCGTACGCGTTTCGGTTGACGCTGGCGGTGACCGTGTTCGACGGACGGCTGATGCACGAGCTCGTGGTGGAGAACCGCGACGAGACGCCGATGCCGCTGCACCTGGGGCTGCACCCGTACTTCCAGGTCGCGCCCGGCACCAAGGCGCAGGTGCAGGTGGAGACCGCCGCGTCGCGCGCGTACGACCAGCTTCGAGGCGCGCACGTCGAGCGGCCTCGCATCGACTTCGGTGGAGAGATGGATCTGCACCTGCTCGACCACCCGACCGCGGGCACTTTTCTGACGCGGCCGGGAATGGCGCCGGTGCGGCTCAGCTGGACCGAAGGCTATCGGTGCCTGGTGCTCTGGACCCAGCCGGACAAGCCGTTCGTCTGCGTGGAGCCGTGGTCGGCGCCGGCCGGCGCGCTCGCGACAGGAGAAGGGCTCGCGCATGTGTCTGCAGGTGAACAGGCGCGCTTCGCGTTCGAGCTCGCCCTGGGGGCGGGCGACGCGGTGCCGCCATTTTGAAATTCGCCGCGCGTGGCGTTCGCGTGTGGGGCATCGGCCGACGTTGCGCCCCGGTGAGTTCTTGAAGTCGCCTCGTGCATTGCAGGCACACTCGGCTCCCGTTCGCGGAGATGCGTGTGAGCCCTTTTCTCGATCGCTTGAAGACGCTGTGGCAGCAACCCGAGCCCGTCGCGGTGAAGCCGTTGCCCCCCGCCCCGGACGGCACGTTCGACGAGCTGAACTCGGGGCGGTGGCCGACGCGTCCTTCGATTCCCG
>CAZEDU010000121.1:11315-15434 GCA_964511185.1 uncultured Myxococcaceae bacterium | reverse complement strand
CTCGAGCTGATGGGTGGGAAGCTCCTTGGCGCCGAGCTTCGCTCCCTCGCTCGGGCTGACGAAGGTGATGCGCGGCCCGACGCGATCGACGAAGACGGTGCGCGTGTCGGACGCGGTGTTGCCGGCTTCGTCGGTGATGGTGGCGAGGATCGCGTGGGCCACCAGGTCTTCGTCGTTCGAAAGGTCCGCGCGAAGGGTCCAGCTGTTGCCCAGCACCTGCGCGTCCTGCGGCCCCTTGCCGTCCGCGAAGTCGACGAGCACACGGCTCTTGGCGTCGTCGTTGACGAACGTCCCAGAGATGACCAGCTGCGCACCTTCGTTCGGGCCAGCGACGAAGTTGGGGGCGGGCGAGCTGATCTGAATCGACGGAGGAACCCGGTCGAACACGAACTCGGTCTCGACGTGGCAGGTGTTCCCGTAGACATCGTCGACCTCGAACCGGACCCAGCCGCCCTGGCCCGTGGCCGGCACGGTGTAGTCGGCGCGGACGCGGTTGCCCTCGACACGCGCCGGCTTGAAAGCCGCGTCGCGGCCAATCTGAACCGCCGCGCCCCCGAGCGCGTTCGAGCCATCGAGCGCCTCGACCTCGAACGTGTAGACGCCGTTCTTGCCCAGCCCGACCTTGCCCGTGGCCGGGTGGAGGAACTTGCAGCGCGGGGCCACGTTGTCGACGACCGGCGTGACCGTGTGCTCGCCCACCGCGCCGCGCCGGTCCTTCGCGCGGAGCATGAAGGTCCAGGCTTCGAAGTCGGCGCTGGGCGGATCGACGTTGACCGAGAAGGTCAGCTTGTCGAAGTGGGGCTTGATCTCCAGCGTCCGCCAGGTCGCTCCCCCGTTGGTGCTGAACTCGACGGACTCGACGGCATCTTCATCGTCGATGACGACCCCTTCGATGGTCTCCGTGCGATTGCTCAGCACCGTCGTGTTGTTGATCGCCAGCTCGAAGCGGGGTGGGCGGTTGGTGACGCAGATTCGATATTCCTTGTCGCAGACCAGGCCGTCGCGGCACGGCGTGTCGATGCACACGGCCCCTTCGGGATCGGTCGCGCACCCGATGAAGAGGGCGAAGAGCAGAGAAAGACGTCGGGACATACGTACCTCTAGAACGACCAGGCGACGAAGGCCGCGGCTCCATCGAGCTGGGGAGAGAAGGCCACGGAGGGAGCGCCCGGGCCGTCAGACACGAAGAACAAGATGGTGCCGGTCGCGAGCGCGGCGCCGGCGCCGATGAGCAAGCCCGTCGCCACCTGCTCGCGGGATCTCAGCGTGCGGGCGAGCTCCTGGGACTTGGCGTCTTGGGGAACGTTGCTCGAGCCTCCCATCGAAGCGCGCAGCTCCTGGACGGTGCTCTCCGAGGTCAAGCGCACCGCGCCCGCGCCCGCGAGCGCCGCGGCGCCCACGCCCCACGCCACGTAGCTCGCCGTCCGGAGCGTGTTGACCGGAGGCGGCTCGACTCGAGTGACGGTGACGGGCTCAGCGACAGGCTCGGGCTTCTTCGGCGGCTCCGGCTGGGTCGTCGCCGCGAGCGGCGCCAGCTCCAGCGCGGTCACGTCGAGCTCTTTGAGGAAGGCGCGAAGCGCGGCCTGCGTGGCTTCGTTCTTCGACTTGCCGCGCGGATACTCGCG
The DNA here is from genome assembly GCA_964511185.1 of uncultured Myxococcaceae bacterium. Taxonomy (GTDB): domain Bacteria; phylum Myxococcota; class Myxococcia; order Myxococcales; family Myxococcaceae; genus CAZEDU01. Next base: position 13,809 of record CAZEDU010000121.1, on the reverse strand, counting down.
GCTGGGCAGGGAGCGGATCACCGCGCCCGAGGCCGACACCACCCGCCCGGTGAGGACGAGCTTGGGCGAGTAGGGGGAGATGGTGACGAGGACCGTGCGCGTCGCTCCGGTCGCCTTGGCGAGGTTGGCGAGGCACCCGTCGTCGCCGATGCACGACTGGTTCCGCTGAGACTTGAGGAACTGGCGGACCTGCTCCGAGCCGACGAGCTCGACGTCGATGCGGGCGACCTCGGCGGTGAACAGGCTGTGCAGCCAGTCGTCGGCGGGCTCGCCGCCGACCACGACGAGCGGATGGAGGGCCACGACTTCGCGCGGCGCCGACCAGGCGTGGGTGCCGAGAAGCAGGAGTGCTCCGACGAAGGCGATGGCAGGGGCCTGACGAGGCGGCATGAGGGGGCGCCTCTTAGCATTCGAACGGCCACCATCGAAAGTGCGACGCAGTCGGTGTATGAGGCGACCCGTTCGAGGAGGCCGTTTGAACGCGCGCGCTTCGTTGTTGCTCTGTCTCGTTGTCGTTTCGGGTTGTCGCTTCAGCCCCGCTCGTCCTTGCAGTCAGGACGGCGATTGTGAGGAAGGGGGCTTCTGCGACACCTCGGTGGGAACGTGTGTGAGCGCCGTCGAGGCGCGTTGTGACCTGCCTTGTCCGGACCATCAGGAGTGCATCGGCGAGGGCTGCCGCGCTCGGTATGTCGGGCTGCGCATCGTGACGCCGGCGAGCGACCTGGTGACCTCGGCTCCGACTGTGCAGGTGGCGGCGCAGCTCGACCTGGGGCAGGGAATGACGGCGAATGACCCGGCGAGCCTGGAGGTGACGGTGACTGGGCCGCAGGCGAGCACGCTGACGCTAACGCGGGTGGACTCAGGGCTGTACCAGGGGACTTGGACGACGCCGGCGGGCGAGGGGAATTACCAGTTCGTCGCGACGTGGCTGGCCGCGGGGCTGCAGAGCGCGGCGCGGACGGTGTCGGTCGATAGGACGTCGCCGACGTTTCAGATTCAGGTGCCGTCGCCCACGCGGCCGGACAGCGGGACGACCAGCTATGTGGATCCGCAGGCCGGGTACTCGGCGGCGTGGCGGCGAGACGAGGTCGCGCCGGTGCTTCTGGCGACCAGTGATGTGAATCTGGATCCGGCGAGTGTGACGGTGACGTTGGTGGGGCTGGGGGATGGGGGTGTGCCCGGGGCGGCCGCGACGCCAGTGACGGTGAGCGGGTGGGGTGCCTGTGATGCTGGGCTCTGTGCGACCGTTCCGGTGGACTTGGCGCAGCCCGAGCTCCGTGCGTTCCGCGGGGTGATGCCGCTGGTTGTCAGCGGGAGTGATTTGGCCGGCAACGCAGGCGCCGCGGACGGCGGAATTGCCGTGACGCGGTGGAAGTGGAAGTTCGAGGCGGGGACTTCGGTGAAGACGACGCCGGCAATTGGAGCTGATGGGACGCTGTTCGTCGGCACGACGAACAACTCGACCGGGTCTGTGCTTGCCATCACACCTGATGGGCAACAGAGGTGGAAGTCAGATCGAGGTGCAATCGAGGCGAGTCTGGCAGTGGGCGCCAGCGATGGCGGCGAGTCCACCGTGTATGTCGTCGTTAAGGCCCCTTCGTCTGTAGTTGCGCTCTTCGCGAGCAACGGAACGGAGAAGGATTCGTGCTCCGGTCTCGCTACGAGTGGGCCCGAGAGTTCGCCGGCAATCTTGACGACGCAGGCGTCGGGAACCGCATATGAGACGGCTGCTGTCGTCGTGAACTCCGGTGGTGCTCAGGGGCAATTGGTTGCCGTTCGGCCCAGCGCTGGAATCACTGACAAGTGTTTCCCGGAAGGGTCGGCGGGATTCGCCGACTATCCAACCGGGATCGTGACAGACGGAACAAACGTGTTCTTCGCTGAAAGCGGAGCGAACCGTGTTCGCGGATATTCGATCAGCCACTCGGGTATCGCGAGCCTCAACGGCTGGCCAGTGGACTCCGTGTACCAGCCGAATTCCATCGCTCTCGTTGAGGGCCGAGTGATCGGAAGCGGTGCAGGTCCGAGCAATACGGGCGGAGCCTTCGCAATTGATGGTGGAACACTCGAGTGGAGATTCCCCGATGCCGGAACGACGCAGCGACCGGCCTTCGGACTTGTGACGACCGCGAGTGGAGAGGTGGTCTTCGGTGATCTGGACAACACGATAAAGAAGGTGCCGGTGCTTGGCTGGAGTGCGGCCTCGGTCGCTTCGCCAAACAGAGTGGTCGCGACTCCCGCCATCGGTTCAGGCGGGCTGATTCACACGGCGGACATCGGCGGCAACATCGCCGTGTACACGTCGAGCCTGCAGCCGCTGTGGAGCGTGGCGTCCCTGGTGGGCGACGTTCGTGGCAGCTCAGCGCTCGACTGCACACGCGGATCGAACGGTGAGCCGCAAGCGGGTCGGCCAGGGGTCTGGTACGTGCCGTCCTCGTCGAACGCCGCGCTCTACGCCTTCATCACCGACAGCCGCGGCATCGACATCACCGCG